>JAIKWA010000050.1 GCA_024685135.1 Saccharofermentans sp.
ATTCTTCGTCGTCTAACTCGAACTCAGCTGTGTATGTGATCTCGATGGTCTCATCGGAATCCTCGATAGCTGCAACGAGTCCGTCGATATCCTCGAACTCACCGTCTTCTATTACCTTCTCATAGTCAACCATTGTGAATATGATGTCGCACTCAGCAGACTCACCGTCTACTTCTACGCTGTCTTCGTCAACAGTGTACTCAATCGTTCCCTCAACGGCATCATTAAATGCGATCTGATCTTCTGTATAAAGATCATCACTTAAGATCATTTCCAAGGCTGTAGCAAAATCACTATCTTTATCCTCAGTTGTGAGCTTGATGATCTTAGAAGGAATACCTTTCTTAACAGCAGATCCAAAAGCATCTGCTGCATCGATAACCTCAGCCTTAGCCTTACCGCCGCCAAGACAACCTGCAACGGAGAAAACCATTGAAGCGGAAATCGCTACACATAAGGTCTTGGTCAGGACTTTTCTACTGATAACCATAAAATACCTCCTGCTTAATTCAAGTTTATAAAACTAATCTTACTATAATCACAAAGTGTTATCGATACTTTATGCAAGACAGAAGAATAAAAACATGGCGCCTTCTAATGAAGACGCCATGCATTACACACTAATTAAAGTGATCGGTATCAGTATTCAGCTGATGTAGCTTCAACTACCTGACAAGCAGCAAAGAGATATGCTGTCTCTTCGCTTGTATCTGATACAACGAGCAGATAGTAACCGGGAACCATCTCAGAAGGTGTGTAGTCGATATCATAATATGTATCTGTATTAGGATATACAGTAGGAGCTATTGTTGCAGTATATGCAGGTGTAGCCATTTCCTCATCAGACATATCATCGTCTTCTGAATAGTAATAGTTATATGTGATCTCCTCAGTCTCTGAAGGATCTACCTGGATAGAGAAAGCAATAGTCTCTGTATCAGAGCAGAAAACGCCATCTTCGGGCATTGTTCCTGCATAATCCCACCAACCTGCGTCGATCGACTTAGCTTCGAAAGAAGCATCCTGGAATTCGAACATTGCTGAGGTACTGGGATCTGTTGTAGGATCTGTTGCCTGAGTTGTAGGTACTTCATCTTCGAGAACTACACAAGACTCGTCGACCCAAGAGGTTCCATCAGGGAGATAAACGATGATCTCATAATCACCGGGAGCCATATAACCTGCGTCTGTCATTGTTGCGCCCTGCTCTTCACCATACATCAATTCAATATAAGAAGAACCGCCAACGGGTACGCTCTCACTTGTGTAAACGAGACCGTCGTTGTAGTAAACCTCATATGTGATGTAGTTTGCTTCAGGATCTACATTGTAGATATCACTTGTGAACCACAGATCGAGCTCGATGTAGCTGTTCCATGCAGCATATGTGCCGTTGTCATCATCGTAGAACCAGTCTGTGTAATCGAGCAGGCCTGAGATATCAGCTGCAGCTGCAACAGGAAGCTCTGCTGAAAGATAATCATAAACCTTACCAAGATCCTTATCATCAGCATTGGATACGAGCCACTCTTCGTCGTCTAACTCGAACTCAGCTGTGTATGTGATCTCGATTGTATCTTCGCTGTCCTCGATAGCTGCAACGAGTCCGTCGATATCCTCGAACTCACCGTCTTCTATTACCTTCTCGTAGTCAACCATTGTGAATACGATGTCGCACTCAGCAGACTCGCCGTCTACTTCTACGCTGTCTTCGTCAACAGTGTACTCAATTGTTCCCTCAACAGCATTGTTGAAAGCGATCTGATCTTCTGTATAAAGATCATCACTTAAGATCGTTTCCAGTCCAAGAGCAAAATCACTATCCTTCTCCTCTGTTGTGAGCTTGATGATCTTTGCGGGATCTGCCTTCTTAACAGCAGAACCAAAAGCATCAGCAGCTTCAATTACCTCGGCCTTAGCCTTACCGCCAAAACAGCCTGCAACGGAAAGAACCATTGATGCAGCAACAGCTACGCAGCCTATCTTGGTAAGAACTCTTCTACTAATAACCATAGTATTCCTCCTATTTAGATATATGGTGATAATATCAGTTTTGACTTAAAAATCAAGTGCATTTGCTTTGTATAAAGGTTTACAATTACTTTGACTTAAAAGCTTATTATTATATAATTACAACATATTGAGATAATCGAGGTATTAGGATAATCATGATCACACCTACAATACTTATATGCGATGACGACCCGGTTGTACACGAATCACTTGCCCTTTATCTGGACAATGATAATTTTGCACATATAGATGCCTATGACGGCAAGGAATCGCTTGAGAAGGTCGCTTCTTCCAACATCGACCTTATCCTTCTCGACGTTATGATGCCTGAGATGAGCGGTCTTGATGTTTGCCGTGAGGTAAGGAAGACTCACACGACACCCATAATCATGCTCACTGCCAAGGGCGAAGAGATCGACAAGATCGTAGGTCTTGAGCTCGGTGCGGACGACTATATCGTTAAACCCTTCTCACCCAGAGAAGTTATTGCCAGGATCAAGGCTGTATTAAGAAGAGCCGAGGACCAGACAGCTACGGCTCCTTCTACGCTCCACTACGACGGCTTCGATATCAACCTCAACAACTATTCCGTTAAGATCAACGGTGAATCCATACCCTTCACTCCCAAGGAAGTTGAGATCCTCTATCTCCTGGCTTCACACCCCGGACAGGTCTACAACAGAGAGAAGATCTTAGAGACTGTATGGGGCCTTGAATACAACGGCGATTCAAGAACCGTTGATACACATATCAAGAGGATCAGACAGAAGGTTACGCTTGATAATGCTTCATGGAGCATCCAAACGATTTACGGTGTCGGATATAAGTTCGAGGTAAATTAATGTTTCAAAGCACAATGCTCAAGAGGACAATGGCGCTCATCTTATGGGCATTGCTCGCATCAGCTATCCTTGCAACTGTTGCTTTCGTTTTCGCGGGCAGACAGGTTACTGTCGAGATGCAGACGGATGCTGCGATTAATCAGGATTCCGTATATAGTAACATCTTCAAGATCGCACCCGATTTCTTTGATTCGGGTGAATATATGCATTTCTTCTTCTCAACGACATATTCATCGGGCCACGATTACTATCTTATGAGCCCGGATATGCAGTTTATAGTAAATCAGACCGCCCAGGAGAACCTCAACCTGACAGACGAGAGCTCGGCTATCATCCTCGATAAGATAATGAACAGTGATTTCAAGAGGACTGATGACGGGCTTGAGTTTATAACGGCCAAATCCGAGGTATACGATAAATCTATCCTTGCCCTTAAGCAGCCTGTCCTCTTCCATGGAGTTACCTGCTATCTTGTATCTGTCACTTATATCGACATATTTAACAGCCTCATAATCAGATACATCAATATCCTGATGCTCTCTACCCTTATGGCGGCCCTCGTCATGCTCATCCCTGCCTTCCTCCTTGTAAGGCACATGGTAATCCCTATACAGAACATCAATGAGATAGCGATGGAATATGCTAAGGGTAATCTCAGCTTAAGGGCCGACGAACACCACAAAGGCGAAGTCGGCGAGCTCGGTGCCTCGTTTAACTATCTGGCAGATCAGCTCTCACACTCCATCGACAGTCTTACTGCCGAGAAGAATCAGCTCCAGGAGATCTTCAATGCGATATCAGACGGTATAGTCGTAGTTGATGCTGAGTGCAAACCCGTAACGACCAATGAAGTCATCAAGAACCTGTTCAGCAGAGCGGACAAGAACAATCTGTTCACAGAGAGACTTCAGCTTATCCCCTTCGATGAGATCTGGACAGACTTCGAAGAAGCCATCAAGACAGGCACTGTTCAGAAGCGTTCGATCGAACACAGAGAATACGCTTACCAGTCGACTATCATCCCTAAGTTCGATGCAAACGATTCTACCAAACCGGTAGGAGCTACGGGCTTCTTCAGAGATATCTACGAGCAGCAGAAGAACGAACAGTTCAGACAGGACTATGTAGCTAATATCTCACACGAGCTAAGGACACCGCTTCAAACACTCAGAGGTCTCATCGAACCTTTGCAGGACGGCATGGTAAAGAAGGAAGAAGACCGTCAGCGTTACTACGACATCATCTACAGCGAGACGATGCGTCTGTCAAGGCTTATCGATGACATGTTAGAGCTCTCCAAGCTCCAGTCAAGGACTCTCGCCTTCAAGACATTCCCCTTCGATGTCAATAAGCTCATAAACAATGTTGAGATCAGGTTTAAGAACGTCATGCACGAAGCGGGTATCGAGTTTAGCATACAGAATAACTACGGCAAGCTCCCTACCGTTATGGGTAACCCCGACCGAGTTGAGCAGATCCTCGTAATCTTATTGGACAATGCCAAGAAGTATACGCCTAAGGGCAAGTCGATCACGATACTTACAGACTATATCGATTCCGAGAAGAAGGTATTCATATCTGTTTCTGATACAGGTCAAGGCATACACGAATACGACATTGACCATATTTTCGACAGGTTCTTCAAGGCCGACAGAGCCAGAGGCAAGAAGGGTTCAGGTTTGGGCCTTTCCATCGCAAGAGAGCTTCTTACCTACATGGGCGAGTCCATCACCGTAAAGAGTAAGTACGGCGAAGGTGCTACATTCACCTTCACGCTTACAAAGGCGGAGGCCATTGATGTCTGGGAATGATGTAAGACCCGGCGAGAGGATCAACAAATACATCGCATCCACAGGTCTTTGCTCAAGAAGGCAGGCAGATACCCTGATAGAGCAAGGCAAAGTTACGATCAACGATAGAGTTGCTTCTTCAGGCGACAAAGTGCTCGAAGGAGACGAAGTCAAAGTTGACGGCAAGGCCGTGATCCCCGAAGATTCAAGGATATATATCGCTCTTAATAAGCCCCTGGGCATTACCTGCACAACGGACAAGAGAGATCCGTCCAATATAATCGATTTCCTCAATATGGATATGCGTATCTTCCCCATCGGAAGGCTCGATAAGAATTCCTCGGGGCTTATCCTTCTTACCAATGACGGTGATATAGTAAACAAGCTGCTTCGCGCCGAGAACAATCACGACAAGGAATATAAGGTTACTTTGGATAAGCCTTACTCTGCTGATTTCAAGAGCAAGATGGAAGGCGGTATCCCGATACTCGGCACAGTGACACTCCCCTGCACCGTTATCCCTGAGAGCAAAAGAAGCTTCAGGATAATACTGCATCAAGGTCTTAACAGACAGATCAGACGCATGTGTGAATACCTGGGTTATCGCGTGGTAAAGCTTAAGAGAGTACGCTTCATGAACATTGAGCTCGGTAATCTTAATACCGGCGAATGGCGCTATATAAAAGGAAACGAGCTCAAGAGATTACTTGAGCTCGCCGGTATAGATTAAGTTATCTGTCAATTATTACTCGTCTGAGTTTGCGAGGTCTCCCTCACCCTTCTCATTCTGAGCATCCTCGATGATCTTATCGATGTCCTCATCACCTGTTGATGTCCTGTCGTCCTTGTCCTTCTCAAAGTAGAACTTGACCTTATCTTCGCTGTTCCTTGCACCGTATGCATCAGCTATTGCAAGGCAGTCAGCCTTGAGGCTGTTAAAGTCTTCGCGGCTCTCGAGATCGTTTGCCGATGTCTGATAGCAAGCATCCTGGAATACATCGTCTAACACGAGATATTCATTGTTGCCGGAACCGAAGTTCTTATCGATCATAGCTTCTGCTTCGTCAGGCTTACCCTGTCTTGCATCGAAATTCTCGAAGGGGATCTTGATCTGGCTGTAACGGTATCTGAGTACGATGGACTTCTCGTTATAGTCAACTGCTACTCTGTACTTAGCTACCAGGAATGTCTGGCAGAATACAAGGACCATGCAGACTGCAAGGATAGCAAATATCGCACCTGCGATAATAAATACCATATTACCGGAAGCCTTAAGGAAGCAAAGGATCGCGCCTACGACAAAGGCAACGCAACAGATTGCTGATATCATCCTGTTCCTGTTTATCTTTGCCTTACTTCCCGGATAGCAATGCACACCTTCCTGGGGAAGCAGAGCGATCTTGGCGCTGTCACCGAATTCTGTTGTATCCATGTAGAACCTCCTTATTTATTAAGCATCTCGATTCTCTGGCAGATGCTGTTATACATTTCTTCGTAGTTTGCCTGCTTCTCGCGTTCTGCATTGACTACGGCTTCGGGAGCTCTTGATGTGAAGTTCTCGTTAGCGAGCTTGCCCTTAACGCGCTTGATCTCGCCATCTAATCTGTCCTTCTCCTTTGCAAGACGCTCGAGCTCCTTGCTGATATCGATGAGATCCTCCAAAGGCAGATAGATCTCACCACCCTTGAACATTGCTGCAACTGCTGTTGCGGGGATGCCTTCCTTATCCTTCTGTGTCTCAAGTCCGCTTACGGATGCAAGACGTGCGAGGAAAGCCCCACCATCTACGAACATCTTGGCAGTCTTATCAGAAGGTGTAACTACGATGATCCTCGCCTTGCGTGAAGGAGCAACATCCATCTCCTTACGAACGGCTCTGATACCTCTTATTGCATCCATCAAGGTCTCCATCATCTCGCTGTCAGCAGGAGAAGAATAGATCTTGTCTGCGTCGGGCCAGTCGGAGATCATGATCGATTCAGACTTATCAGTAAGTACGAGATTTGAGTAAACCTCTTCCGTGATGAAAGGCATGAAGGGATGCAGGAGCTTCATTGCCTGGCCTAATACATAATTCAAGATGTACATAGCCTCGAGCCTTGTAGGACATTCCTTGTCGAAAAGCCTGCTCTTGGAGATCTCGATATACCAGTCGCAGAAGTTATCCCAGATAAAGTCTACGATCTTGGAAAGAGCAACACCGAAATCGTAGTTGTTGAGGTTTACGGTAACCTCAGCCGTTACTTCGTGAAGTTTTGTAAGTATCCACTTATCTTCGAGTGTGAACTTATCCTCGGATACGCCTGAGAAGTCTACTTCGTCTTCCATGTTCATGATGACGAATCTCATTGCGTTCCAGATCTTGTTGGACAGGTTTCTGCCCATCGTGATCTTGTCTTCCTGGAATCTCTGATCGTTACCGGGAGCATTACCGGTAACGAGAGCATATCTAAGCGCATCAGCACCGCTCTTGTCGATGATCTCGAGAGGATCGATACCGTTGCCCAAAGACTTACTCATCTTCCTGCCCTGTGAATCTCTTACGAGACCGTGGATAAGAACATCTCTGAAGGGCTCCTCATCCATATGTGCCATACCGGCAACGATCATCCTGGATACCCAGAATGTGATGATGTCATAACCTGTTACGAGTGTATCCGTAGGATAGAATCTCTTGAGATCTTCAGTATCTTCAGGCCAGCCTAAAGTAGAGAAAGGCCAGAGAGCTGATGAGAACCATGTATCGAGTGTATCGGGATCCTGACGCATGGGCTTGCCGCACTTGGGGCAAACTGCTGTCTCGTCCTTGGTTACAACGATCTCACCACAGTCGTCGCAGTAGAATGCAGGGATCCTGTGTCCCCACCAGAGCTGTCTGGAGATACACCAGTCACGGATATCCTCCATCCAGTTGAAGTAGTTCTTGTTGAACCTCTCCGGAACGAATCTGATCCGTCCGTCCTTAACTGCTTCGATGGCGGGCTTTGCAAGCTCTTCCATCTTAACGAACCACTGGAGTGATACACGGGGCTCTATTGTAGTACCGCAACGGTAGCATGTACCTACATTGTGGTTATAGTCTTCTGTCTTGATGAGGAATCCGCCCTCTTCGAGATCCTTAACGATAGCTTCTCTTGCTTCGTAACGATCCATACCGGCATACTTGGGATAGTCTTCAGTGATCTTGGCATCCTCTGTAAGAACCGTGATAACCTCGAGACCGTGACGCTGTCCTACCTCGAAGTCGTTGGGGTCATGTGCAGGTGTGATCTTAACGACACCTGTACCGAATTCGATATCAACATAATCGTCTGCAACAACGGGGATCTTCCTGCCAACGAGAGGAAGAATGAGCATTTTGCCTACGATGTCCTTATATCTCTCATCCTTAGGGTTAACTGCAACAGCAGTATCACCCAGGAGTGTCTCAGGTCTTGTTGTGGCAAGCTCAACATAGCCCGAACCGTCTTCCAGGGGATATCTTAAATGCCAGAAGTGACCTGCCTGATCCTCGTATTCAACCTCTGCATTGGAGATAGAAGTAAGGCAGTGAGGGCACCAGTTGATGATCCTCTCACCTCTGTAGATAAGGCCCTGCTCGTAGTACTTAACGAATACGTCCTTAACAGCTTCTGAGCAACCTTCATCCATTGTGAAGCGCTCTCTTGACCAGTCGCAGGAAGAACCCATCTTCTTGAGCTGCTCTACGATCCTGCCGCCATACTGAGCCTTCCAATCCCAGGCTCTCTCAAGGAACTTCTCTCTTCCGATATCTTCCTTGAAGATGCCTTCCTTACGCATCTGCTCAACGATCTTGGCCTCAGTAGCGATAGATGCATGGTCCGTGCCCGGTACCCATAAAGCAGCATAACCGTTCATTCTCTTGAAACGTGTAAGGATATCCTGCAATGTATTATCAAGGGCGTGTCCCATATGGAGCTGACCCGTGATGTTCGGCGGGGGCATAACAATGCTGAAAGGCTTCTTTGACTTGTCATCTGAGGGCTTGAAATAACCCTTGCTCATCCAATTATTATATAAACGCGGTTCGGCCTCATTGGGCTCGAAAGTTTTGCTTATATCATCGATTCTTGCCATAAATACGATCTGACCTTCTTTCAAAGCTATTATTAAACGATTAATTATATCATAAATAATAAAGCATATAATCACTATTATTACGATTTTGTCCTGTTCCTGCTATAGATAACAAAGATCCCCAAAGTCTCTATCAAACTTTGGGGATCTGCTTTGTTGACGTAAAGCTCTGATCTATGCCTTGTCGATCATAGACAGAGCGCCATAGAGGATGGAGTCATCGCCTAAAGCAGCCTTCTTAAAATCGACAGTCTCTCTGATGGAAGGCATGCAGTACTTGTCTACTTCAGATAAGATCTTCTCGAGGAAGTAATCACCTACTGCTTCGATAACGCCGCCGCCGTAAACGACAACGTCGGGAGAGAAGGTGTTAACGAGGTTACCTGATGCTATTGCAAGATAGTGGCAGGCTCTGTCTACTGCTTCTGTTGCAACAGGCTCGTTCTCGGCTAAAGCCTGCTTCAAGAGCTTGGACTTGAATACGCCGCCCTGAACAGCTTCGCCTAAGATGGACTCTCTGCCTCTTGCTACCTGCTGGCGAATGTAAGAGCTCATGCCCTGCTTACTTGAGAAAGCCTCAAGGCATCCTCTCTGACCGCAGTTACAAAGAGGTCCCTCGGGATCGAGGATCATGTGACCGTATTCTGCCGCCTTGAACTCGTTACCCGTAAAGAGCTTACCGTTGAGTATAAGGCCGCCGCCCATACCTGTTCCGACGAACAGACCGACGACATTCTTATAGCCCTTTGCAGCACCGTACTTGTATTCACCGAGGACACCTACGTTTACATCGTTGCCGATATAGAAAGGTGCACCGAATTCTTCCTCGATAGGCTTCCTGATATTGTAGTTTCTCCAAGGGAGATTGGGTGAGAACAATACTACACCCGTCTTCTGATTGATAACGCCGGGAGCGCCTGCTGCGATAGCGTTGATCTGGCTCTTCTTGATTCCGGATTCGGCGATGAGCTCCTTAACTACGCTGACGATAACTTCTTCTACATTCTGTGAGGAATCCCCGCCGGCCTTGGTCTTCTTCTTGAGACGATAGATGATCTCCTTCTTGCTGTTGAAGACAACACCAAGGATCTTGGTACCGCCGATATCAAGACAAATGTTATAAGATTCTGCCATAAGTAATTCCTCCTTTGCTATCAGCCGGCGTTCTCGCCCACACCTTCATTCTTGCCGGACTTCTTCTCTGAAGAACCGTTCTTGTAGATGAGTACGGGCACCTTGCCTTCTGTAATACATTCCTTCTTGATTATGCAAGTCTTGACATCCGTCTGTGACGGGATATCGAACATAACGCTTCTCATCGTAGATTCGATGATGGAGCGCAGTCCTCTTGCACCTGTATTCTGGCTAATGGCCTTCTCTGCGATCGCAGTGATGGCATCAGGCTCGAAAACAAGATCAACATCATCCATCTTGAGCATCTTCTTGTACTGCTTGATGATGGCGTTCTTAGGCTCTGTCATTACTCTTACGAGGTCCTCTGTCATGAGCTTATCGAGAGCTACCGTAACCGGGATACGACCTATGAACTCAGGGATAAGACCGAACTTCATGAGATCGTCGGGCTTAACTGAGTGATAAAAAGCACCGGAATGCATATCGGACTTAGCCTTAACATCAGCATCAAAACCGAACTGTCTGGATTCGACTCTTCCTGCGATGATCTCGTCGAGACCGTCGAAAGCACCGCCGCAGATAAAGAGGATGTTTGTCGTATCGATCTTGATGCACTCTTCGTTAGGATGCTTTCTGCCGCCCTTGGGAGGAACGTTTGCTACAGTACTCTCAAGGATCTTGAGGAGTGCCTGTTGTACGCCTTCACCGCTTACGTCTCTTGTGATAGAGACATTCTCGGACTTCTTGGCGATCTTATCGATCTCGTCGATATAAACGATACCCACCTGGGCACGCTCGATGTCGTAATCAGCTGCAATGATGAGGTTTAAGAGGATGTTCTCAACATCTTCACCTACGTAACCTGCCTGAGTAAGGCTTGTGGCATCAGCTACCGCAAAAGGTACATTGAGTACTCTTGCAAGTGTCTGAGCAAGCAAAGTCTTACCGGAACCCGTAGGTCCCAAAAGGAGTATATTACTCTTCTGGATCTCCGTATCGTCCGAAGGAAGATCGGAATAAACTCTCTTATAGTGATTATAAACGGCAACCGACAAAGCGATCTTTGCTTCGTCCTGACCTACAACGTACTGATCGAGGCTGTCCTTGATCTGATGAGGAGTAACGAGCTTCTTGGGCTTGTAAGTGCTCAGCTTACGCTTCTTGCTGACCTTCTCCTCTTCAGCAACTATGCCGTATGCAGTCCTAATACAATCAATGCAGATATAACAACCGGCACCGGAGAAAAGACGCGGGACTTCATATTCAGACTTGCCGCAAAAAGAGCAGCTTAAGATCTCTCCACTTCCTCCGTCGCCATAACCGTTTGAATTGGGCATTATTGAGTCTCCTGACTGATAATTAGTATTTAACCCCTATAGTTTATCATTTATTCTTGAATAATAAAATTAACAATAGATTACGGAAATGTTATCGCTCATAAAAGATCTTTAGAATCGAGCACGATAGTAAACGGTCCGTCGTTTACAAGAGACACCTTCATGTCAGCTCCGAACTCGCCTGTCTGAACATCAGGGCATCTGCTCTTAAGCTCGGAAACGATGTAGTTATAGAGTTCTTCTGCCCTTTTGGGCTCCATCGCATTTACGAAGCTCGGGCGGTTACCCTTCCTGCAATCTGCATATAAAGTAAACTGCGAGACTATGAGTATGCCGCCATCCACCTGCTCGAGATTAAGATTGGTCTTGTCGTTCTCGTCCTTGAATATGCGGAGCTTGAGCATCTTATCGATGAGCTTGTCTGCAATCTTCTCATCGTCGCCTTCGCCTACGCCCGCAAGCACCACATAGCCCTTATCTATAGAGCCTGAGACCTTGCCTTCTATTGTGACAGATGCTTCAGTTACACACTGGATAACGAATCTCATCAGTTCTTAAACTCCGCATCTTCGTTCTGGACATTATACATGTACCATTCACCCTGATAAGAATAGACGAGGAAATATATGCTCTGAGCGGCATTGCCCTCGCTGTCCTTGAAGTATACCTTGACCTTATCTATCTCAAGAGCTTCGATCTCCTCTTCGGGAATACCTGTGATGAAGGAGATGCTCGTTCTCATACCGGCCTCGTCGTAGCCCTCTTCTTCGGTATAGTTATTGAAGGCCTCGAACATCGTGCCTAAGAACTCACCGTCTACATTCATTGCAGCTTTGAATTCCTCGAATACGGGAACATCAGACTCGCTGTTGATGCTGTCTATAAAGCCGTCGGGATAGCAAGCGTTAAACATCTCTTCGTTATCGGTAAAGATGCTCTCTATAAAGCCTCTTGAGACATATTCGCCTGTGGTATTGAGCTGCTCCATCGTTACGGGATCTTCGATATCCATACCTGTGAGCGGTATATTTGAGCAAGATGTGATGCAAAGCGTGAGCATTGTAATCGTGGTGATCAAAGCCAGGAGTTTCTTCATGTATGTTTCCTCACAAATTCTATATATGCTGCGATCTTATCCTCGTAGCCGATATGGGTAGGCTCGTAGTATTGCCTTCCCAAAGTCTTATCCGTCATGTACTGCTGAGGCGTGATGTGATCCGGGAAATCGTGCGGATACTTATATCCCTGATGGTATCCGAGATCCTCCATCCCCTTGACGGGAGCGTTCCTTAAGTGCATGGGGACTACGCCGGTGTCAGTGTTTTCGACATCGGCCAAAGCCTTATCTATCGCAAGATAAGAAGCATTGGACTTAGGGGAAGCCGCTACCGTTATGCAGGCCTCGGCAAGAGGGATACGGGCTTCGGGCATACCTACTGCCCTTGCGCAATCGTATGCTGCAACAGCTATAAGCAGAGCATTGGGATTTGCAAGACCGACGTCCTCGGATGCGCAGATCATGATCCTCCTTGCCAGGAATTCAATATCCTCACCGGCCTTAAGCGCCCTTGCAAGATAGAGGATCGCCGCATCGGGATCAGAGCCTCTCATGGATTTGATCATGGCGGAGATATTGTCGTAATGCGCCTCGCCGTCCTTGTCGAAAAGGACCTTGCGGTTCTGCATGCATTCCTTCATTATCTCGTCCGTTATATGGATAGAGCCCGTTGCTGAAGGTGCAGTCGTTATCACTGCGAGCTCCAATGAATTAAGAGCCGTCCTGCAGTCTCCGTTGGAGGATTCAGCGATCTTGAGAAGTGTCTCATCCGAGACTTCAACATCCATATTGCCGTAGCCGCGCTCAGTGTCCGTTATCGCGTTATGGAGCACCTTTGCTATGTCGGGCGCTTCAAGAGGCTTAAGCTGGAACACAGTGGATCTTGATACGAGAGCCTTGTTGACCTCGAAGAAGGGATTCTCCGTTGTCGCACCGATGAGGATTACAGTTCCGTCTTCAACAAAGGGCAGGAGCGCATCCTGCTGGAGCTTATTGAACCTGTGGATCTCATCGATGAAAAGGACAGTCTTCTTCCCTTCTGATATCAGGGGATTGGACGCGTCAGATGTAACCGTCTTTATATCAGCAACGCCGGATGTTACGGCATTGAGCCTAACGAACCTCGAGCTCGTGGAATTGGCTATAACCCTTGCAAGAGCGGTCTTACCGACTCCCGGCGGACCATATAAAATGATTGAGGACAGCCTGTCCGCCTCGATCATTCGCCTCAGTAATCTGCCTTCGCCTACGATGTGCTCCTGACCGGAATATTCATCCAAAGTCCTTGGAGACATCCTGTAGGCTAAAGGTGTATCTGTCTTATCGTCTCTTAAACTCACTTCATCTCAGGATAAAGAGGGTACTTATCTGTAAGAGCCTTAACTCTTGCGATAACGTCAGCCTTCTTATTCTCATAATCGAAGATGCAGTCAGCGATGCAATCAGCAACAACTCTGCAGTCGTCTTCGTTAAAGCCTCTTGTTGTGATGGCAGGTGTACCGATACGTACGCCTGATGTGATAGTAGCCTTCTCGGGATCGAAGGGGATCGTGTTCTTGTTTGCAGTGATGTTGCAATCGTCGAGTCTCTCCTGGAGATCCTTACCGGAAACGCCTGTACCTCTCAAGTCGATGAGCATGAGGTGGTTATCGGTACCACCTGATACAAGGTTAACGCCACGGCTTAAGAGCTGCTCGCTCATTGCCTTTGCGTTCTTAACGATATTGTTTGCATACTCTCTGAACTCAGGTGAAAGTGCTTCCTTGAAAGCAACTGCCTTAGCAGCGATGATGTGCATGAGAGGGCCGCCCTGCTGGCCGGGGAATACTGCGGAATTGATCTTCTTAGCATATTCCTCCTTGCACATGATGATACCGCCACGGGGTCCTCTTAATGTCTTATGTGTTGTTGTGGTAACGAAGTCAGCATAAGGAACCGGATTGGGGTGAAGTCCTGCTGCTACGAGACCTGCGATATGAGCCATATCTACGAAGAGGTATGCGCCAACTTCGTCAGCGATCTGCCTGAACTTCTTGAAGTCGATGATCCTGGGGTAAGCAGAAGCACCGGCAACGATAACCTTAGGCTTGCACTCCTTTGCCTTCTCTAAGATAGCATCGTAGTTAAGTGTCTGTGTCTCGGGATCTACTGTGTAGAATTCTGAGTGATATGTCTTACCGGAAACATTGATCTTCATACCGTGTGTAAGGTGACCGCCGTGTGAGAGGTCAAGACCTAAGATCGTATCACCGGGGTCAAGGATAGCAAAGTAAACTGCTGTGTTAGCCTGAGCGCCTGAGTGGGGCTGTACATTTACATGCTCAGCACCGAAGAGCTGCTTAGCTCTGTCTATAGCGAGCTGCTCAACGATATCAACATACTCGCATCCGCCGTAATAACGCTTTCCCGGATAGCCTTCTGCATACTTGTTTGTAAGAGGTGAACCTGCTGCCTCGAGAACTGCTTCGGAAACTACGTTCTCGGAAGCGATGAGCTCGATCTTGTCACGCTGACGTCCGATCTCCTGCCAAATAGCTGAATAAACTTCAGGATCTTCATTCTTGATATAGTCGTACATTACGGATAATCCTCCTTAGGGATATAAAATCTGACGCCGAATATTCTAATATAAAAAAGCTATTTAGTAAACTGACAAAAGGCACTACAAACTAAGTTTCAGACCTTATAGATCTCGTCAGCCGCAGGCGGAGGCAGGATCTTTATCTTACCGTCAAGATCTATATATTCCTTCCTGCCCGAATCCGTAAACTCACCTATCACACATGCCTCTACGCCGTTTAACTTAAGATTGGAGATTATCCTGTCTGCTTCAGGGGTGGCGATCATGAGAGCGCCTGAAGATATGAGACGGAAGGGATCGAGATCAAGCGCAGAGCAGATAGCTCTTGAGCACTCCGTAAAAGGAACCTTGCTCTTGTCTAATACGACGCCGCAATTAGAGAAGTCAGCCATCTCAAAAGCCGCACCGAACACGCCGCCTTCTGTAACATCGTGCATGAGATCTACTGCTGAATAGAAGAATCCGTCTTCTCTTACTTTACCGGTAGAAGACTTAAGTTTTCCGCACAGGCTTCCTTCCTTAACAACGGATATGAGCTCAGAATAGCCCAGAGCCTCGGTGATATGTTCTTCACTCACCTTGCCTCTTATCTTATCGGCATGCTCGTTGGCAACTATATAAGTGCCCTCTATTGCAGCGGTCTTTGTGAGGATGAGCTTATCTCCCGGCATTGCCTTGCCAAGAGGGACTGAGCAGCCCTTTGCTGCTATTCCGTAAGCCGTGGATATGACGATGAAGTTATTTACCGCACCTGACACTTCGGTATGTCCGCCGACAATATCAACGCCTAAAGCCTTTGCTTCGTCACTCGCCTGAACGACGATATCCTTGATATCTTCTTCGCTTGCCGAAGGAGGAGCGATTATTACGATAAGTATTCCCGTGGGGTGTATACCGCAAGCGGCAATGTCATTACAGGAGACATGGATAGCAAGAGTGCCCGCCTTTGCGCCGCCCGCAGTGATGGGATCAGAGGAAGTAACCATCAAGTTCTCCCCTACCTTTACCCATGCGCAGTCAGCTCCGATACCCGCTCCTGATAAGGTGTTCTCGGATAGCTTTGGCAATCTTGAGAGGACGAGATCCTCTAACTGCTCATCTGTAAGTTTGCCGATGTTCATGTCAGTCAAATGCCTCGATGATGATGTCTTCGGTGCCGTTTACGCCGGCTTCAACCATTGCTTCGATATCGAGGTTCTTCTCGGCCTCGATCACGTCCTCGGGATGAGGGTGAGTCTTGGGGTGCTTTGCAACGAAGATCGTGCAGCAATCCTCATAAGGAAGGATGGATGTCTCGAAGGCACCTATCTGTCTTGAGATATCGCATGTAGCCTGCTTATCCATACCGATAAGAGGTCTTAAGACAGGCATCTTGCATACTGCATTTGTAGCCTGTATCGCTTCTAATGTCTGGGATGCTACCTGACCTAAGCTCTCACCCGTTATAAGGCACTTGCAGTTGTTCTTCTCTGCAAGGCGCTCGGCGATCTGGAACATGACTCTTCTCATTGTGATCGTAAGCATATCCTGGGGAGAGTTCTTATACATGTCGAGCTGGATCTGAGTGAAGTTTACAACATGCAAAGTCATGCGTCCGGAGAAGCCTGCAACGATCTTTGCAAGGTCTTTTACCTTGTCCATTGCCTGCTCGCTCGTATAGGGATAAGAGTGGAAATATACGGCATCGAGAGGCATACCTCTTGAAGCCATCATAAAGCCTGCAACGGGGCTGTCGATACCGCCTGACAGAAGGAGCATTCCCTTGCCTGAAGTACCGACGGGAAGACCTCTGTGAGCCATCATCTTACCTGAGTAGATATAGTTATAGTCCCTGATCTCAACATTGAGGATAAAATCAGGCTTCTTTACGTTAACTGTAAGCTGCGGAAAATTCTCGAGTATCTGATAACCGAGCTCTGCACAGATCTCTGGAGAATTCATGGGGAAAGCTTTATTGCCGCGCTTGGAATCGACCTTGAAGGTCTTATAATCCGGGTTGTTTGCAAGAAGCTCAGTTACATAAGCCTTGGCGTTCTCCACGACTTCATCGAAGCCGCCTTCGAACTTCCTTGCAAGGCTTACGGATACGATACCGAAGACCTGTGTTACGGCCTTCATTATCTCTTTTGCATCACTCTCGGTCGCAAAGTAAGGATTGCTCTCATCCTTAGGCTCGATCCAGATACGGCTCTGAGTCTGGTATATCTTAAGATCACCGAACTTCTTCAAACGGTACTTAAGATTGGACTTGAGCTGGATCTCAAAAGAACCTCTGTTTAAACCCTTGAGGGTGATCTCACCCATTCTGGCAAGCAGTATATTAGACATTATTTACCTCTTGTATATCAGTGTATTATCAGATACTTATCGTAGATCTCGTCTAAGATCTTAATGAACTCTCTTGCTTCTTCCATAGTATTATAACGCGAGAAGCTGAGTCTTACAGCATTAGAAGCGATCTTACGGTCCACTCCGCATTCGAGGAGCACATAAGATACCTTCTTTGCTTTGGATGAACATGCTGAGACCGTTGAAACATATACCTCATACATCTCGAGGCAATGCAGCATGGTCTCTGATTCAAAACTTGAGAAGGAAACATTGAGGACAAAAGGTATGGCATCGTCAGGTGATAATATGACGGCCTTCCTCGCCTTAAGCTCTTCTCTTAGATAATCATTTATACCGGATGCAACTTTGTTTGCTTCTTCAATATCCTCGCAAGCTTCAGACAAAGCCTCCTCGAAGGCCTTTGCGAGCACGAGGCTCTGAGTGCCGGACCTTAAGCCCTTCTGCTGGCCGCCTCCCAATATGAGAGGATCGACATTTACGCCGGACTTGATATATAAGATTCCGTTGCCCTTAACGGAGTGGATCTTGTGACCTGAGAAGGAACACATATCAACACCGGTCTTATGCAGATCGATCCCGATCTTACCAAGTGCCTGTACGGCATCAAGATAGATCTTTGTATTGCGGCTTACTCTGTTCCTAAGCTCTACTATCTCGCTGAGAGGAAGCACTGCGCCGGTCTCGTTATTTACCATGGTAAAACAAAGGAGCGCGGTATCGCCCCCGGAAAGCTCCTCTTCCAAAACAGAAAGATCAGGCTTGCCCCTTCCGTCCACAGGAAGATAAACGATCTCGCAGCCTTGAGCTTTAAGATATTCGAGGCATTCAAGAGTTGCTTTGTGCTCTGTCTTTGTTGAGATTATCTTATTGCCTGAGCGCTTATTCCGCGAGACATATCCTCTGATCGCCGTATTGGCGCTCTCCGTAGCGCAGGAGGTAAATAAGATCTCATCAGAAGATGCTCCAAGAAGCTTTGCGATATTAGCCCGGCATTCATTGTAGAGCTTATCCGCTTTTACCCCCAACGTGTGAAGAGATCCCGGGTTACCCGAGACCTCATCATTAAGATATTCTGTGATTACGCTCCTTACCCTGTCTGAAGGGAAAGTAGTTGCACTGTTATCGAAATAGATCATACCTTGAGTTCAACAGAATCTACGTTAAGATCATCCTTATACTTTTCGAGAAGAGGATTTACACACTCGTCTAAGAATGCGGTTACCTGCTCAGGACATCTGCCGATGTAGAGCTTGGGATCCATGAACTTTGCAGTGTCCTCGAGCTTGATGCCGAAGACGGGATCTCTTGCGATCCTCTCCAAAAGATCGTTGGGCTTACCCTCGTTCTTTACGACTGAACCTGCCTCCATGGAATATACGCGGATCCTCTCGTGGAGATCCTGTCTGTCGCCGCCGCGAAGCTCGACAGTATCCATGATGATGTTCTCTGTAGCCATAAAAGGAAGCTCGTCCATCATGTGCTTGTTGATGACCTTCTCGTATACGACAAGACCGTCAGCGATGTTTGCATAGATACCTAAGATGGCATCGATAGCGAGGAATGCCTCAGGTACTGAGATCCTCTTGTTTGCAGAGTCATCTAAGGTTCTCTCAAACCACTGCTCTGAAGCTGTCATCATGGGAGATGTTGCTGCAGAGATAACGTATCTTGCAAGAGATGCTATTCTCTCAGATCTCATGGGGTTACGCTTATAAGCCATTGCGGAAGATCCGATCTGACCCTTCTCGAAGGGCTCCTCGATCTCCT
The DNA here is from genome assembly GCA_024685135.1 of Saccharofermentans sp. GTDB lineage: Bacteria > Bacillota > Clostridia > Saccharofermentanales > Saccharofermentanaceae > Saccharofermentans. The sequence goes on from JAIKWA010000050.1 coordinate 18,972, forward strand.
TGAGATGCTGGAGAAGTCTTATATCGTTGGAGAACTTGTGTGCGCTCTGAGCGATGCCGCAGAGTGCATTAAGCACCATTGAGTCAACCTTACGTGAATATGTCTGGCCGGATACATAGTAAGAATCCTTAAAGCCCATCTTAGCGCAGATCTTCTTGTCGAGCTCGACGCACTTTGCGTGGTCGCCCTTGAACAGCTCGAGGAAGCTTGCCTGTGTACCTGTCGTACCCTTGCAGCCGAGGAGCTTTAAGCCCTCTGAGACATGAACTACTTCCTCAAGATCGAATGTAAGATCCTGAAGCCATAAAGATGCACGCTTACCAACCGTAACGAGCTGTGCGGGCTGGAAGTGAGTGAAGCCCAAAGTCGGAGTATCCTTGTACTTATCTGCGAACTTAGCGAGCTCATTGATAACTACAACGAGTCTCTTACGAACGAGCTCTAAGCCCTCTCTCATGATGATGATATCGGTATTGTCACCTACGTAGCATGAAGTTGCACCGAGGTGGATGATACCCTTAGCTGAAGGGCACTGAACGCCGTAAGCATAAACATGGCTCATAACGTCATGTCTTCTCTTCTTCTCTTCCTCAGCTGCGACATCGTAATTGATATCGTCTGCATGAGCCTTGAGCTCATCTATCTGGGCCTGAGTAATATTAAGACCGAGCTCCATCTCGGATTCTGCAAGTGCGATCCAGAGTCTTCTCCATGTCTTGAACTTCTTGTCAGGAGAGAAGATGTACTGCATCTGCTTGCTGGCATATCTGGAATTAAGCGGGCTCTCGTAAATGTCTTTCATGATCACACCTCAAGTAATTTGTCGATAGCTGTTATTTTAGCACAGATAGTAAGGATCTTGGTGGCCTTGAGAAGGTCTTCTACAGGCGGGAACGAAGGAGAGAGTCTGATGCTCTGATCGTCAGGGTCCTTACCGTAAGGGAAGCTTGCGCCTGCAGGTGTAAGAGCAACGCCTGCTTCCTTACACATGGAAACGATATTTGTAGCTGTTCCGGGCATGCAATAGAAGTTGATGAAGTATCCGCCCTTGGGATCTGTCCAGTGCCAGAGATCCTGTTCACCGAGCTCTTCAGTAAGGACGCCGCTTACTGCTGCAAACTTAGGTCTTAAGATCGCAGCGTGCTTCTTCATATGTTCCTTAACTGCTGCAAGGTCCGGAAGGAATCTTGCGTGAGCCAACTGGTTTACCTTATTAGTGCAGATAGCCTGAACGGAAAGGATCTTCTTGGCATAGTCCATATTGTCCTTGTTTGTTGCAAAGCATGAGATTCCGCCGCCTGCGAATGTTATCTTGGAAGATGATGCGAATTCATAGACTCTGTTTGCATTGCCTGCCTCTAAACAAAGAGAGAGCATATCAGGGATAGTTCCCCACTCATTCTCGTCTTCAGCGAGGTGATGAACGACATAAGCGTTATCCCAGAATATCCTGAAATCCTTTGCGCCTGTCTTCATGTTTGCAAGTCTCTTGCATGTATCTTCGGAATAAACGATCCCGTCAGGATTGCTGTAGCAGGGAACGCACCAGATACCCAATACCTTCTCGTCCTTAACGAGCTCTTCAACTTCGTCCATATCGGGGCCGTTATCTGTCATGGGAACTGCGATGAGCTCAAAGCCGAGCTTCTCGGTTACTCTGAAGTGACGGTCATATCCGGGTGCGGGGCAAAGCCACTTTCTGCCTTCAACCTGAGCCCAGGGCTTGGGTGAATCGACTTCACCGAATACCATAGCTCTCATGATGCCGTCAAACATCTGGTTGAGAGATGAAGAATTACCCATAAAGATATTGTCCTTGTCTGTGCCGAGGATATCGCCAAAGACCTTTCTGATGTCTTCGATACCGGCAGGAACACCGTAGTTACGGACATCCTCGTTCTTGCAGGACTTAAAGCCGCTATCGGAAAGCGAATCGTACATGTGGTTAGTCATGTCAAGCTGCTCGGGAGAAGGCTTACCTCTTGTCATATCGAGTGACAGATCCATAGCCTTGTATTCCTCGTAGAGCTTCATAAGCTCCTGCCTTTGCTGCTCAAGCTCTTGTGCAGACATTTCCTTATAACTCTTCATCATGAGCCTTCTTTCTGAAAATGAAATTCTGTAGTGGTAATCTTGCAGTAAATTGACATAAACCGCCTTAAGACCGTAGTAATTATATTTAAAATGCAATTTCTAGGCAATCATTTTTCATTGTGGTTTCTTAAAAAGGTATAATTTCTACATTTTGTACTAAGCAGTCCTTGTTATGCGTTACCTGCCCTATCAAAAATACAACATTTCTGTCTTCGAAACCGTAATGTCTGAGCATATATCCGGTGCATTTAAATATCTTGCGCTGCTTTGCCGGAGTAACCGTCTCTGCCGATGTGGGATAAGGTCCTTTATTAGACCTCGATCTCACTTCCACGACATAGATATCTTCGTCTTTCTCGAAAACAAGATCCAACTCTCCGACATTATGTACGGCATAGTTTTTGCACACCAGCCGATACCCTTCCTGTTTCATCTGAGATTCGACCGCAGCTTCTGCGATCTTACCGATTTCAACACTTTTCATTTGTACTTCACCTCTATTAATTTACTCTTTCTTTTGTTCATTCTTTATATTGAAAGTTGGCATTACGCCCTTTATTATTTAGGAGTCATCTTTGACATTGGAGTGATTACATGGACGAAAGGTATAAAGAGTTTGCCGAATTCTACGACAGTCTTAAGGAATACGACGGCAATGTTTTTACGAGCAATGAATTTGCCAAATATGCGGAAAGCTTAAATGTCTGCAAGATAGAACACTTTATCTATACGGCAGGTGTTCTGACCAAGAAGCAGATATCTTACATCAGTTCTTACGAACCCGATCCCGAATACAATGAAGTCTCTCGTGACATCAACGGCGATATAAAGAGCGTAGTCAGGTTCTTCTTCAAGAAATACTCACCCGAGCTTACCCCAACGCAGCAGGAAGCATTTAAATGTTTTTCCACCAGCGTTGATCTCTATCTCGCTTACCGTTACACGATAGAGGTCTTGTACTATATCAGGTTCTACGAACCCTTATCGGGTATCCCGAATCTCAATTACCTGATAAAGAGATTAAACGAGATCACCTCTTCTGAGATAAGAGATAACGAATACTTCTTCTCTTACTTCAACATCAAGCAGAGCTCGAGGATAAACCGTTTCTTCGGCGGCGATGTTGCAGGTATGCTCATCACTGAATTCGCAAAGAAACTCAATGAGCTCGTTAATCCGGAAGACGGAGAATTCGCTGCACAGATCGGCGGTGACAACTTCGCTATCTACATGAAGTCAGAAAGGCTCAAGGATTTCACCGATTTCATCGCAGGCGTTAAGATCGAGATCCGTTACAACAACGACAACTATGTTCACAGCGTATCTGCAAGAGCAGGTATCGTCTATATCGATAACAGCTATGTTAACGGCCATGTTGCCATGAACAACGCTTCAAGATGTCTTACATCCGCAAGGCATTCGAACAAAGACTATGTCATCTGGCCTGTCCTCGAAGATGTAAGTCCGGTAATAAGTCCGGAGTTCATCCTCAATATGGAGAAGGACCTTCTGAACGATATGTTTATCGTTTACTATCAGCCTGTCATTGAATCGAAGGACGGAGAGAACAAGATAATCGCCGCAGAAGCACTTGCAAGATGGGTCAAGGACGGTTCTATAATCATCCCTTCGAGATTCATCGATGCTGCAGGATCAGACGGACTTATTACCAAGCTCGACCTTTATATCCTTGACAAGACCTGCCTGTTCATCTCAAAGCAGATGGAAGAAGGCACTCCCCTTGTACCTATTACCTGCAACATCTCCTATGCGAGCCTGTCAGACGATGTCGTTGTAGGCAAGATCATCGATACATATAACAAATACAATGTCCCCGCAGGAAGCTTCGGTATCGAATTCAAGATCCCTGCTGCCGAGCAGGAGGTCAAGATCCTGGAGAATGCCGCTGCCAAGCTCAAGCTTGCAGGCATCAGTCTGACGATCGACGACTTCGACATGAGCTATAACGCTTCGGGATTATTAGGCGCGCTTCCCATAGACAGCGTAAAGCTGCACTGCGAGAAATTGAATTTTACGAACTCAAGGAGTAGGATAATCCTTGAGAATTTGACAGACCTTGCAGCAAAGCTCGGCTTCACCGTCATCTGCGAGAAGATCGAGACCCCTGAGCTCATCGAAGAGTTCAAGAATTCCGGTTTCTCCCGCTTCCAGACGAGAGCATTCGAGAAGGCACTTTCTGAGAGGTTCTTTATAAACAGACTCAAAAATCCAATCTATTGAGGTGACACATGATTTCCAGATCTATCAAGCAACAGTTAGCCGGCGGTTCAGAGATCCGCAAGATGTTCGAAGAGGGCAAGAGACTTAAGGCTATCTACGGTGACGACAACGTATTCGACTTCTCCATAGGTAACCCTGACTTAGAGCCTCCCAAAGAAGTAACAGAGGCTTTGGCAGAACTTGCAAACAACCCTACTCCCGGCATGCACGGCTACATGAGCAACAACGGCTACGAATCAACAAGAGCTGCGATCGCTTCCAAGAAGTCTGCTGAATCCGGTTTAGAGATCTCAAGCGGGGCTCTCTGCATGACGGTCGGTGCTGCAGCTGCAATGAACGATGTATTGCACTCCATCTTAGATCCCGAAGATGAAGTTATCGTACTTGCTCCTTTCTTCATGGAGTACACTGGCTATATCAAGAACCACGGCGGCGTTCCGGTTATTGTTCCTACAGACGATAAGTTCATGCCTGTAATAGACAGGATCTCAGATGCTATCACGTCAAAGACCAAGGCCATCATCATCAACTCACCTAACAATCCTTCAGGTGTTGTTTATTCAGAGGAGATGCTTACGGCAATTAACGATATGCTCCTTAGCAAGGATCATGTTATCCATGTGATCTCCGATGAGCCTTATATCGATCTTGCATACGACGGCATCGAGGTTCCCTGCGCACTTAAGTACATCAAGAACCTTATCGTTTGCTTCTCATGGAGTAAGTCCTTATCACTCCCCGGTGAGCGTATCGGTTATGCTCTCGTATCCCCTAACCACGAGGACTACGAAGATCTTACTGCTGCAATAGCAATCTCCAACCGTACACTCGGAAGCGTTAATGCTCCTGCTATCTGGCAGAAGGTTATCGAGAAGGCACTTAATGCTAAGGTCGATGTTGCAAACTACGAGCATAGAAGAAACCTTCTTTATTCCAACATCATTGATGCAGGCTTCGATGCAGTTAAGCCCAACGGCGCTCTGTATATCTTCATGAACACACCTGAGGGGCTTGACGATAACGAGTTTGCCAAGGTTTGCGCATCCAAGAATCTCCTTCTCGTTAAGGGTTCTTCCTTCGCTTATCCCGGATACTGCCGTCTCGCATTCTGCGTATCTGAATCTACTATCGTAAATTCAAGGAAGGCATTCTTTGCCATCGCAGAAGAACTCGGCATCAGGCATAGAGCAAGCCTCTAATCACACAGATCACAAACAGCAACAAAACGGTAACCTGCGCCGAGTTCAGTGGCGCAGGTTACTATTGTTAATCGGGGCATTTTGCTGGCACTTGCTGCAATGAGCCCTTCTATATCACAGGGTGCTGCATTAAGTGTATCTGTTACTTCAAAATCCAATACTTCTCCCGATACCCGGGTAAAATGGACTTGCGCACCCACCTCTATCTCCTGGAGCCTGCAAAATATCGTATTAAGATGTCTGTTCCTGTGACCTAATATAGTACTGTTGCCTTTGTCTCCCGGCATAACTGAATCAGGCCATATGCAGACTCCGTATCTTAAAGCCACTCTGTCACACTCTATATAGCAGGGCTCTAACACTTCTATCGAAGGTATCTCCAGTACTCCTGCCAGATGAAGTGTCTCATTTTCAAAAGAAGACATATCAAGGTCTTCTTCTCCATTGATCGCCAAAAGGTCAGTGGCAGGCACTTGGATCTCAGACGGGATATCCCCTTCCATATAATCCTCAACTACATTCTTGGTTATATGTTCTCTTATCAATGTCTTGCAAGGTTCCTTAACGATATATATAAGACCTCCCAAAGATAACATCAGACAGATCACAAGTCCTGCCACGCTGACCTTACTTCTCACTTACCTTGTGTCCTCCTTCCCTTTGAGATGAATACCGTGACACCTAATGCGCCGGCAAGCGCGATAACGGCTGCGAGCATGACATGCTCTGAGATCTCCTCGCCTGTACTCGGCAGGTTCTTAACCGTGATGCTCTGATCAGTGCAGTTAAGATCGTTATGTCTTGCAATCTCAACATCTGATGTCTGCACACCGGTCTCGATCTCTTCTTCCGTTGCTCTGTCGTAGATATTCTCGAAAACAACAACTATATCTCCTTCAACCATTCCTCTTGTGGAAAGCTTGACGGGCACTTCTATAACGCCTTCTGACTCTTCAGGCGTGAATGTAACATCTGATGCGACGATCTCACCATTCTCCATGACGGGCGTACCGTCTCTCATATATAAAGTTGCGACTATCTCATATTCTCTGCCGGGTTCAAGACCATGGTATGTAACCCTGTCAGTTATGGTCACGATGGAATCTGACCTCATTGTCTTCAAGTCATCCGAGCTTCTTGCCGTAGTAACCACATAAGATCTTGTAAGGGTCTGATCTTCGTCTTCTATATCCGTATGTTCGCATATCAGGACACCTTCTACCGTGAGATATTCGAATATAACGACATCTTCAACATCAAGAGGGATACTGACATCTTCAAATAAGACTTCAACAGATCCGTCAGACGATGCAGGCGTGAATACAGCACAAGATGTTATCTCATTGCCTGAACCGTCCTTAAGACGCATTCCTGTTGCCTTATCCACGATATAACCTGTTACCGTGTATTCGATACCGGGTTCAAGAGACGAGTAAGTAACTATATCCTTAAGATCGAATTCATCGACAAAGCCGAGCGCATGAGTGCCTGTTGCAGTATCAGATGCATCAGTTCCGATATCAGGCATAGTAAGCGTCTGATCCGTATCTTCGATATCACAATGCTCGAAGGCAGATTCTCCGTCAAATAAAGTCTCGAAGGCAACGATAGATGAGCCCTGAAGATCGTTGGTATTTATAACGAACGGAACTTCAACGATCTGGCTTCTTGCAGAAGCTACAAAGGTAACCTCCGATACATAGGCCGAGCCTTCCATATCGGTAAGCGCTTCACCTGTATCCTTGCACATAAGGCTTCCCTTGAGAATGTATGTATCTCCTATATTAAGCCCGCTCAGGCTGCAGTAGTCTGTTACCTCTATCTCCTCGCCCCTGCTCAGCATATGCGAATCTGTTATTCCGAGACTTACATCCTTAAGCATTGTGCCTAAGATAGGTCTTACATTAACAAAGCAATCCGGCATCTGATATTCATCTGCAAAGAAGTTAGATACTATAGGTCTGCTGTTATCTGCAGTTACCGAGAATTCATAGACTGTTTCATCTGCGATATATCCCATAGGTGCTTTTGTCTCAACAAGGTAATATGTACCTGCAGAGAGCTTCAGCAATTTATATATACCCTCTTCTTCGCTGTAAGTAAGTGTTCCTCTTAAGTTTGTTAGTTCCTTATCGTCAAATACTTCAAATTCTGCCCCCTTAAGACCATTCCCCTCTTGATCGGTCTTATTTACATAAACTCCGCCTGCGATATTGGAGATCGCAAGCTCGTATGTTGCAACTTCAAAGCCTTCGATGCATGTATCCTTGGATTCGATAACTACAGGTGCGAAGTTAGGTGTATCCGTACTGTTACCGTCGCTATCGGTATACAGATATCCGTCAGGAAGACTTGTCTCAACTACGACATAGCTTCCGGGCCTTAATCCTGACACTGTATAGATACCGTTATCTTCGACGAAGTCAGCATTACCGTTCGTACTTACGCTATTAGCTTCAGGTTCATCTGATGTATGGATGCCGTCACCATTTGTATCTTCGTAAATGGTAAAGCCTGCTCCGCTTAAAAGCTCACCTGTATCTATATCCTTCTTTACTACGGATACACTTGCAGTATAAGGAACCTGTAATACATCAAGTGACATATCGTTGCTATTTCCTACAGTAAAAGGAACAGCCTCGCTTGCAACATAGTATCCAAAAGGAGACTGAGTCTCAATCAGAAGATAAGCTCCCGTAAAAAGTCCTTCAATAACGAGCTTGCCGTCCCTATCTGTATCTTCTATCTGAGATCTTGTCTCCATCTCATCGTCGTCTAATATGCCGTTGGCATTAAGATCCTTATACAGATCGAAGGTGACACAGCTTCCTTCGTAACCGCTTATAGTCTCTCCTGTTACGGAGTCCTTCTTATTTATGGTGACATCTATACATATCCTGTTATTGCATGTTACATACAAGGACTGGTTATCAGAGTTCTCTGTAAGGCGGATAACCTTATATTCGGTATCCTCGCCTTCCCAGTAGCACTTATAGCCTGAAGGCGTGATCTCCTTTACGCGGTACCAGCCAAGAGGAAGGTCTTCGAATCTTGCTATACCTTCAGCATCTGTAGTCTTAATGGCACATACGGTATTCTGCCATTCGGGGCTTAAACCATTGCCGCCATAGTAGAGATTAAACCTGATATCAGCGATACTTCCGTCCTCAGATACCTTGCCTACTACAAGATCTGCCTGACCTCTGTCGTTGCTTACATTCTGAGTTATCGTTGTAGCAGAAGGCAGACTTATGTTCTTATACCAGTAGCTTCCGTCTGAAGATCTCGTAAAGCCTTCGGGCGTATAGTATGTATATGCCGCAGTGCTTCCCTGCATGTATCTGTCGGTAGGAACGATCTCACGAAGCTGATATGTACCGGATGGGACATTAAGCGCAGCAAGGTTACCACCGCCTCCTGTAGTCCATATGACCTTACCGTCACTACCGGTCACGCCCTTGGCAAGCTTTATCGTTCCGCCTGTATTCCACAGCTCGAACATAAAGCCCTGAGAGTTATCCTCACTGTCCGCAACGGATTTGTTTACCACAAGAGATGAATTGTTATGGTCGTTGGTACAGGTAAAATCGTATACCTTATATCCTTCTGCGGTAAACGAATAAGAATATCTGGTCTGAGATCTTCTGGTCCAGCCCGTAGTCTTATTCTCCACACTGTAGTTTAATACATTGCCGTCCAGGCATTTAAACTGCGGTATTACAAAATCTTCGTATATCGTATATGTCACACCCTTTTGCAGGGGAAAATACTTACCTGATACCTTAAGACCTGATGCGGTATACCAGTTCCATGCACCCGATACATACTTATAGACACCTACAAGGGTATTGCCGCTATACAGACTGAATACTGTCTGATTTACATTCAAACCCGTATTAGTAGTCTTGGTGATGGATACCGAAGATGACTCAAGCATAAAGCCTGAGGTGTTACCGGCATTCTGATCGGTAGTCGCCTGATTAGTAACTCTAATGCTCTCACCGCTGAGTCTGTAATTACTTATGGTCGCATTGTACAGCTCAGTCCAGATACCGCTGCTGTCTATCTTCCTTATCTTGTAGTTCATTGTACCTGTTGTGGTATTTACGTTATAAAGGTTCATGTCCACCTGATAGACGTTCTCGTCGAAGAAGCGGTATTCGGCTCTTATATCTTCTACCTGAGGCTCGCCGTCAGCTCCCCAGCCGCTGTATCTTAGATCTACTCCATCAGATCCGTCCAAGAGCATAAACGGACAGAAAGTTTCCTTGAGATACAGGAACTTATAGTATCCTTCGTTATCTCTTGTATCGAAGTCCAGCAAAATCCTCTTAGACCCGTCGTCGCCCCAGTAGTTGACGCAGATACCGTCGAGGCTGTCGTCAGTTACTCTGCCTATGGCATTTGTACCGGCCCTTGCATCCTCCAAAGTCTCGTATACGCTGAATGTCGCACCCGCAAGTCTCATCCCGCTCGCAGTGCGCTTATCTATATACATGTTGGCATAAGCATTGACCGGTGTGGTCCTGAAGCGCTGCATATAGGTAATTACCTTGCCGAGCTTGAGTTCGCCTATTATGTGAGCTACCCTCTTCTCGGATACTCCCGAATCGGGATCCGAATGCCACATATATGCGCCGTGACCGTCGCTTCCGTCCTTAACACCGGAATAGACACCGATATGAAGGTTCTTACCGTTCTGATCGTAGAAGAGCAAGACATCACCTGGCACGGAATTTGAAGATATCCAGTTATCTATATCGCTGTCAGACCAGCCTGTGGCATCGAAGGGCGCAGAACCTGCTATGGCCTTGCGCTCTACATTCGGATCACCTGTATTTATCTCACCTGCAAAGAGCTTCAGATATTCCTGTACCTGCATATTGCCGTCGCAGGCAATATAGCCGTTGAAATTACAGCAGCCCGCATCGAGCAGGACTCTTGCAAGATAGTTGGTGCAGTCCATCTCCTCGTAGGACCTTCCGTTATATCTTGCAGCGCAGGAGAGGATCTTATTCCTCGTCTGCTCTGCTGACCATGGAAACCATTCGGATATGCTTCCGGTATTACCTGTAAAATCGTAGGCATCCATATATAAAGGCGGCGTATATTCAGGCGCCGCCAAGACAAGAGAACTGCCGTAAAAGCCCAGCACCACGGTAAGCAGTACCAGCATGGCTGTTATCTTGTAAATAGATCTGTTTCTAACTCCCATCTCATCTCCTCCGTCTTAAGCCACTACATCGCAGCTGGCCACTCTCCTGATCTGATTATCTGCCCTCGAATACAGATAAACGCTGTCAGACAATTTGTCCTGCGAAGACACCTGAGTCATGTTGGTATCCTTAACGAGCTTGAGCAGTTTGGATCTGCCCTTATAGAACTCTGCAGAGAGGATGATGAGGTCGTGTATAGAAGACGGCAGGACATAGCAATCCGTACCGATGATGTCAGCCGCCCTCTTGATAACATCGGGATACAAGAGTGCGTCCGCACCGAAATACCCGATGCTGTTAGTGACCACATATACTCTCTCGTTATTGGGGATATTGTTAAAACCCGGGAACTCCTCGGTCATGTCCACCTTGCTTCCCCTTCTGTCGTTTACGAGCCTTAAAAGAGTCTGCTCGATCCTCTCGACCATAAAGGGCAGCATATGAGGGGTATTCTTCCTGGCATGCTCGTACAGATCCTCTTCAGACCAGCCTGCGCTCTGGCAGACCTCATTGGTCACAATAAAGCCGCTCAGGCCCCTCTGATCCACATGAGTGATAGCGCGGTATATGACCGTAAGATCTTCGAATTCTCTGTGCGGACACTTCTCGATAAGAGAAGCATTCATGTTCTTAGAGATCAGCTGGAAGATTATCTTGTTCTTAAAGCTTGACAGATCGCTCAGATCCGGGATCTTAGGTGCGACCTTGACTGAATCCTCCAGATATTTTGCCTGGTTTACCATCGTCCTCTCAAAATTGCCCTCTTCGAGATACTGTTCGTACATACGCTCAAGATAAAAAGTAGGGGCCACATATGACCCCTTCTTATCCTTCGGCGTGATGGTGATGCCCGTCAGTTCTTCATTTACCTTGCTTACCTTGTGTTCAACGAGTTTGCAATTGAAATACCGCTCCGGCATGTAATCCATAAACTCATCGAGAACTCTCTTCCTAAACTCTTCAAAATCCATCATCAAGATGACCTCCTTAAATATTCCCAATAAAAAACGCACCGGCATGCGGTGCGTTATCTGATTGGGTAGCCTATATAATAGAAAGCCTTCGAGTCTCATTCAATATGTTAAAGTCTCATTTTAAGGGGGTGTTTTTGAAGATCTCAGTATTCAGAAAACCTTCTGAAGCCGCAATTTATTGGCTTACAGGTTTTTTGTTACGATTACGGCAAGTCTGCCGTTTTCGATCGAAACACTGATTTCCCTCGCATCTTTTGCGGGGTGATTGCTGAAGGTAAGAGACTTACCTGCAGTAACATCGATCCCTTCTAACGGATAGTAAAGACCTGAAGCTCTTATGCCGGCAGCGGGAGCAGTAAAATCCAAAGGTGCAAGAGATACTGCAAGATCTGCTCCTTCTTCTATTCCTATGGTTATCCCGGACTTGCCGTTCATGGGATAGATATCCGTTATGCCGTCAGATAAGACGATGCTGTTTAAGCTTTTCCTCAAACCCGTTGCAAGCTGGATGTTTGCGATAACGTGGTCTATCCTGCCGTTTGATATCGGGCAGATAAGGATAACGTCGCTTCCTTCGGGGACTGTATTAAGACAGATCTCGCTGTCGGTCCAATCCTTTTCGATCGGGAAGCGGTTAACAGGGATATTATTGTATTCAAGGAACCTGAGTCCTTCAGCTGATACGGAATCGAGATCGCCGTAGCAGGATCTGGGGATGATGCCATGCTTTAAGCAGAAATCTACGCCGCCGTCAGCGCAGATGACATAGTCGTCTTCTTTGATCCTCGTGCTTGCCGCAGGATCTATGGGACCCGATGTGATTATGCAGTAACGCAAGCCTTGAGCTCCTTAACAGCCTGAGCGGGATCTTCCTTGGCGAATACGGCATTGCCTGCAACAAGAAGTCTTGCGCCTGCATCGTATGCGCCCTTAATGGTATTCATGTTAATGCCGCCGTCTACTGAAAGGATGGTATCAGCGCCCTTGGCATCTATTGCCTGCCTGATCGCATTGATCCTCTCGTTGGAGCCGTCCATATATCCCTGTCCGCCGAAGCCGGGACGTACTGACATGATGAGGATAAGATCGCACTTATCCACCCAGGGGAGCAAGACCTCGATGGGAGTGTCGGGATGGATAGCGATACCTGCCTTGCAGCCTTCAGCCCTTATTGAATCTATTAGAGCCTGCGCTTCTTCAGTGCACTCGATATGGAAAGTGATCATGTCACTTCCTGCCTTGGCAAAAGCGCTTATATACTTCTCGGGATTTGTGATCATGAGATGCGTATCGAAGATAAGATCCGAATGCTTCCTGATCGACTTGATCACGGGAATTCCTATTGAAAGATTGTCAACATAATGACCGTCCATGACATCAAGATGCAGATACTCCGTAGTGCCCTTCAGATTATCTATATCTCTCATGAGATAGCCGAAATCAGCACTCAGGATCGACGGTGCAATATCAAAATTATTCACTGGACTTCCTCCGTTTATAATTATTACGTTCACTGTATAACTGTTCGCTGAAAGAACAATAACGCGTATATCTTTCTGAGTCAATAAGACCTTCTGACAGCTTTTGCCTTACTACGCACCCTGCTTCTGCAACATGTCTGCAGTTATCGAATCTGCAGCCTGATGCAAACTTCTCTATCTCTGGATAACCAAGTATAACCTGTCTGTATTCTATTCCCGCCTGATCTAACATCAGCGAGGTAAAGCCCGGAGTATCAGTAAGGAATCCCTCTCCAAAGTCGAAGAGCTCGACATGCCTTGTCGTATGCTTGCCTCGCTTGAGCTTATCCGATATCTCGCCGACATCCATTATGTTGATGCCTAAGATGCTGTTGCAAAGAGTGCTCTTGCCGACTCCCGAAGGACCTGCAAAGGCAGCTATGCCGTCACCCGTTATAGCGAGGATATCTTCCGACTTAACAGGAGAATCCGCTGAAGATACGAATACCTTAAAGCCTGCATCTGTATAAGTCTTATAAAGCTTACTTGCGGCATCCGTGCCAAGGTCTTCCTTGGTAAAGATTATTATGGGAGTAATATCCCAGTTGCCGCAAAGAATAAGGAGCTTATCGAGCAGCATGAGATCGGGCTCGGGATCAGACGCTGCAAATGTAAGGAGAAGATAATCCACATTTGCAACAGGCGGCCGCATAAGAAAGTTCTTACGCGGCAATATCTGCGTTATTACATAAGGAAGATCAGGATCGCCCGACGGCTCTATTATTACCTTGTCACCGGACTGGGGGCTTATGCCCTTACCTCTGAACTTACCTCTTACCTGACATAGATGTCTTATGCCGCCGGCTCTTACAGTATAAGTGCCGCCGACGCCCTTGGTGATTATGCCCTGCATTGGATCTTCAGGCACTATACTCCTCCCTCACCGCCGGCATTGGGATCCGTAGTAGGTACAGGTGTGTTAGTCGGCGTAGGTGTAGGTGTCGGTGTCGGCGTATTCGTCGGCAGAGGTGTCGGCGTAGGTGCAGCCTTGAATACTGCAGTATATGTAGTCTCTCCACTTTGTGATACGAATGTAAATGTCGTGGAGAATGCAACAGTATTGCCGAACGAGTCGAGCCAGCAATCGAACTGATAGCCTTCTGCAGGAAGCGCGGTAAGTGTTACCTGTGTTCCCTCGGGATAGGTGCCGCCGCCGGTTACCGTACCGCCTGTATTACCTGCGATCTGTATGTTTACAACAGACTGCGGAGGTGTAGGTGTAGGCGTACCGCCGTTATTAAAGTCGTCTTGCGTACCGATGTAGAGCTTGACTGTGGATCTTCTTGCAACAGGTGTACCTGCGACAGGATCCGTAAGCATTACGATCTGCGCATTAGCTGCAAGAGCCAATACCTCAGGGCTTCCGTCCAATGTGTACTGGAGTCCTGCCTCATCCAAAGCTGTTATAGCCTGCTCAACGGTAAAGCCCTTAACGTCAGGTATCACGCTGCTCGTAGGCTCTGTTGCGTAGATGATTACTACTGAATCACCCTTATTAAGCGATGTCTCAGCCTCAGGCTCTGTCCTGATAACGAGACCGGGCTCTACTTCATCGGAAGACTCTGATCTCAAGGATACGCTGAGTCCGAAGCCTGTAAGTGAAGTATAAGCATCCTGGAAGTTCATTCCTGAATAGTCAGACAGGATTATAGAGTCAGGTGCCGAGGATACGGTAAGTATAAGCTTGCTGATGCCGCCTGTAGTAGAGATGACAACACCTTCTTCGATGCTCTGCTCCATTACGATACCGGGCTCGTAGTCTTCTGTCTCCTGGTATGCGATCTCGTAAGCGACATTATTCGCTTCGAGCTCTTCTATAGCTTCGTCAGCCTTGAGACCGACATAGTTACCGACCGTATAGTCGGTATTGACCGCTATATCGGTGTTGTTCCTTATCGCATTGACTACCAGATAGCCGAGTGAGAACAATACCGCAACGATGGCAACGATTATGAGGATCAGGAGGATATTGTCCCTGAATCTGGAGAAACGTCTTGATTCGGCGCTCTTCTCGATATCGGAAATCTTGTTGTAGTTGGGCTCCTGTCTGAAGGAGATATTGGGCTCGGATGTCTCAGGCTCGGGGATGTTGCTGATAACGCCGTATACACCGCTCGGGTCTACGAGGAGCGCATCGAGCTCGTTTACGAGCTGGCTCATGCTGAGATATCTCTTCTCGGGAACCTTCTGCATACACTTGTTGATGATGGCATCAAGACCGGAAGGGATACCGGGCATGATGGAGGACGCAAGAGGCGGTGTCTCCTGAAGATGCTTAACTGCAATGGCTACATTGGATTCACCGTCGAAGGGAACTCTTCCCGTTACCATCTCGAACAATGTAACGCCCAGAGAATAGATATCTGACTGGGGTCCTACATTACCTCCTCTTGCCTGCTCGGGAGAGAAGTAATGAACGGAACCCATGGCGCCGCCTGTCATGGTGATGGTCGTGGAGGATGCGGCTCTTGCGATACCGAAGTCCGTGATCTTCGCGATCTTATCTCTTGTTATGAGGATATTCTGAGGCTTGATGTCTCTGTGGACAACGCCGTTTGTGTGTGCGAATTCAAGTGCGACACCGATCTGGATAACGATGGGTACCGCATTGCGCCAATCGAGGTGACCGTTCTGATTGATGAGTTCCTTTACGGTGATACCGTCGATATACTCCTGAACGATATATCTGAAATTACCTTCGTGACCTACGCCGTATACCTTAACGATATTGTTCTGCTGAAGGCTCGATACAGCCTTTGCTTCCGTATCGAATCTCCTGATGAATTCATCGTCTGATGAATACTCAGGCTTAAGTATCTTGATAGCAACATTGGCTCCGGTATTCATGTCGATACCGAGATATACGTTAGCCATACCGCCACTGCCGATCAGCTTGACTATCCTGTATCTGTTAGCAAATATCTGGCCTTCGGGGCCACGTGCATAATCTGCCATATTCTTCTCCTGATGCCTATTTCCGGCTTGTATTTCCTATTAGTACCGTGAGGTTATCCTTGCTTCCCAAACTGAGTGCTTCTTTTATAAGTTTGTCGCAAAGACCCTCAAGATCAGCTTTGTTGTTTCTTATAAGCCCCGCAAGGTCGTTATCCGTAAAGGGCGCATAAAGACCGTCAGAGCAAAGGATCACAAGATCCCCGTAAATTACATTATAACTGTAAATGTCCGGATTTAAAAACTTGTTTACCCCTACCACGTTAAACAATCTGTTCCTGCCGGGGTGCTTTTTTGCTTCCTCTTCGACAAGTTTGCCGCTCTTTACGAGCATCGCTGCTTCGTTATGGTCCTTGGTAAGCTTCATTACCGTAGAGCCGTGCATAAGATAGCATCTCGTATCGCCGATGTGGCCTATGGTAACTTCGGTATCCTTTACGAGAGCTAATGTAAGCGTAGTGCACATACCGAGTCTCTCGCGGTTATCGAGGCTGTTTAAGAGCACCTTGACATTAGCCTTGTTGAAAGCCTTGTGGATTATATCGAAAAGCTCGTTCTTATCGGATACCATGGGAAGCTCTGCCTTAAGACAAGCTAATGCTTCTTCTACAGCAAGCTTACTTGCGACTTCTCCCGAGCTCTCTCCGCCCAGGCCGTCAGCTATAGCCATACAGGTATATCCTGCGCATTCTGCAAAACCGAAGTAGTCCTCGTTATTCTCTCTTACGGGACCTTTCTCTGTAGCGCCACAGCAGATCACTTCTTATCCTCCACCGTACTGCGCCTTAATTGTCCGCAGGCAGCCATAATGTCGGTTCCCATCTCTCTTCTCAAAGTGGCATTTATACCCTTGTCCGTGAGAAGCTGCTGGAACCTTCTTACCCTGTCTTTGTTTGGACGTCTGTATGCCGAGCCCGGGAACTCGTTTGCAGCAATGAGATTAACATTGCATAGCATTCCGCCGAGGAGTGATGCAAGTGCCCTTGCATGTGCATCTGAATCGTTTATCCCAGCGAAAAGACTGTACTCGAAGGTTATCCTTCTATGCGTCTTTACCGTATATTCCCTGCATGATGCGATAAGCTCATTAAGAGGATATCTTCTTGCTATAGGCATTATCTTCTTCCTGAGTTCGTCATCGGGTGAATGAAGGGATATCGCGAGATTGACCTGTGAATTAAACTTAGTGAATTCTTCTATCTTGGGGATAAGTCCGCATGTTGATACGGTTATATGTCTTGCTCCGAGGTTAAGTCCTTCAGGGTCTGTTGCAAGCTTAATAAAACCGATGAGATTATCGTAGTTATCGAAGGGCTCGCCTATTCCCATGACCACTACGCTCCTGATCCTCTCGCCTGAGAGCTTCTGTGATAAGACTACCTGAGCGAGCATCTCGCCCGAAGATAATGATCTTCCGAAGCCGAGCTTAGCAGATGCACAGAAATCGCATCCCATCTTACAGCCTGCCTGCGAGGATATACATACCGACAGTCCCGTCTTGTATCTCATTACGACCGTCTCGATGACATTGCCGTCAAAGAGCCTGTATACGAATTTGCGCGTACCGTCTATCTCGGATATGAGGCTTGATATGACATCGAATCCCTCGAAGATAAAATCTTCTTTGAGCTTTGCTCTTATATCCTTGGGGACATTTGTCATCTCATCCGTGTTTATAACGCCGGAGCTGATCCACTTATGGATCTGATCGGCCCTGAAAGAAGGAAGGCCCTTGTCTTTGCACCAGGCCTTTATATCTTCGAGATCAAGATCAAGACAGAATCTCTTATCACTCATTACCGTCACGCTCAATACGGCAGATAAAGAAACCTTCGCATCCGTCCGTATCGGGACAGAGCGTGATCATGCCGTTTGAAGCTTCCTCTCTTCTGTCGTTATCCATATAGATGTTATTGGGAAGATGATCGAGGATAGATACAGTATGGAAATTCTTATGCTCTTCTATGAATCTTTGTACCTGCTCTTCGTTCTCGCTACTGTTAAGTGTGCATGTGCAATATATAAGAGCTCCGCCCGGTCTTACCATCTTGCATGCATGATCTAAGATATCGTACTGAACGGGAAGCAGCGCTTCCATATCGTCGAAGGTCATCCGCTCTCTTATGTCGGGTTTCTTGCCGATGAGACCGAGGCCGCTGCAGGGAACATCGCAGAGCACTATATCGAAGCTCTTGCGGTTATCCTTGTCCTTGGAGATCTTGGCTGCATCCATGCATATGGTATTAACGCAGTCTATACCGAGCCTTGCGCAGTTTTCATTAATGAGCTCTACCCTTGATTCGTTGATATCAAGAGCCGTGATCTCGCAGTCTCTTCCTGCTATCTCAGCCATGTGTGTGGTCTTGCCGCCGGGAGCCGCGCAGCAATCGAGGATCTTATCGCCCTTCTTGGGGCATGCGACTATTGAAGCGAGCATAGCGCCCTCGCCCTGTACGAATACACCGTACTTGGTAAAAGCTTCAGTCTTTTCGAGATTCTTGAGATTGCCTGATATCTCGAGGCAGGAAGGGACGAACTTGCCCGGAACTGCTGCGATACCGTCCTTTGCAAAGCTTAAGACGATCTCTTCTCTCGTATACTTGATGGGATCGAATCTTACGGTGACCTTGGGCGGCTCTAAGAAAGCCTTGCCGATCTCGTACGCTCTCTGCTTACCGAAATCGTTCTTGAGGATACCGTAGATCTCAGGCTTAAGAGATACTCTTATGCCCGGCTTGTACTGCTCTATGTATTTCTTTGCTTCAGGTGCCTTTGTATATTTGCGCAAGACGGCATTAACAAAGCCTGCTGCCTTGGGATTGTACTTCTTTACTATCTCAACGGCGGAATCGCATGCCGCGTAATCAGGGATGTTATCGCCGAACTGCATCTGCCAGATAGCCATACGGATAGCTGTTCTTGCAACAGGGTCCATCTCCTCGCATTCTTCCTTGCATATATGTCTTACAAGGAAGTCGATCGTGAATGTATATGTGATAGTTCCGTAGAGCATGGCTCTTACAAAGTCCAATGACTTGCCGTATTCCCTTGCCGCCTTGTCAGCCTTCTTGATGACGAGATTGGAGAAGGCTCCCTCCTCGTAAACCTCGTAGAGCATGATGAAACAAAGCTCTCTGTCGTTACCCTGCTCAATAAGCTTTAAGATGTCTTTCTTCTTAAACCTGATCTCATTCTTCATTTTAATTCACCTTAGCAAACCATAGTTCCGCACTTGAAATTATGTGCACAATCAGAGGCATTAAGCCTCTTTCCGCCTTCGCTCTGTATAACGAGCAGCTTGAGATAACCGCTGCCGCACTTAACTATAAGGTCTCCCTTATGAGCCTTAACGACAGTACCCGGCAAAGAAGCATCTGCTTCTTCGAACTCAACTACTCTCGAATCGTATACCTTAAACTTCTTACCTTGGGGATCTAATGTATAAGCTCCGGGCCAGGTGCTCAAAGCTCTTATTCTGTTATGGATAGAAGAAGCGTCCTGATCCCATGTAAAATAACCTTCTTCGGGCTTTATGGGAGGGCACGAAGTAGCAAGTGCCTCATCTTGAGGGACAGGCTTAATCTTGCCTTCTATATAGTCTTCGATAACTCCGGGAAGAATCTTTGCACTTGCTCTTGCAAGCTCGTCCATAAGATCTGCCGTATGGATATCGGGATCTATGGCAACCTCTACCTTGGATAAGATATCACCGGTATCCATGCCTTCGTCCATCTTCATTATCGTTACGCCCGTAACCTTATCACCTTCCAAGACAGCTCTTTGAACGGGAGCCGAGCCTCTTCTTGCAGGAAGAAGGCTGCCGTGACAATTGAGACAACCGAACCTCGGGATATCGAGGATATTCTTCGGAAGTATCTTACCGTATGCCGCTGTAACTATAAGGTCCGGACATGCCTTGCTTATCGTCTCATACGCTTCATCAGTCTTAAGCGTTGCAGGCTGATAACATTCTATTCCGCACTTAACGGATAACTCTTTTACGGGAGGCGCGGTAAGGATATGCTTCCTTCCGACGGGCTTATCGGGCTGGCATAAACTCATTGCGATATTGTAGCCGCCTTCAATGAGCGCTTCCATTATAACGGAAGCAAACTCCGGGGTGCCCATAAATACTATCTTCAGATCTTTACCTGTCAAATCAATCGTCCTCTTGGATCCTGTAAACATTACCATCTACGGATTTATCTATGAAGAGTATGCCGTCCAAATGATCGTTCTCATGACAGATACATCTTGCGAGAAGTCCCGTGGCTTCGATGGTAAACTCTTCGCCGTTCCTGTTTAGCGCCTTGCAGATAACATGAGATGGTCTGTCGACCTCGCAGGTCTTGCCGGGAACGGATAAGCAGCCTTCGCTTCCTACCTGTGAACCGTCAGCTTCTACGATCTCGGGATTGATGAACTCTATAAGACCATGCTCATCTCCGACATCGATAACGAAGATACGTCTTAATACGCCGACCTGAGGAGCTGCGATACCGATGCCTCTGTTATCGTAGTACATGGTTTCTGCCATGTCGTCCAGGAGCTTGATGATCCTGGGAGTGATCTCATCCACCGGACGAGACTTCTTACGGATCAGAGGATCGTTCTCCAAAACAAGATTTCTTAAAGCCATTTATACCACTTACCTTTCTAATCAGAAATCCCAGGAATTAACATACCTGTACTGTTCTTCTGTAAGTTTATCTATCGTTATGTCTTTGGTAGCAAGAAGGATCTGAGCTACCCTGTCATCTATAACTTCGGGAGTCTGGTATACATCGATGGGGAGCTTGGTCTCCTGCTCTGCGATATATCTTGCAGACTGTGCCTGAAGTGCAAAGGACATATCCATGATCTCGACCGGATGTCCGTCACCCGAGGCGAGATTTACGAGTCTTCCCTCTGCGATTATGCAGATGGTATTGCCGTTATTGAGCTTGTATCCGATTATATTATGTCTGAGTTCAGAAGCTTCGGTTGCGATATCCTTAAGCTGAGCTACATTTACTTCGCAATCGAAATGTCCTGCGTTGCAGCAGATCGCTCCGTCCTTCATGAGGTTGAAGTGTCTTCCTACTATTACATCCTTGCAGCCTGTAACGGTTACAAACACATCGCCTAAGGGAGCGGCTTCATCCATCGTCATTACGCTGTAGCCCTCCATAAGAGCTTCGCAAGCCTTAACGGGATCGATCTCAGTTACGATTACCTTCGCGCCTAAGCCCTTGGCTCTTAAGGCAACACCTCTGCCGCACATACCGAAACCTGCAACGACAACGGTCTTGCCTGCAACCACGAGGTTTGTAGTAGCCATTATAGCTGTCCATACGGATTGACCGGTACCGAATCTGTTATCGAAAAGATGCTTGCATCTGGCATCGTTAACCGCTATTACGGGATACGCGAGCTGACCCTGCTTCTTGAGGATCTCGAGTCTGTGGACACCTGTTGTGGTCTCTTCGCAACCGCCCTTGATATTGGGGACAAGCTCCTTCATGTCAGAATGCAACAGCATTGCAAAATCTCCGCCGTCATCTATTACGATATCAGGACCAATGGAAAGAGCCATCTTGAGATGCCTTATGTAATTCTCTTCATCGTCGCCGTGGATGGTATAGACATGCATACCTGTTGAAGCCAATGCAGCTGCTACATCGTCTTGTGTGGACAAGGGGTTGCAGCCCGTGAGGGCAACCTCTGCGCCGCCTCTTGCGAGAGCCCTTGCAAGGCATGCGGTCTTTGCTTCAACATGAACGGAAACCGCGATCTTAAGACCCTTGAAGGTCTGCTGCTCGATCAGTTCCTTCTCGATAGCACGAAGGACCGGCATATTCCTGTATGCCCACTCGATCTTCTCAAAGCCGTAAGGCGCAAGGTTTATGTCTTTAATGTCGTAGCTTGGAATGTCCATCTCATTCTCCTTTGTCAGTTGTAATGCGGCTTATGAATTCTTTTGCAAGGTCGCAGCTCTCTGATGAAGCCTTGCCGGCATTTATAAGCACCTCTTCTTCGGTGAGCTTATTGCCGGACAGGCCTGCTGCCATATTGGTTACACAGGAAAAGCAGACGACCTTCATGCCCATATGGGATGCGGCTATCGCTTCGGGGACCGTAGACATGCCTACGCAGCTTGCACCAAGAAGCTTAAGCGCTCTGATCTCTGCAGGGGTCTCATACTGAGGACCTTTGCTGTATGCATAGATGCCTCTTCTCAAAGGGATATTAAGATCCCTCGCACAATCCGTAAGGATGTCTAAGTATTCCTTGTCGTATACAAAGCACTGATCCGGGAATCTCGTGCCGAACTCATCTATGTTGGGCCCTCTCAAAACGGACTCGCAGCCGAAGGACAAGTGATCTTCGATAGCTACAAAATAAGGCGGCTCGGTCTTGTCGTCTATTCCGCCTGCAGCGTTTGTAAGAAGGATGGTCTTGACTCCGAGTCTGCCCATAACGCGGACATAGAAGGTTACTTCCTCCATCTCATATCCTTCGTAGTAGTGGAACCTGCCCTTCATCATAAAGACCTTTGAGCCCGAGAGAGTGCCTGCTATGAGGAGGCCTTCGTGACCGGGCGCCGTTGATACGGGGAAATTAGGAATATCCTTATAAGATATTGCCTTAAATCTCTCGCAGAAATCTGCCAAAGGGCCAAGGCCTGAACCTAAGACTACGAGGACTTCGGGAATACCGAACTCCCCGAGCTGCGCTCTGATATAGTCAGCAGCTTCGTCTACGCGTCTTAAATAGTCCTTCCTGTCCTTGATCATTATTTCTTACCACAGCAATCTTTGTACTTCTTGCCTGATCCGCAAGGGCAAGGATCGTTCCTTCCGACCTTGCTTGAATCTCTCTTTGCAGGTTCAGCGGGGCCCTGGTTGGAAGCAGTACCTTCAATGGGCTTGCTTGCAGCCTGAGCGGTAACGGGAGCAGATGCTCTGCCCTCACTTGTTACTCTTGCAGTCTGCTTTGCTTCTACCTTGTTGTCCTCGGAGAATGTAGCTCTCATGATGAACTTAACTGCATCATTCTGAATATTCTCGTTCATCTCTTCGAACATTGCAGAGCCTTCAAGCTTATACTCAACAACAGGATCGTGCTGACCTATAGATCTCATCCTGATGGACTGAGAGAGCTGATCCAAAGCATCGATGTGATCCATCCACTTGAGGTCTACAGTACGCAGAAGGATCTGTCTTTCTGCCTCACGGAATACCGTTGTGGAGATAGCCTGTTCCTTCTCTTCAAGTGCCTTCCTGGACTCTTCGGAGATCATGGAAACGAGCTCGTCAACATTGGATGTAAGCTCCTTTGTATCGTCCTTAACGAGAGCAACAGTCGGGATATTGCCGAAGATATCTTCTAACTGAAGGCCTAATGCAATGCGCTCAGATGAAGTGATCTTGCCGTCTAATGCGAAGTTATTCACGATCCTCTCAGCAACTGCATCGAGCATTCCGAGGAATATGTCGTGGCAATCCTCACCGTCGATGATACGCTTTCTCTGCTCGTATGTGATAGTTCTCTGGATATTGTTGACATCGTCGTATTCGAGGACATTCTTTCTCTGTGAGAAGTGCAAAGCCTCAAGCTTCTTCTGTGAGCTGTCGATGAGTTTGGAGAGATAACCTACCTGGATCTCCATATCGTCTGCCATACCCATGGAATCTGCTATCTGAGTAACTCTATCACCACCGAAGATCCTCAAGAGGTCATCTTCGAGAGAGAGGTAGAACTTGGATCTTCCGGGGTCACCCTGACGTCCTGCACGACCCTTGAGCTGGTTATCGATACGTCTTGATTCGTGACGCTCGGTACCGACGATGAACAGGCCTCCAAGTTCTCTTACTTCAGCAGCTTCAGGTGCGAGCTGCTCCTTGAACTTGCCCTCGAGCTCGGCAAACTTGGATCTTGCTTCGAGTACGAGCTCGTCAGTTGTCTCGTTATGTGCAGTTGATGCAGCGATGAGCTCTTCTGTATAACCCATCTTACGCATCTCCTGATGTGCGAGGAACTCTGCGTTACCGCCTAAGATGATATCCGTACCACGTCCTGCCATGTTGGTCGCGATGGTTACTGCTCCCTTACGGCCTGCCTGTGCTACGATCTCAGCCTCTCGCATATGGTTCTTAGCGTTGAGCACATTGTGCTTGATACCGTACTTGGAGAAGATCCTCGATAAGAGCTCTGACTTGTCGACATTAACAGTACCTACGAGTACAGGCTGTCCTCTGTCGTGAGCTTCCTTAACTGCACGAAGGAGTGCGGAGTACTTACCGTTCTCTGTCTTGAATACCGCATCGTATTCATCGATCCTTGCTACAGGCTTATTTGTAGGGATCTGGATAACGTCCAGGTTATAGATCTGACGGAACTCTGCTTCCTCCGTATAAGCTGTACCGGTCATGCCCGAGAGCTTTGTGTACATACGGAAGTAGTTCTGGAATGTGATGGTTGCAAGAGTCTTGTTCTCGCTTGCGACCTTAACGCCTTCCTTAGCTTCGATAGCCTGATGCAGACCGTCTGAATATCTTCTGCCCGGCATAAGACGTCCGGTAAAGTCGTCTACGATGATTACTTCGCCGTCCTGAACGATATACTGCTGATCCTTCTTGAAGTTACCGTTAGCCTTGAGGGCATTACCGATATAGTGCTGAAGGTCGAAGTTATCGGGATCGGAGAGGTTATCTACGCCGAAGTACTTCTCTGCCTTGGCAATACCGTTTGCAGTGAGGACTGAAGTCTTAGCCTTCTCGTCCGTTACATAGTCTGCATCGCCGACGATATCGTCCATATCAACCTTGTCGTCTGTCTCGACAACAATGTACTGCTTGAGTGTCTTAACGAATGAATCTGCTCTGTTGTAGAGCTCAGAGGACTCTGTTCCTCTGCCGGAAATGATGAGAGGTGTTCTTGCCTCATCGATGAGGATGGAGTCGACCTCGTCGACGATAGCGTAATTGAGTTCTCTCTGTACAAGGCTCTCCTTGCGGATTACCATGTTGTCTCTAAGATAGTCGAAGCCGAACTCGTTGTTTGTACCGTAAACGATATCGCTTGCATACATCTTCTGACGGTCCTTGGCACTGACCTCGTGGATAATGAGACCGACGCTGAGTCCAAGATAGCGGTAAACCTTACCCATCCACTCGGAGTCACGCTTTGCGAGGTAATCGTTTACCGTGATTACGTGAACGCCCTTACCTGTAAGTGCATTCAGGTAGACCGGCATGGTAGCTACCAATGTCTTACCTTCACCCGTCTTCATCTCGGCGATTCTTCCCTGATGGAGGATGATGCCGCCGATGACCTGGACTCTGTAAGGCTTCATGCCGAGAACTCTCCAGGAAGCTTCTCTTATCGTTGCAAAAGCTTCGGGAAGGAGCATATCAAGGGTCTCACCTGCCTGATATCTGTCCTTGAACTCCTGAGTCTTTGCAATAAGCTCAGAATCCGACAGCTTTGAATACTCTTCTTCGTAGCTGAAGACCTTGTCTACGAGAGGCTTGATCCTCTTAAGCTCTCTGTCGCTGTGTGTACCGAAAATGCTGGTAACCAAATTCATTCTTAAATTCACTCCTCAATCTTCTTTTTATTCTTGGCGGCAAGGCGCTTCAATGCCGTACGGTATCCCCCGTCGGGATTTACATAACACGCCTTTACTCGCGAAATTGTCGTTGAACTGACCTTAGTGGTCCCTATCGTCTTGCCCTTTACCCTGCCGTTCTTCCTTCCGGAAGAAGAAACTGCTTCGGTGGATGACTCCTCCTTGGGCGCAAGCTCTCTTATGATCTCTTCGTAGCTCTTGCCCTGCTCGATCCTTCTTACTATCTGCCATCTGTGCAGGAAGGAATGCAGTTCGTTTATCGAGCAAAGATCCGTAAAAAACCTGTTCATCTCTTCAGGAGATTCCATCGTAAGGATCGCCTGATAGAGATCTTCAAGTTCTATAAGCTCATCTTCTGAGAATGTAGGTGCCTCAAACTTATCACTCATCTGTCAATATCCTCAAACAGAATCACTGACAAAGTTAAAGAACATATCCAGCAGACCGCCGTACCTGATCATTATCACCAGTAAAGCGATCAACAATACTACAAGTACGATCGTAAGGCATCTGCTGATCATGAGATTCCTCTTGGCAAGACGCAATGTATCGCCGATAGACAGATTGGATGTCTTGTCGGTAGTTATTGTTGAATTGGCAAGTTCAGGACGTCTGACCTGGTCGCTTTTCTTCATATAAGTTCCTCCGAATATTCTTTGAATATACGTTCACGGAGTATATTCTAACACAATAAGCGGGAAACTTATAATATTAATTATATTTATTAGAATTGCCGTAGGTCTCAACTCTCATATCGACCCCACGGCTTGCAGCATAAAGCATTGAACTTTCCAATACAGATCTGCCGTATTCGGATGAATTATCCGGGATTACGACCACCAGAGTCCTGCCCGTTATGGCCCCTATATGGTAATCTGACCCTTCAACCGAGTAATCGCCGCCTGTAAACGAAGCGAGCTTATCTATATGCTCGGTTATCGTCTCACTGATATTCTCCCCGCTCTGATAAGTGGGTGCCGTCAGATCCATACTGACGAGGGACGTCGCCTGTCCCATCGTATAGTCGTCTATCGTGGGAAACTTCTTAGGAAGATTACATCCGTAGATCTCCCTGAAGTCTTCTCCCCTCGAGAAATTATCTTCGCTCCATATATCGTCTCCGGAAGACGAAGCACCTTCCGCAGCATTAAGAAATGTACTGAAATCACCATAGACCGGGATTATGTTATAGCAGCTCCTGTCTATCCTTCCTGCAAGAGTGACAACGGAATAATCACAGGTTACTTCCAATACATTGTGTCCTTCGCTCAATCGCATAGTTACATCTATATCGTCCGGGCACATAAACTCAGAGCCCGAATTGCGCTCTATGAAGCATTCCCTGATATTGCGCGCCATTGTACCTGCAAAGACAGCTTCAGTAAGATAATCCTCAAAGGCAAAATCAGATGCTATGTCCACGCCTGTAGCGATCTTAGCGACCGTGCTCACAACGCTCATGGCCTTGGTATCGCCTATGCCCAGATCCGGGAAGGCGTTAACCACCGTAGATATGTAGTCCGAAGCCGTGGTAGACAGAGGACATATCAATGAAGCCTCCTCACAAGCCTGCGCCAACGAGCGCTTCATCTGTATATCTGTCTTATAGAAACTGATAACGCTTATTATGCCCGCTATAAACGTGATCGTGACGGTAAAAGATATCGCCGCTTCAAGTGTTATAGAGCCCTTCTTATCCATAGCATTCTCCTATCTGTACAAAGCGTAGCTCTTATCTATACGGACAGATCCCGCTTCGCACGCACAGCCCGTATACAAAGTGCCGTAATCTCTGGTAAGCACATCCCTCATCCGGCTAAGGAGATAGTCGTCAGGCACGAACATCATGAAGGCATTAACAAAATCCCTGTAGCATATGACGCCAACTTCAGTGCCCGATACTTCGAACAGAGTAATGGAGCCTCCGCCTAACACATCAACAACGCCAATAACGCTCTGCACCGCAGATATGATCACTATCAGGACAGTAGTTATTATCTCGGGATCTATAACTGCCATACCGCCCGTCGCAGCGGCAATGACCGTGGAAAGCGCGATCGATATCGCATCAAGGACCGGCTTCAATGTCTCATCGGCAAAATTATCTATAACGTTCTTTATGAGCAGCACTCCGAATATAGCCATTGAGCAGAAGGCCGCGCCAAGTCTGCCGTCCATACCGCAAAGGATGTACTCGGCATCGAGATAGTTCTCCTCGTGTATATCGGTAAAGGACGTGCCGTTTATCGTGCAATCAGAATCATTGGGCACAATGCAATCGAAATTGCGCGATGCATAGTGAGCTATAGCAGGATGTATCGCGACCGTCATTACCGCATCGGTCACTCCCGACTGAAGATCCAAGATGGTATCAAGTCCCGATACAACAGAGGACAGATCGGATACTCTCATATCGAGCCCTAAGTCTTCAAGATCGTTATCGGCAGATCTCACATCTGATACTATCCCGCCCAGACCTCTTGTCTGTGACCTTGCTTCCTCCCCGTCAAATTCAGGATCTTCGGATAAAGCATCCTCTATTAGAGAAGATACCGTGGATGCTCCGCTTAAGATATCTTCGATATAGCCTGCTGCAGGACTCGAAGTGATGCCCTTAATGGTATCTATTACCCCTGCAGTATCTGCCTGCTCGATGAGCCCTCCTATCTGCTCTGCAAGAAATTGCATATATATCCCGGACGCTCTGTACTGGTAGTAGACCGTTATCGCATCCTTAAGATCCTGCCCGGAGAGCTCCTTGGCGGGTAATACTACTACCGTCTCATCCAACTCGTATCCCTGCCTCGTTAAGGCGGCATCGAAGATATCCGTATTGACTCCGTTTTGAGTAAAAGCATATATGCCATATACATCCAGAAGCTGCCTGTTATATTCGGCTAAGATGCACTCTACCTGAGCTCTTGCAGCTTCATTGAGAGTAAGAGTGTAATCAAGTTCCCAGACAAACACCAGGAAGGTGCATTCAACAAGGACCAGAGCAGACAGGATAAAGGCAATGAATATAGATATGGCTCCCCTCTTATTGCGTCTCATATCACTCCTCCGTATCAGCGAATATCCCGTATACCAGACGGTAGTTATCGGATATCCCGGTAAGATATGTATTGAGCTTCTCTGCAGATGTGTTATAGACATTGATCCCGTCCATTACAGAGCTGTCCATAAGACCGTCGTCATCTAAGTAGTAACGGGTCTCATTAGCGCCGTCTATCGCTTCTTCAAATGTATCTATGGCCAAAGTCTCAGGCCCCGTTATAAGGAATGTCAGGAATACGAGTATTACGCTCATGGAAATAGCTGCTTCAAGTGTTGACATTATCTGCCCCTCCTTCACCTTTTCTTACATAGATGATACAGAGATTTAAGGGCTGAAACTGCGACAAAAACCGACAAAAACCAACAAAACAGCGCCCCGAAGGGCGCTGCTTAAAATTACATTTTGTTTTTGTCTGTCAGCTTCTGAGCTTTGCTCCGAGTTTGGAGTCGAGCTTGGATACGATGCTGTCGATATCGTTTCTTATATCATCGTCTGAAAGCGTCTTGTCATCAGCTCTGAATACGAGAGAGATGGCCACGGACTTGATGCCGATACCGAGCTTATCGTCCTGATACACATCGAAGAACTTAACGTCCTTAAGATACTTGCCGCCTGCTGCCTTAGCTGTCTTCATGATGTCAGCAACGGTAACTTCTCTCTTGCAGATAAGAGCAAGGTCACGAGTGATCCCGGGGAATCTCGGAAGGCTCTTATATACTCTTGCGCTCTTAGCAGCGTTAACGAGTGCCATGCAATCGAGCTCGAAGGCAACTGTTCCTTCGGGAGCATCGAATGCTGATGCAACATCGGGATTGATAACGCCCAACATACCGCAGCACTTGCCGTTTACGATAACCGAAGCAGTTCTTCCGGGATGGAAGGATGCGTTATCCGTAAGGGGCTCGAAGCCGTAGGATCTGATGCCCAATACCTTGAAGAGCTCTTCAAGATCTGCCTTTGTGGCATAGAATGTATCAGCGCTGTTGCCGGGCTTATATGCGAAGCCTGCAAGTGTCCTTCTCTCATTGGGAAGATCCTGTCCTTCGACGGGGAGATATACATAAGCAACTTCGAATACCTTTGCTTCGTTTACGCCTCTGCTGGAGTTCCTTGCAGCGATCTTGAGCATTGAAGGAAGCATCGTTGTTCTCATTACGGATGTATCGTCGCCCAAAGGATTGGAGATCTTAAGCTGGTTCCTGAGAACGGAATCAGAAGGAACACAAAGGCTGTCAAGATCTGAAGGAGACTCAAACGAATATGTGATCGCTTCGTAGAAGCCCGTATATACCAAAGTATTGCGGATCTTCTCGATGGTCTGCTGCTCGGGCGTTCTTCCGCCTAATGTAGTCTCCTTACCTGACAGGAGCGTTGCTTCGATCTTGTTGTAACCATAGAATCTTGCCACTTCCTCGGAGATATCAGCTTCGCCTTCAAGGTCGGGACGGAACGTGGGAGGTACGATGACCTCAACGCCGTTTTCTTCTGCGAAGGCACAGCCGAGATCGATAAGAGTCTTGCGCATAAAATCGACTGATGCATCGATACCGATAAAGCTGTTGATCTTCTCGGGTCTGAACGGGATGTGGTTTACTTCACGCTTTGTCGGATAGCAATCGATATATCCCTTGGAGACCTTACCGCAACCTAAGAGCTCAACGAGCTCGCAGGCTCTGTCTAATGCTCTTAAAGCATTCTCGGGATCGAGGCCCTTCTCATATCTTGAAGAAGCCTCTGTACGGAGACCGTTGCCTATTGCGGTACGTCTTACGGATACGCCGTTGAATACTGCGGACTCGAAAAGGATAGTAGTTGTCTCGGGTAATACTTCTGAGTTCTCACCACCCATTACACCTGCGATAGCACAGGCCTTCTCCTCGTCTGCGATTACGAGCATGGAGGAATCGAGCGTGTGATCTGTGCCGTCTAATGTCTTGATCTGCTCGCCATCCTTAGCGCGTCTTACGATGATGTGCTTGCCTGCAAGATAGTTGAGGTCGAAGGCATGCATAGGCTGACCTAACTCGAGGCATACATAGTTTGTGATATCAACGATATTGTTGATGGGACGCATACCTGCCTGTGTGAGCTTATCTGCCATCCATGCAGGAGAAGGACCGATCTTAACGTCTTCAACGAGTCTTGAAGTATATCTGTAGCAAAGATCAGGTGCCTCGATATCAACCTTGGCAATATCCTTTATGTCGAGCGAGCCCTCCTGCTTGAGCTTAGGCTCAACAGGTCTGAAAGGCTTGCCTAATGTAACTGCGGCTTCCCTGCCGAGACCTTCGATGGAGAAGCAGTCAGGACGGTTGGATGTGATCTCAAAATCGATCGTTGCAGCACCGAGTCCGAGAAGTGACTTGATGTCTACTCCCAAAGGTGTGTCCTTAGGCATATTCCAGAGACCGTATTCCTCTGCACCGGGATGACCTTCTGCGGAAACTCCGAGCTCGTCAGCTGCGCAGCACATACCGTAGCTCTCTACGCCTCTTAACTTACCCTTCTTGATGTGAACGCCGCCCGGAAGGTGCGCGCCGACAACTGCAACGGGGCAGATCATGCCGACATAAACATTAGGTGCACCGCATACGATCTGAAGGTCTCTTCCGAGCTCATCGGAGCCCAGGTCGACCTTAAGTACATGAAGGTGGTCTGAATCAGGGTGATCGTTGATCTCTAAGATAGTGCCCGTATAGACACCGTCGATCTCGTCACCTGTTGTAATTACCTCTTCTACCTTAGAACCTGTCATGGTCATCATGTCGCCTAAGACCTTAGGTTCTACATCTATATCTGTGAAATCTTTAAGCCAGATTATCGGAGCTTTCATCTGCTAATCCTCCCCTTCCTTACTTGAACTGTTCCAAGAATCTGACATCGTTCTCGTAGAGGAGTCTGATATCATCGATTCCGTATCTGCCCATTGCGGTTCTCTCGACACCGATGCCGAATGCGAAGCCGCTGTAAACTTCAGGGTCGATATTGCAGTTTCTCAAAACTTCGGGGTGGACCATGCCGGCACCGAGAACCTCGATCCAGCCCTCGCCCTTGCAGACATTACATCCGCAGCCGCCGCACTTCCAGCATGTGAGGTCAACCTCAACAGAAGGCTCTGTAAACGGGAAATGGTGAGGTCTCAAACGGATCTCAGTCTTCTCACCGAAGAGCTTCTTTGCGAAGAGTCTCAAAGAACCGACGAGGTCGCCCATCGTAACGCCCTTATCGACAACAAGGCCTTCGATCTGGTGGAATACCGGTGAATGCGTTGCGTCAAGAGCATCAGATCTATAAACCTTACCCGGGCAGATGACCTTGAGCGGAGGCTTCTGATTCTCCATGATCCTGATCTGCATGCCGGATGTCTGAGTCCTGAGCAATACGTTGTTGTTGAAATAGAATGTATCCTGTGTATCTCTTGCAGGATGTCCCTCAGGGATCCTGAGAAGCTCGAAGTTATACTTATCAAGCTCTACTTCAGGTCCTTCAGCTATCGAATAACCGAGTCCTAAGAAGATCTCGGAGATCTCGTTGATAGCCATGTTGAGAGGATGCCTTGCACCTGCACCCTTCATTGAGGAGGGGATGGTAACGTCGATGACCTCACGTCTTAACTTGTGAGCTCTCTCCTCTGCCTTGACCTTTGCCGCGATGTCTGCGAGTGCATCTTCCATATGGGTACGCACTTCGTTTGCAACCTTACCTACGACAGGTCTTTCTTCAGCGGTAAGACCGCCCATTCCTCTTAAGACCTGTGTGAGCTTACCCTTCTTACCTAAGAAGGCAACTCTGAGCTGTTCAGCTGCAGCAGAATCCTTAACCTGCTCCATTGCCTTGTCGAATTCTTCTTTTATGCCGACAAGGGAGTCCTTCATGTCACTCATATAAAAACCTCCATGACAGAGTAATTTACAAACTGCACTATTTTAGCATATTAAGAGTAAAAATGCAGAAGATTGATGCACCTAAACACAAAAATAAGAAATTTGTTAGTGCTATACTTGCAATATCAGCTTGGGAGGTGCCTCAAATGCTTTGGAAACAGTTACCTGACAACATGGATTGGATGGATAAGCTTAAATATTTTTTAGTAAACGGCGAGACCGAAGTCACTCACAAAGATCTGTCTGACGCACTTTGCGTTTTGCTCGGCATGTACCTCGATGAATACAGTAACTGTCTTGCCCTCGAAGATGCGATATTAGAGGAATTCGGCGAAGATAAGCTAAACGATCTGATGGATAAGAGCATCACTGACAGCGCCATCTACCACTATTCGAAGCTCCTCGAAGCGCCTAGTGAGAGGCAAAGAAAACTCCTGGCCGTGGAATATCTCGAGAAGCTTCAGACTGAAGGCTGATCCTCGTTTAAGATCTCATCCAGGATAGAACATGCATCCTCGATACAACCCGGGCAGGATCTGAGCATGGGACCGCCCGTCCTTCCCTTGAGCACTTTACACTGTGACGAAGTATTCTTCGAGATAAAACGCTCTTCCAATTCATCGACCTTATCGGGCCTTTTATTCTTGAGGACTTCCTGACATGCAAGAACTGCGCCGCATGTGCCCATCTTACCGCCCGAAAACATCATGCCCTTGAGCATTATCTCAGGCTCTTTGAGTCCCGATTCCTCGGCATATGTCGTAAGCACGCAGGCTCCGCACATCATCTTACCGAATTTTGAGGCTGCCTGCCCCGCTCTGTTATACTGCTCCTTCGACATCGATCAGTGTTAAGACTCCGTTCGTAAAAGTAAATGATATGACAAGATAGCCGCTTTGAGCAGCATCAAGTCCGTACATTATGGTTGTTGAGACATCTTCTCCGGCCTGTACTTCCTCGTTGTAGTGAGGCTGCCCGAATGTCGCTATAAGTTCATCTACGGTAGTGACACCGAGCGTTATTGTATTGATTCCGACATCGTTGGGCACATCAGTGCTTCCTGCCAGAGAAGCATATGCATTAACGCTTGTGATACGGCAATCTTCAATGGGGATCTCCACGTTTGTCGGATTCGTTACAGCCAGGGTTATCATGAACATCGGTTTTGAAAGATCTACGTCTTCAGCGTTCCAGCAGTTTACACCCGGCAAGGAGACATCGATGCCGTACTCGGTCTCGCCTGCTTCGATCGTTGTTCTATGAGAATCGAGAGAAGCAACAGCGCCGCTTGCGATAAGGGATTTAAGATCGCTCGATATATCGTAATCCACGCCGTCTGCAGTAAGAGTATGTATTATGCCGTAACCACCCGGGATAGGCGGATATGTAACCGTTGTATTGCTTGTAGGATCTGTGGCCCTTGTGGCAGTAGGGGCGGCTGAAGGAAGCGTAGGGTCCACTACCGCTTCAGAGGGCAAACTCGGACGGTTGATGATCTCCGTAAACTTAAATCTGTTTGCTTCCTCATCAAAAGTAACATGAGTCTCGATTATCCCGTCTGTAGAAAGGAATATCCATGTCGTCTCGCCGTCTTCCTCAGTCTCTTCGACGAGATCAAAATCAACTTCGTATTCTTCTTCGGCGGCAATCTCGGCCGTCTCCTCGTCAGGTTCTATCTTCCGTTTAAGAGAGCACGAAGCGGCCGGCAGTACAAGACTTATAGCTAGCAAAGATGCGATTACTCTTCTCATAGCCTTCTCCTCATATATTGTCCATCCAATTATAGCATTATACCTCAGACTAAAAAAATATAGATATTTACCGTTACCTCTACAATCCCGTAAGTGCATTTGATAAAATAAGCACCGGAGGCATATATGACTATCTACGAAGCCATACAGGAGAGACATTCCGTAAGGATCTTTAGGAAGGACCCTATCCCGGACGATGTGCTCAAACTCTTAAATCAGAGGATCAAGGAGCTTAACTCGGAATACGATGTCGAGCTCGCACTCGTTACCTCCAATACCAAGGTCATCAACACAGCATATAAATATACATTCACCAAGAATGCGGATAACTGCATCGTCCTTACAGGCAAGAACAGACCCGGCATAGACGAGGTCATCGGCTATGTCGGTTGTGACATCATGCTCTATGCCCAGACATTAGGGCTCAACACCTGCTGGATGAGCGGCTCCATCAATAAAGGCGAAGCAAGAGATGCAGCAAGGGCAAAGCCCGGTTATCTCATCCCCGGTATAGTAGTTATCGGCTATGGTGAAAATCAAGGCAAGCCTCACAGATCCAAAGAATATAAAGATGTAGCAAGATATATTGGCGAAGCACCATACTGGTTCTATAAAGGCGTAGGCTGCGTGCTCTTAGCCCCTACCGCCAATAATAAACAGGCATTCAATATAAAAGGTGATGCGGGGAAAGTACGCATCACCTGTGATAACGGTTCTTATTCCGGCTTAGAACTCGGGATTGCAAAATACCATTTCGAAGCCGGTGCCGGCAAAGATAATTTTACCTGGGCCTGATCAAGGATGTTCGTTGAGCTTTGCGATGATATCGGGAAGCTGTGCATCTACCTTATCGTTATCGAGCTGGCAAGTACCTGCCTTTGGATGACCACCGCCGCCATATGACAGGCAGAGCTCACCGATATCAACAGTTCCTGCAGTATTGAAGATAGACTTACCGATCATTACGGCCGTATTCTGCTTCTTAAAGCCCCATGCCACATGGATGCTCATCTCTGCTTCGGGATACATTGCATAGATCATGAACCTGTTGCCTGTATAGATGACATCGAGAGGTCTTAAGTCTAATACAGCGACCTTGCCATGCATCTGAACATTCTCCTTGAGCTGCTGCTTGAACAGTTCCTGCTGCTCAAAGTACATATCGACTCTCTCCTTGACGTCAGGAAGCTTCATAACATCGTCTATGGAGTGATCTACACAGAAATCTATGAGCTTCATCATGAGGTCGTAATTGGAGATAGTGAAATTATGGAAACGGCCGAGGCCAGTTCTTGCGTCCATAAGGAAGTTCATGAGCACCCAGCCTGAAGGATTCAGGATCTCATCGATAGTAAAATCAGCTGAATCGCCCTTATCTACTGCATTCAGGATCTCCTCGCTCACGGTGTGGAAGCGCTCCTTGCCTCCATAGTAGTTATAGACTACCCTTGCAGCGGACTTTGCACCGCCGAGGCAGATGAACTTGCCTTCAAATGCGGATTCGTCATTGCGCAAGATCTCACTCTCATGGTGATCGAACGCAAGTCCTACTCTGGGATCAAAGGGAAGGTTTGTTGTGATGTCG
This sequence comes from Saccharofermentans sp., assembly GCA_024685135.1. Lineage (GTDB taxonomy): Bacteria > Bacillota > Clostridia > Saccharofermentanales > Saccharofermentanaceae > Saccharofermentans. The sequence continues at coordinate 55,059 of JAIKWA010000050.1, forward strand.
TTTGACGTGATATCTATCTTACCGTCCTGAACATCCTTGGGATGAACGAACTTGATGTCATCTATCATATCAAGTTCCTTAAGCAGCATAGCGCAAACGAGACCATCAAAGTCACTTCTTGTTACCAGACGCATCTTATCCATTGTCATACCTCCAACAAACATAATTGATATCTCTAATATAGCAAAGATCAATTACGAAAAAAGAAAACAGAATGTTAATTAATCTTGGAGATAGGGATTTGTCTTAAGCTCATATCCGATGGAAGTATCGGGGCCGTGGCCCGGGAATACGGGGAGTTCTTGAGGCAAAGCGGCAAGCATTCTAAGGGAATCTTGCATATCCTTTATGCTTCCGCCCTCCATATCACATCTGCCCATACTTCCGGCAAATAAAGTATCTCCGCTAAGCAAAGCTTCAGCCGTATCATCCTTTATAAGGAAACATACGGAGCCTTTGCTGTGCCCCGGGGTTGCTAAGACCTTGATATTAAATGGGTCTATATCAAAAGAACCTTTGGCATCTTCGTGCTCAAAGCTGTACATACGGTCCTCACCGGTCATATAAGAGCAGTTATAGATGGGATCCTTGAGCAGATAATCGTCCTCATAAGACATATATACCTTTGCTTCAGGGCATAATGCATGCCATTTGTCGATATAGCAAAGATGGTCATTATGTGCGTGAGTTATAAGAATACCCCTTACCATGTTGCCGGTAAGCTCATCTATCCTGCCCAATACCTCATCAGGACTTACTGAAGGGTCAACGATCAAAGCAGTATCTCCGCTCTTTATAACGTAGCAGTTAGATCCGAGCGGTCCTATCGGGAAACTATAGATATTCATAGGAGATCAATCTACCGGATTAGAGTAATCGCTGCTCCACTGACGGTAATCCAGAGCGCCTGCATCTACAGCCGTTATAAGGACTTCGGCAGATGCGATATTGGTCGCATAAGGGATAGTATACTGATCGCAAACATCGAGGAGCTGTGAAGAATTGGATCCTTTGTTCTGTCTGCCGTCTCTTAAGTAGATAACACAGTCGATACCGTTGAACTCGGCTCTTGAAGCGAGCTGCTCAAAACCTGCGGAATAATCTACGGAAAGGCCTGATACCTCAAGATCTGCAGATGTCTTAAGGAGCTTAGCTGTGTTGTATATGGAAATAAGCTGGTGTTTCTCGAGCAAAGGTTTATAAGCAATGCAAAAATTAACGAGAAGTTCTGTCTTCCTATTATCCGCCATCAAGACAATCTTCATCAAAAGTTCTCCATCAAAACATTAATAATATGATGATAAAGAATTTGGATATGCAAAACAATTTATAATTATTACAAATTTAACGACAATAAATTGGCTTTTTGACAAATTACCCGGCGGTGGGATCTACGCTCGGAATATAGTCTCCGAGCACTGGATTTATTGTGGTCAGATCGACTGAAGAATCGTATTGTGTCTCAAAATAAGCACTCAGGAGCTTCTTTGCGATAACGATGGTAGAAGCGCCCCACTCACCTTTTTCAACGATGAGAGCTATTGCTACCTGCGGATCGTCCTTAGGTGCATAACAGATGAATAGACCGTTGGAATACTCTTTACGCAGCTCCTCGTAACCCGTCTCGGCCGTACCCGTCTTACAAACGATCTCGACCGGGAAGGAACCGAACTGATTCTGTGCGGTACTATCCCAGGAGCTTGTACCCGTAACAACGCATCTCATGGCCTCTCTTACCGCATTGATGCTGGATTCGGAGATGCCGAGATCCACGGATTCTCTCTGGCCCTCGTAGAGTATCGAGCCGTCGCTTGCCACAACAGAATCAATAACATAAGGTGTTACGAGCCTGTTTGTTGCGATTCCTGCCGTATATCTGCAGAGCTGGAGGATGGTAAAGCAGTCGTCGAACTGTCCGATCGCGGCCTGCGCAGTGTTTGACGGGAACCATGTCTTATCGTATTCGGACTCGTGGAGGAGTCTTTTTGTCTCTCTTGAAGACATAACTCCTGATATCTCACCCGGAAGATCGATGCCGGTCTTAAGACCGAGGCCAAATCTGTGGGCCATATCAGCGATATAGTCGATACCCGTATCAACGCCAAGGAGCATGAAGTAAACGTTGCAGGATGTAGCCATAGCCGAATTGAGGTTCAAAGGACCGTGACCTGTCGTTGCGAACTCGAGGCACTTAAACTGCCATCCGCCGATATCGATAGGGCTCGTACATCTGATCCAGTTGGATTCAGGGGTTATCCTGCCCTGCTCGAGGCCTGCAAGAGCAGTGATGGGCTTGAATGTCGAACCCGGAGCATACATTGACATGATGGCTCTGTTCCACAAAGGGAGGTCAGCAGCCGTCAGCTCTTCGTATTCGTCGATACCAAGATAGTATTTAACCTGCTCTGCGGCCTGTTCGTCGCCGTAGCTTGCGAGGATAAAGTCATTAGGGTCGTAATTGGGATAAGAACCCATGGCAAGGACCGCACCGGTATTAACGTCCATCATAACGAACGCGCCGGAGCTTGCCGTGGCATAACCTGTCTGCTCTACGGCTTCAGCAGCCTGAGCTTCGTTGATATAGTCCTTGAGGGCTTCAGTACCTACTTCCTGAAGATGTGAATCAATGGTGAGGTTGACCGTCGCGCCGGGCTCGGGGTCTATGCCGTAGTCAGAAGACACATAGAAGCCTTCCTCACCTTCAGTAGTCCAGATATTATAAGGTGTTACGCCCGAGCTTCCGTGCAGATATCTCTCCATCTGGGATTCGACGCCCGACATACCGACCATATCGTCACTGGTATAGCCGAACTGTGACAGATTCGTATAAGATTCAGGCGAGATCCTTCCTACATAGCCCAAGACATGGCAGCTGTAGAGAGCCTGCGGAGAATATGTTCTCGCATAGTCCTCGCCTATTACGATACCCATGTAGTGGTAGTTCTGTTCCTTCAATATGGTAACAAGCTCATCGGGCACATCCATTGCGATCTCAACGGGGCTTCCCTTTATAAAGGACCAGTTATCCTGATATATCTGATATCTTATCCTGATGATGCGGTAAGCTTCCTCATCCGTATAACCGTTATCGAGGCCGAACTTCTGTCTGAGATAGAGAAAGAATACCTCCGGATCCGTCTTAACATAATTGTCCGTAAAGGTGACGATAACGCCCTGGGAATAGTCTTCGAGGGCAAAGAGGTTCGTATCAGACTGCCAGAGCCTTATCTTCTCTTCGTCCTTAAGGAATCTCGGCTCGGGATCCATCGCAAAGTAGTCGTCGAGTCCGCATACGGTGATGCAATTATATTCATCGAAAAGATAACTGAGCTCGAGGCACAGAGAGTTAAGCTCGTCGTCATCCATATAGGCATTGGCGATCATAACGGTGTTGTATTTGATCGAAGACGCAAGGAGCACTCCCCTGCTGTCATAGATATCACCTCTCGGAGCCTCGGATACATACTGTCTTACGACGCCCAAAGAGCCTTCTGAGATAGTATTCTGATAGCCTGAGAACTGAAGGCGCATGGTCATTATAAAGATGACAACGCCAAAAGCCGAGAATATAAGAGCCAGGATAAGGAACCTGTTACCTACAAGCCCTTTGATAAGCTCCCATAAACCCTTATTGGAATCTTCAGATCCCTTGCCTGAGTTGCGGTCAAATGCGCCGTAGTCCTTACCTGTCAGATTTGAAGCCATGAATCTTCTCCATAAGACTTGATGACATCGTCATTCGAATCATCGCTCTTCCTTCTGCTTACGGGCCCTAAGAACCTCAGAAGGAATATGATGGGTAAAGCCGCAAGGACATTTACGAGCAGCGAAGGCAGGATCGAATCCGTAAGGATCTTGCCCAGAGTAAGTGTATAGATAGCGCCGTCCTGCAGCTTGAGCCACAGGAATATGCAGATATGTCCCGATACTTTATAGATGAGAGTAGCAGAGAGCACTGCAAGTAGCGCGAAGTGAACATTTCTGTGAAGTCTGTGCTTGAAGAACGAAGAACCGTAGCTTCCCGCGAGGAATAAGACGAGCATGCCGATACCTGAAGCAAGCTGTGTCTTGCCGTCTAATCCCATGATGATCGGGGATGCAAAACAGTCTCTTATCATGCCGGTTATAAGTCCCACGACCGCTCCGTCAAGGAAGCCGTAATAGTAGCCTGTGAGCACCACAAAAGCAAAAGTAAGATCAGCTACCTGACCTCTGAAGCTTATGGCATTCGGGAAGGATACCTGGAAGGTTGTAAAGAGGAGTATATAAATCGCATATACGATTATTTTCCTTATGGGAAACTTACCCTGCATTTTCTGTCACTTCCGTTTCATCCGAAGCCTCTTCCTCTTCAGTCTGATAAGGGATCATGACGAATACGTCCTCGATATCGCCGATATCGGAATTAGGCTTTAAGGTTGCCGTAATTGCAAGAGGGTTCGAATAGTCGACGTCAACTATCGTTCCCACCGGAATACCTTCAGGGAAAAGGCCGCCCTCACCTGATGTAACGATCTCTGTGCCGGGCTCTATCACAGTGCCGCTCTCGATCCTTGTTACGAGGCAAAGCCCGTCGTTCTTAAGAGAAGCGTCACCTGATACGAGCATGGTCGCGCCGTTTACTACGTTGACCTTGCAGGCAACCGAGAAACCCTCGTGGAGCAAAGGCAGTACCATCGAATCAGAGCTTCCGACTTCTATTACCCTTCCGACGAGGTTCATCTCTACATCGAGTACCGGGAAAGCCTCCATGCTCTGAGCATCGATGCCGTCATTGGAACCCGCACCGACACGGATAACGGAGAACCACTCATCTGCCTCTCTTGAGAGAACCTGAGCGCCGTAGATATCGTAGTTGCTGAAGGTATCTCTTATGTGGAATGCATCCTTGAGCTCCTCGTATCTGATAGCAGCCTCTTCGTTCTGAGTAAGCTGATATCTGAGGTCCGCTATCTGGTCTTTGAGATTCTCATTCTCTTCTCTTATGGCCATACCATCCGTAAGAGCTGCCCAGAAGTCTGAGATGACATTGCCGGAATTCATAACAAAAGCCTGCACCGGCGATACTATCGCCGATACAGGTTTCTTAAGGAATGCTATTGGACTGTTGGGGATAAAACTAAGCACTACTCCCGCTACGAGTGCAAGAGATACGGCAAGAACTATGAACCATTTTGTGCTAAAGAGTTTCTTCAAATCGAATCTCCCCGGAATCTATGATCAGATCTTACGACCGCAGCAGTTCTTGTACTTCTTGCCTGAACCGCAAGGACAGGGATCGTTTCTGCCGATCTTGTTGGAGTGAGCGATATTAGCTTCGCGGTACTCTCTTGTGATCTCCTTCATCTTGGAATCCTCCAAGACCTTGTTCCAAGCCTTGAGGCCGTAGAGCCAGTCAGCCTTTGCGTCACGCATGTTGTAATAGAGCTTCTCGTAATCGATCTCAAGATCGATATCGGAATCGTCGACGATAGATTCAAGATCAAGAGAATCGCCGTTTGTGAGGCTTGCCTTGATACCGTCTAAGAAGCCTAAGAAGATATCCATCGTATCGTCGTTGAAACCGAGCTTGATAGCCATAGGCTTAGCCTTGCCGCTGATAAGCTCCTTGTTGTCGGGATATGCACTTAAGATAAGGTCATATGCATTCTTCTCCATTGCATAGTACTTGTTGATGTATTCAACGTAAGTCTGCTGATTTACAGCATCCTCGGACTTGTCCATCCATGTCTTGTAGTAGCTCATATTAACCTCCAGAAATTATAATTTAGCTGCTATTGCCTTAAGGAATTCCTCAGTCGTTACGACTGTCTTGTCTTCCTTATCAAGGAGAGCATTAAGGTCTCCGGTAATTATACCTGATTCAATGGTCTCGATAGATGCCTTCTCAAGACGGTCAGCAAAATCCTCGAGGTCCTTAAGACCGTCGAGCTGTGCTCTCTTCCTGAGTGCGCCTGTCCAAGCGAAAAGTGTAGCCATCGGGTTTGTCGATGTCTTCTCGCCCTTTAAGTGTCTGTAGTAGTGACGTGTAACCGTGCCGTGAGCTGCCTCGTACTCGCATGTACCGTCAGGTGCAACGAGAACGGATGTCATCATGGCAAGAGAGCCTGAAGCGGATGCGAGCATATCGCTCATTACATCGCCGTCATAGTTCTTGCATGCCCAGACGAAACCGCCTTCAGAACGCATTACTCTTGCGACCGCATCGTCGATCAATGTGTAGAAATATGTGATGCCTGCTGCTTCAAACTGTGCCTTGTACTCATTCTCGTAGATCTCGGCAAAGATATCCTTGAAGCGGTGGTCATACGTCTTGGAGATAGTATCCTTCGTAGCAAACCAGAGGTCCTGCTTAACGTCCAAAGCATACTTGAAGCATGCCTGGGCAAAAGCCGTGATGGACTTATCTGTATTGTACTGACCCTGCAGAACGCCTGCACAGGGATATTCAAAGACTGTCTCTGACTCTTTCCTTCCGTCAGCATATGTAACGACGAGCTCAGCTCTTGCAGGTCCGTCGATCCTGATCTCTGTATTCTTGTAAACATCACCATAAGCATGTCTTGCGATGGTGATAGGCTTCTTCCAGGTCGTTACGAAGGGCTTGATGCCGTCAACTAAGATCGGGCATCTGAATACTGTACCGTCGAGCATAGCTCTGATAGTACCGTTAGGGCTCTTCCACATCTGGTGAAGGTTATATTCTGTCATTCTCTGAGCATTAGGTGTGATGGTTGCACACTTAACGGCAACACCGAGTTCCTTTGTACGGTTTGCAGAGTCGATCGTAACCTGATCGTTTGTCTTATCTCTGTTCTCGAGTCCGAGATCAAAATACTCTGTCTTAAGGTCAACATAAGGAAGTAAGACAATATCCTTTATCTGCTTCCAAATGATCCTTGTCATCTCGTCGCCGTCCATCTCAACGAGTGGCGTCTTCATGGCAATCTTCGTCATGTAATTCACTCCTTATATTATAAACATAGAAACAATTGCAAATTTTAATTCAAAGCACCTCAAATTTCAATTGTGACTACTTATTTTATCAGAAAATGCATATTCCTTCTCACTATATCGCTTTACATGCCCTCATTACCAATATCTCAAGGCTTGTAAGGTCATCCATCTCACCGTGTTTTACATTGGAATCGGCATTGACCGCATACCTGTAGAGGTTAATGAGCTCCGGCATCGTAAATGAAGAAGCTTCTCTTAAGAACTTCTCTGCCTGGAAAGGCATTATTCCGAGCCTGTCCTTAAGCTCGTAGGGATTGCCGGTATCCTTTGCGACAATGAGCTTTCTTAAATGGTTTACGATAGTTGTATTTATCCTCTGCACGGGCTCTCTCGTCCTGATGAGCTTATCTAATGTACCCATGGCCTTAACGGCATCGCCGCTTCCGCAGGCATCCATAATGTCGAAGATCGAAGAAGACAGATCCGGAGGACAAATGGCATCCACGGTATCGAAATCGACCTTGCTTATATTCTCCGCCCTGCAATACAAAGCTACCTTGTTGATCTCTCTGGCGAGCATGGACAGGGACATATCGCATCTTGAAGCGAGTGAAGCCTGAGCGTCAGTAGTTATCTCAAGTCCCATCTTATTGAACTTGCCCTTTATCCATGAAGTGCAGTCACCAAGATCCATCTTGTTCATCTGCGTAATAACCGCAAAGGATACGACGTTCTTGAACATCTTCTTCCTTGAATCGATACTGTCTTCAGCAAAGACTACGACCGTGCCGTCGGGGATATTCTTAAGTGCATTAAGCGCTTCGTCAGTGCACTCCTTATCGAAGATACCGGACTTCCTTACTACAACGAGCCTTTTTGAAGACATCCACGCAGGAGACGAAGCCATCTCGGATAAGATATCGAAGCTGAACTTGCTGCCGGTCCTGGTGTCTATAACAGACATATCCATATCTTCAGCGCCTTCTGCTATGAGCTTCTTCCTGAGCATGGATATCGTTCCTTCGATGAGATAAGGCTCATCTCCGTACATGACGATGAGCTTCATTGCATCCATGTCTTTGCTTAGCTTACCGAAGAACTCTTTGTATGTAAGTACTCCCTTGGGCGGGGCCTTCTGCTTAGCCATCAGTTATCACCATCCATATAGCAAACATTGATGTCCACATCGCCCTCTATGCCGTCTATCCTGCCGATGCAGTTTACCTGCCAGAGCAGATAGTCACCTTCGTAAGAAGTCTCATCGGTATAGTGAGCAAGCCAGACATCGTATTCTAACGGGTACCAGAGTGTCTCAAGATAGTACTTGCTAGAATAGAGCATCGTATCGTATCCGTATTTTGTCATCTCGTCTGCAAAAGCATAGAAGAGATTGTTGAGATCCATAATGCTCAAGTGGTACTGCTGGAATCTCTTGAAGGCCTCCCAGTCGTAACCTATGGGGAAATCAAGCTCCTCGCCGTCTAAAAGCTCTGCAAGCATCTGAGCATGAGATCTTATTATCTCTTCGGTATTGCCGAAGGTATAGATATAGACGCCGACCTTAAGTCCTGCGGCCTTTGCAGCTGCGAGATTTGTCTTGAAATAGCTGTCTTCTATGAGCTCTCCCTCGTGGTATACCATGGCTCTTAATATGACGAAGTCGCAGCCGGCATTCTTGACCGCATCAAAATCTATCTCTCCCTGCCACTTGGATACATCTATGCCGAGCATTACGCCGTCTGCATCGTATCTCGTTATAAAGTCATCGAAAGATATAGTCTGATGTGTCTCCTCCGTCTGAGACGGTGTAGACTCGGTCTCTGTTACGGGCTCTACCATGTTAAGAGTAAAAGAACCTGTTGTCGAATTGCCCGCATCGTCAGTGATAGTAAGGTTTATCGGGTATTCACCGACGACCGAGGTGTCGTATTCGCCCGTTACCTCGAGCGTTACGTCGCTGTCTCTGTCGTCTATGTAGCTTATATAGTTATCTACAGTAAAACTGTCGCCCTTCTCGAGGGTTACCATATTGGGGATCTTGAGCCAGATGGGCGCAGTTACATCTTCACCGTTGGGGACCAAGGCATAAGCGGTATTCTCCGTCTGCTGCAAAGCCGCTGCAACGGTATTCTCCGTCTCCGTGACGGACTCCGTTATATCACCTGCAGCAATAGTATCAGAAGCCTCCGATACATCGGGCTTATCACTGCAGGCTGACATGCAAAGAAGCATTGCTGCCGTACAAGTTGCTGCCGCAAGCTTCTCATATGTGTTGATGCGCATCATATTTCTCCATAAGATCATTTTGTATATCATAACACAAGGATATGTATATCCTTCCCTAAATGCACAAAAAAACCTCTATCTTGCCTCAATAATGACAGCACCCATAAGATCGGTCCTTAGCACCCTGATGCCCCTTGCTTCAAGCCTTGCAAGGGTCTCGCCTGAAGGATGCCCGTAGAAATTGTCTTCTCCGACGGATATTACGGCCGTCTCTGGCTTTACGCAGTCAAGGAATACATCACTTGTCGAAAAGCGCGAGCCGTGGTGAGCCACCTTAAGTATATCTACATCAGAAACAAGCCCCGAGTTAACAAGAGATTCCTCTGTCTCAAAGCCTATGTCCCCTGTATAAAGCACACTAAGGTCTCCGCAGTTAAGCTCCATTACAAGGCTCGCTTCGTTGCCTCCTCCGGTATTCACTTCCGGGTATAGCACTTCAAGGCTTACCCCATATCCGAGATCGAAAACATCGCCTTTACCCGTAAGGCAAAGCCCGGATAAGAAAGACTCGTCCAGTTCAAGTGCAGTAAGGAAATCCGATACGTCCTCATCTTCCCCGTTAAAGCCCGTATAAAGAGCCTTTATGCGGTTTTGACGCACAAGGGCTACAAGGCCTGCCGCATGGTCCGTATCCCAATGGCTCATGAAGGCATAGTCGACCTGATCTATTCCGTAGTAGTCAAGAAGGTCTCTTACGGTCTGCTCCCCTTCTTCATAGATACCGCCGTCTATAAGGCAGGTCTTATCCCCCGTCATTATCAGGCAGCAGTCCCCCTGCCCAACATCCGCAAATACGATGGTAGCAAGGGGCCTGTTAATAAACTTAAACACGGTAAAGCCTGTAATTACCGCCAGCAAAAGAACAGACGGCTTAAACAATATCCTTTTGGCAAAGCAAGTTGGTAATAAAAGGAGCATAGCAAGGAAGAATATGCATAAGACCAATCCCTTGAGCATAGATGCGGGGTAAGAAGCAAATACCGCTATGGCAGTCCCCTTTTGCATCAATTTCTCTAAGACATATAACATTAGAGATAAGGGAGAAGATATACCCGTAATAAGGCAAGGGACAAAGAAGATGCAGCAAAACTGGCATATAAAGCCTGCAAGCAGTTGAACGATAAAGAGCACGGGGCTTAAGCGGTAGCTCGTCATATCCCAGAAAGGGATCATACCGAAGCTGCTGCAAAGCGCGGGAGATATTGCTTCCCTTAAGACCTTGGGGAAATGGATCCTTCGAAGCAAAGCTTCAGTCTTTTCGCTCAGGCATACTATCGCAATACAGGAAGCAAAGCTCATCATAAAACCCGTGGATACGGCCGCAAAGGGGTTTGCAAGGAGCATAAGGATCACGGCAAGACTCATCGCTGACACCCTGTCCCTGTCAGCAAAAGAGCAGCTGCTCATGACAGCAGCTCTCGTGACCGACTCGCCAAAGCCCGTTATGAGCCCCACCGTTACAACAAAGAGGATATATACCAATATCGCCTTGCGCCTTCCGAGTCCCAAGGCCTTGAAGATATAGGGCAAAGCGAAGAGGAAGCCTGCAAAATGCATGCCTGATACAGCAAGGATGTGAGAGCAGTCGCACATCTTGAAGCCGTACATCACATTATCTTCTATAAAAGATCTGTCACCCAGACATACCGCGGCTATAAGGGCCTTCTGAGTCTCATCGTATTCGGTAAGATGTTCTAATATCTTAAGTCTCAAGCTGAAGACTGCCTCGTACAGAACGCTTAATGGCGAATGCCTGTAATCTATGGTTTCGACCTTATCTGCAAAGCATACATAGTTTATCCCTTTGCGCCTCAGATAAGACGCATAGCTGAACTGACCCGGATTGCGAGATCCCCCGGGTTCTTCTATATCCCCGGATATCTTGATCGTGCAGCCTTCGCAAGCATCGCAGATGCCTTCAGGAATTACCATTACCTTAACGCCCGATCCCGTTACAGCCTCAAGCTTTATAGAGCCGTCAAGGTTTCTTGCTACCCTTGTGACAGTCAAGGCATAAGGCACACCATTAAGCTCTTTATTGATGGAAACATTGATATAAAGCGCCAAACAGGCCAAAAGAAGTCCTATGCTAAAATATAAGAGCAAGATACCTGATCTTATATCCTGCTTTAAGAGAAGCTTAAAGATAAACAGCAGGCAGAAGCTCATTGCAAAGCAAAGGATAATGACCCATGGCTTTATGAACTCTGCCGAGCAGAAGGATATGAGACAGACAAGATACATGAGCAAGGCAGGGATAAGAAGCGGCCTTGATAAGACCTTCCGGTATCTGTCATCTTTGTCCTGTCTTAAATCTCCTGTCATACAAAGATTTTAAGACGGATAAAGCCTTAAAAATGTACAAAAAACGGTAAAAAACCTACAACGGAGCGAAGAAATGCAAGATATAAACTACAACAAGACAAAGTTCATCAAGGTTGCCGTCAAGGTAAACGAGATCCCCGTATCAGGCCTTCCCGAAGTCGTTTTGTCGGGAAGATCCAATGTAGGCAAGTCCTCACTCATAAATGCCCTCGCCAACAACAAAAAGCTTGCAAAGGTATCCCAGACTCCCGGTAAGACCAGGGAGATCATATATTTCAATATAGACGATAAGATCCTTCTTACAGACCTTCCGGGCTACGGTTATTCTGCAGCTTCAAAGAGCAAGACCATGGCTTTCTCCGAGCTTTGCGACAACTATTTCAGGTCAGGAAGAGAATTTGCACTGGTATTACACCTTATAGATATCCGCCACGAGCCTTCAGCAAACGATAAGGCTATGCTCAATTACTTAAACAGCTCGGGTATCCCCTACTTCCTCGTATTTACAAAGTGCGATAAGCTCAGCAGGGCTCAGGTCAACCGCAACCTGCAGATGATGGCAAAGAATCTTGATTTTAGCGAAGATGCTTGCGTTTTCGCCATATCTTCCCAGAACAAAGCGGGTTTAGACGATCTTAAGCAGGCACTAGCAGAATATATTTTGGGCAAGTGATGAACTTTTGAACAATAATATCGAAAGTTTTTTGATTTTTTTATACATGAAATCACTTTGAATTTTCCCAAAGCTCATATAATATTTTAGTAGCAAATGAAGGGAGCTTTTGACGGTGAGCGATTTGTACTCTGATTCCAATTATAAGCAGTCCGCTCTTGCACCCTTTGGACCTATCGGGATCATCTCACATACAGCTAACAAGAAACTCGCAGAACAGGTATCTTCAGTGCTTTCTCAGAAGCGCAGGATGCGTTTTGAGAAGAGATCCAATCCTTTTGTAGACAATCCCGGCTATTCGAGATCCGATTATCTTATCTCAAGCCAGAATGTAAGATTCCAGTCAGGCGAAGGTAAATTTGCCCTGGGAGAGAGTGTAAGAGGACACGATATTTATATTATTACTGATGTCCTGTCTCACAGTTTTAGTTTCGATCTCGTAAATTTCGACCATGTCATCAGTGCTGATGACCACTATATGGACCTGCTGAGGATAATCTCGGTATGTTCCGGCAAAGCCAAGAGGATCAATGTCATCATGCCCTTCGTATATGAAGGCAGACGCGATAAGCTCGATTCCTTCAGAGAATCTTACGATTGCGCAGATGTTCTCAAGAAACTCTACAAATTAGGCGTAGCCAATGTTATTATCTTCGACCCGCATGACGGAAGGATCGAGAATGCCGTCCCGCTCATGTCGATCGAATACCCCAAGTGTCAGTATAAACTTACATCTTCCCTGCTCACAAAGTACGGTTCCATCAAGCTCGACAAGGATAATACCATCGTCGTATCACCTGATGAATCCGGTATGAGCAGAGCTATATTCTATTCATCACATCTGAACCTCCCTCTCGGTGTCTTCTACAGAGACAAGGATTACACGATCAAGGTTGACGGAGAGCACCCCATCAAGGAGTTCAGATATTTAGGCGATGACGTTACGGGAAGAGACATACTTCTTATAGACGATATGATCAATTCCGGCTCTACTATGCTCAGGACTGCCAACAAGCTTCACGAGCAGGGCGCAAAGGACATCTACTGCCTCGCACCCTTCGGACTTTTTACCGAAGGCTACGAGAGATTCGATAAGGCATATGAAGACGGCATCATCAAGGCTGTCTGCTGCTCTAACTTAAATTACCATCCCGAGGAGATATACAGCCACGAGTGGTACCTTGAAGCTGATATGGTTCCTTATATCGCACGCATCATCGAAGCATTAAACCTCGACGAGTCGGTATATGACCTTATCAATTCAACAAGCCGTCTGATCGAGCTCACACAGCAGATCAGACTTGGAGAAGTTTTCGACGAATTCAGTGAATAACATATATTACGAAAGGCAGGATATTCAAAAATGACTTCAGCATCTGACGAAAGAGCTTATTCCCGTTACGACCAATACGGTGATAACCCGATGGCACCGGTAGGCCCTATTGGACTTATTGCGCTCAGGGGAAGTGAGGATTTTACACAGAAAGTAAACTTCTATTTGAATAAGAGACGCTCCGAATACCAGCAGGAGCAGTTCGTTAATACATATCCGGGATTCTTCCGTGAGGATTACCAGATCCCCGTAGATAACGTCAGATTCTCATCAGGCGAAGGTAAGGCAGTTGTTAAGAACACTGTAAGAGGCCATGACCTCTATCTCGTATCTGATGTACTCAATTGCTCTTGCACATACAAGATGTACGGTATGGATAACCACATGTCCCCTGACGATCACTATCAGGATCTTAAGAGAGTTATCCTCGCCTGCTCCGGTAAGTCAAGAAGGATCAACGTAATCATGCCTTTCCTTTACGAGAGCCGTCAGCACAAGAGAAACGCAAGAGAGTCACTCGACTGCGCATTCGCTCTTGAAGAGCTCTACGACCTCGGTGTTGCTAACATCATCACATTCGATGCACACGACGAGAGAGTTGCCAACGCTATCCCTCTTGCAGGCTTCGAATCACTCCAGACTGCATACCAGATCATCAAGGAGATGTACCGTCAGGTTCCTGACCTCAGCTTCTCAAAGGGTAAGTTCACTGTCGTATCCCCTGATGAAGGCGGTATCCCCAGAGCAATGTACTATGCTTCCATCTTAGGTGTGCCTCTCGGAACATTCTATAAGAGAAGAGACTATACGCAGGTAGTTAACGGCAGAAACCCCATCATCGCTCACGAGTTCCTCGGTGATTCAGTAGAAGGTCTCGATATCCTTATCGTAGACGATATGATCTCATCCGGTGATTCAATGCTCGACATCGCCCGTGCAATGAAGGACAGAGGCGCAAGGAACGTATTCTGCGCAGTTACATTCGCACTTTTCACAGAGGGTATCGATAACTTCAACAAGGCTTACGAAGAAGGCATCATCAACAAGGTATTTGCCACAAACCTCATCTACCGCCGTCCTGAGCTCCTTCAGGCTCCCTGGTATGCTGATGTTAATATGTGCAAGTTCGTTGCCCTTCTCATCGACGCGATCAACCACGACGCTTCATTGTCTAACCTCATCAATCCTACTGAGAAGATCAAGAAGCTCCTCAAGGAAAAGGAAAATATCGACCTTTAATGGCACAGAGCAGATCGAATAATAATTCAACAACAAAGAAAAAGACTTCGGCTTCAAGACCGAAGTCTTCTTCTAATTCTGCAAGGAGCAAAAAGCAACCGGTCAAGGCAGAACCTGAAGTAACCTTCAAGGATCTGTTCCACCGTTTCAGCAAGACGAGGATCTTTAAGCCCCTCCTTACGATCGTGATAATCTTCGTGATCATCGGGCTCGATCTTCTCATCTCCTGGAATTCATACAATACTTTCTTCATGCTCTTAGGCATCGAGCTCCTGATCAGCTTAGTCGTTTGGATATTCTTCCTCTTAAAGAGCGCTTCCGATCCCCAGGACGAACAAGAAGCGGAGTGATACGGCCGTGGCTTTAGACGGTATAACATGTGAACTTCTAACCCGCGAGCTTAATACTATGCTCGAAGGCAGGCGTATCGACAAGATCTTTATGCCCGATAAGTTCACGCTCATACTTCACCTTAGGACAGTTAATGGAGTTTCCAAACTCCTCATATCCATCAATCCCGGATCGCAGAGAGCAGGATTTACGGAGAGTAACAGATCCAATCCGCAGATGCCGCCTTCTTTTTGCATGCTCTTAAGAAAGCATCTGTCAGGCTCTAAGATAGTAAGCGTAACCAATCCGGGCTACGAGAGGATCATCGAATTCCACTGCACCAATACGGATGAATTAAAAGACAATAAGGAATTCACCCTGACGGCCGAGCTTATGGGCCGCTTTGCAAACCTCATCCTGATAAACGGCTCGGGCAAGATCTTAGACAGCGCTATACATGTAGATTATTCCGTCTCAAGAGTAAGAGAGATCATGCCTGCGAGGATATACGAATATCCCCCGCTCCAAAGCAAGATAACTCCTGACGAAGCTCTCGAATATATCGGAAACGGTAAGCTTCCAATACTCGAAGAAGAGATGAAGCGTCCTGCGGAAAAGGCTCTGATAAATTCCATCAAGGGCCTGTCCCCTCTCATATCAAGGCAGCTCTGCCACAAGGCTGATATAGACGAGAGAGCTCCCATAACGGAGCTTACAGACGTTGAGACATCAAGGCTTAACAAGGCATGCAAAGACTTTTTCGAGCAGATAACAGAGAATACATATACCCCAAGGGTTTTCTACGGACCTGACGGCGAGCCTTGCGAGTTCTCTCCCATGGATCTTGACGGCTTCGACAAGAAGGCTGGATTTAAGACCATATCCGAGGCTTTAGATGTCTTCTATCAGGCTAAGGAATCCGGCATCGACTTGGAAGGCAGGAGAAACCGCTTAACGCAGATAGTAACGACTGCGATATCCAGGCTTACAAAGAAGAGAGAAGTCCACGAGAAGGACCTTGCAGAAGGCTCCAAGGCCGGCATGTACAAATTATACGGTGACCTTATCCTCACCTACAAGTACCTGGCAAAGCCTCAGGATACGAGCCTTACTGCGATAAACTACGAAGAAGATCCTCCAAAAGAGATCACTATCCCCTTAGATCCTTCCCTTGGCGCTTCTGAGAACTCCCAGGAATACTATAAGAGATTCCACAAAGCCAAGCGTAAAGCTGAGATGGCAGGAGAATATATCAAGGAAGACGATATCGGCATAGAGTATCTGAGATCTCTTAAGACCGCCATTGAATCCGCTTCCTGCGAAGAGGACTTAGAGGCTCTCGAAGAAGAGATAAGATCTGATACCGCACCTGCCAAAAAGGCTGATAAGAAGGTCAACACCGGCGACCCCAACAGACAGGTCGGCATAGCCAAGTCCGGCAAGGCATCCTCGAGAGCCTTAAGAGAAGCGGCAAAAAGAGCCCAGGCAAGAAACAAGAAGGTCTCCCAAAAGAAAAAGGAAGTATCCTTCAGGAGATATGTAACATCTGACGGCTACGAGATCTTATCCGGCAGGAACAACATCCAGAACGACAGGCTCACCTTCCAGATCGCAGATAAGGACGACTGGTGGTTCCATATCAAGGGACTTCCGGGGACACACGTCATATTGAAGACTCACCCGGGCGAAGATATGCCTTCGGACAATGCGGTCATCGAGGCTGCAGAGCTTGCTGCCTACTATTCCAAGAGCACGGTCTTGGAGGAGCACTTGGAGGGCAAGGGTTCAAGGCCCGGCTTTATTAAGGCAGAGGTAGACTACTGCCCCGTCTCACACGTAAAGAAGATCCCCGGAGCCAAGCCCGGAATGGTCATATACAAGGAATACTACTCGATATTGGTCGATTGCAAGGATCACGCTTAGATCTTGGATACGATATTCTGCATCCAGTAGCCCTTGCGAAGGATGACATATCCGATCGCGCACTTTATAAAATCCAGGCAGTGTATGATCGTAAAGATCAAGATTACATTAAGCGATGTAAATCTTGTAAGTACAAATGCCGCAGGAACTGATATCACCATCATGAACACGGAATCAAACAGGAAGGTGACCAAGGTCTTACCGCCTGCCCTTATCGTAAAATACGAGCTGTGCAGGAAAGCTTCCTTGGGATAGAAAAGTGCCTGCACGATGATAAACATCATACCGAGACGCTTTGCTTCATCGGATACGTCATAAAGCGTCGGGTAAAACCATGAGGTGGCAAGAAGGAAAGCTCCTACTGCTAAAGCGAGCATCAGGGATGTTGCGATTATCTTGTTATCAACCTCTCTCGCCTTCTTCATATCGCCTGCGCCCAGATATCTTCCGACTATTATAGCGACCGCATCTCCTGTCGCAAGGAAAGCGATATTGAATACATTGTTGATGTTATTGGAGATGCTCTGCCCCGCTACTACATTAAGTCCTCTTAAAGAATAAGCCTGTCCCAGGAGGAATATTCCAAGTGACCAGAAGGTCTCATTGACGAGAAGCGGAAGACCTGTCGTAATAAACTTCTTAAGCTGGTTTAAAGGGACCTTCAGGGTCTTATATACGCCCTTAAAGTATGTAACCTTCTCGATATTAACTATTACCCAGATCCTTATAACTGCAAATTCCACTCCCCTTGCGATCAAGGTAGCGATTGCAGCGCCGTTTACTCCCATCTCGGGGAAGCCGAACTTACCGAAGATGAGAAGATAGTTGAAGGTAAGATTGACGGCTACGGAAATAAGCCCCGCATTCATCGGTACAACCGTCTGTCCGCACTCTCTTAATGTGCCCGCGTAAGTGTTGGTAAGCATTACGAGGGGCAAGGTAAGGATTATTATGTGCAGATAATCAAGACCCAGAGAAAGCGTTAATGCAAGATCTCCTCCATCTTCGCTCTCATGCAGGAACAAGGATATGATGTCTGCTCCCCAAAACCACATGATAGCTGCAGATATTAAGACCAGTAAGACGCCTAACATCATCTTGAACCTTATCGTGTTCTTTATTCCCTCTTCGTCTCCCTTGCCGTAGAACTGCGCGGTAAATATGCCTGCGCCGGACAAGCCGCCGAATATGCAAAGGAAATATACGAACATGATCTGATTTACTATTGCGACAGCAGAAACAGTCTCTGTTCCCAATCCGCCAACCATGAGATTGTCGAGCAAAGATACGAAATTCGTTATTCCGTTCTGCACCATGATGGGCAGAGCTACTCCCATAAGCATCCGATAGAACTTACGGTCGCCGATGAATTTACTTTTAAATTGATTCAAGAACTTTCCCTTCAGCCTTCTTCAAAGGATCTGTAAATCTTATCACGGAACTTGGATTCTTCAAGAGAGAATATACAACCGCAGAACTTTTGTCTGTAAAGACCTATCTCCCTTGCAAGATCCTGACCATGCCTGAAACCGGGCCTGAAATCTATATATTCGAAATCCACATTGTATTTGCGTGCTTTGGTCTCAGCGATATTTGCGATCTTATCGTGCTGCTGATACGGGCTTACGAGAAGAGTGGTGCTGAATGAATCAAAGCCGTTCTCTGAAGCAAACTTCGCTATCGCATCCATTCGCATGTCGTAACACATATCGCATCTGGTCTCAAATTCTTCGAGATATGTCTTGGAAAGCCAGTATTCTTCCTCGCAGCTGTCATCACCCTTGATAAGGCTTACCTTATAGTGATCAGCTGCTATCTGAAGATTCTCATATCTCCTGTTCCATTCAAACTCAGGGTGGATATTGGGGTTATACCAGAAGATCTCGAGATCTTTGCCCTGCCCCGTCAGGAGTTCTAACGGGTACATAGCACAGGGACCGCAGCATGCATGAAGAAGAAGAGACATCAGTTGTCCTCTCCGTCAGATAAGATATCGTCTATAGATACATTGTTACTAGAAGGAACAGTATACATATTAGGCGGCATGGGTATCTTAAGATGCTCGAATGCCCTTGCAGTGAGCATCCTGCCGCGCGGTGTCTTCTGGATAAAGCCGTTCTGGAGTAAGAATGGCTCATATACATCTTCTATGGTTATCTGGTCCTCGCCTGTTGTTGCAGCCAGAGTCTCAAGACCTACCGGGCCGCCTCTGAAGACATCAGCGATCGTCATGAGCATCCTTCTGTCTATGGTATCAAGGCCGATCTCGTCGATATCGAGCCTTGCAAGACCGAAGTCGGATACTTCCTTGTCAATAACATCCTTATCCATATAAGAAGCAAAGTCCCTCATACGCTTAAGGAGTCTTATAGCGATCCTCGGAGTTCCTCTTGATCTTGAGGCGATATTGCGAAGACCATCCTGATTGATCTCAATGCCGAGCAAAGAAGCATCTCTTGATAAGATCTTCATAAGGTCTTCCGTCTCATAGAGCTCTAATCTTGAGACCATACCGAATCTGTCACGCAGAGGATTGGATATCATACCGGCTCTCGTCGTGGCACCGATCAGGGTAAAGTGCGGAAGGTCGAGTCTCATAGATCTTGCCGCAGGGCCCTTACCGATCATAAGATCGAGCTTAAAGTCCTCCATAGCAGGATATAAGACCTCTTCGACGCTCTTGCTGAGTCTGTGGATCTCATCGATAAATAAGACTTCGTTCTCCTCGAGGTTAGTGAGGATAGCTGCAAGGTCTCCTGCCTTCTCGATCGAAGGACCTGTGGTTATGTGAAGACCTACGCCCATCTCATTTGCGATGATGCCTGCAAGTGTAGTCTTACCGAGTCCCGGAGGGCCGTAGAGGAGGACATGGTCCAATGCTTCTCCCCTCTTCTTGGCAGCATCAATGAAGATCTTGAGATTGGTCTTGATCTTCTCCTGTCCTGCGTAGTCTTCAAGCCTTGTAGGCCTTAATGCCTTATCGTCGCCGTCGGAAGGTTGACGCACTCTGCCGAGCACGCGCTCCTCTTCATAACCGAAACTTCCGTCACTCATGTAATCTTACTTCCTGATGCTATCTTAAGAGACTTCTTGATGAGCTCTTCAAGGGTTATACCCTCTTCGTATGCAGCGGCAACTGCGCTGCTCGCTTCACTCTCCTTATATCCTAACACAAGAAGAGCTCCTGCCGCATCAGAAGTAACCGAGGAATTAACGGGAGCCGAGTTAGATACAGGCGCAATACTGCCCATGGCCTTCTGCTGTTCCTTGAGCTTATCCTTGAGCTCTAATACTATCCTCTCCGCGGTCTTCTTGCCGAGACCCTTAACGGAGGTAAGAAGATGTATATCGCCGCTCATGACGGCTACTGCGATCTGCTCGGGAGTGATCGTGGAACAGATATTATGTGCTACCTTGGGACCGATACCGCTTACTGTAAGGAGCTTGAGGAATATATCCTTCTGGGAGGCATCTGCAAAGCCGTATAAGGATATATCGTCCTCTCTTACGCTCTGATAGACATAGACCTTGGCCTGCTCGCCGATCTTGCCTAAAGTTGCGGATATCATTATGGGACAGTTAATGAGATAACCTACCCCGTTATTGTCTATAACGATCTGTGAATCGTTCCTTGATTCAATGGTGCCCTTGATGTATGCGTACATATTAACTCCTAACCGAATTCATTCCTCTTGGTATAGCCGTATCTTCCATACTGATATCCTGACACAGCCTTACCTGCAAATCTAACGCCTGTATTAGCCAGACAGATGGCAAGTGCGAGACCGTCTGCAGCATCGTCAGGCTTGGGGACGGATTCGAGACCTAAGATAGACTTGGTCATCATCTGCATCTGCTTCTTCTCGGCCTTGCCGTAACCTGTTATCGCAAGCTTGACCTGACCGGGTGTAAACTCGAATACTTCAAGCCCTGCTCTTGCTGCCTCTGCGATAACTACGCCTCTTGCCTGAGCTGTACCTACGACAGTCGTATGGTTATGTCCCATGAACAATTCCTCTATGGACATATACTGGGGCTTAAACTGCTCTAACAGATAGCGCATCTTATCGCTTATGGCAAGAAGCCTTAAGGGGAAATCCGTATGTGCCTTGGTCTCTATAACACCGTAGTCAACGCACTTGATCTTGTTGCCTACTTTATCGATTATGCCGTAACCTGTTATCGCATAGCCCGGGTCTATACCGATTATCCTGGTCACAGTAGGTTCAGCCATAATTATCCTCTCGCATTAAAACATTTGTTCGTATTATACACTATTCGCGGATTAAGACAAGACATCTATGACAGCCTTATGAGATTCAGGCGCAGTATCGCTGATCTCATAAGCTTCGTGTATAAGATCCATGGCATCGTATAAGGCTTCCTCGGGAAGCGAGGCACCTTCACCCGTACAGATGGAGCAGAGTCTGTCTCCCCTTCTCACATTATCGCCTACCTTGGCATATAAGCAGATACCTGCGCCGTAATCGAGAGCGCTCTCCTTGGTAAGTCTTCCTGCGCCGAGCTTAACCGAAGCCTTGCCTATGAGATCTGCTCTTACCCTTGTTATATATCCTGTATCAGGGCTCGTTACGAACATCGATTCGAAGGGACGCTCCACATACAAAGGCGAGCCCTGACTGTTAACGGAGCCTCCCTGAGAGAGGATAAGCTCTACATATCTCGATAAAGCCCTGCCGTCTGTAAGCCTTGCTATGCACTCAGCCTTGATCTCGTCTTCTATCATGCCGTTATCCTTGCCGGATAACGAGACGAGCTTTGCAGCAAGAGCCGTTACGACTGCTATAACATCGCTTGAGCCTCTGCCTGTGAGAGTCTCATATACTTCCTGCATCTCTAAGACATTGCCTACGCATCTTCCCAAAGGCTGATCCATATCGGTTATGATCGCACATGTCTTAAGACCTGCAAGCTTGCCTATCTTGATCATGGCTTCGGAAAGAGCTCTTGCATCATCCACATTCTTCATGAAGGCACCGCTGCCGCAGGTAACATCCAATACCAGAGCCTTGGCTCCGCCCGCTATCTTCTTGCTCATGATGCTCGATGCGATGAGCGGGATAGAATCGACGGTTCCCGTTACATCCCTTAATGCGTATAAGACCTTGTCGGCAGGAGCAAGATTTGCCGTCTGCCCGGATATTACCATCTTGGATCCCTTGGCAAGTTCCTTGATCTTCTCGGGAGTAAGGGATGCATTAAAGCCTGCTATCGATTCAAACTTATCTACCGTGCCTCCGGTAAAGCCGAGGCCTCTGCCGGAGAGTTTTACGGTGGTCACGTCAAAAGTCGCGAGCAAAGGGATAAGGATAGGAGTTATCTTATCGCCTACGCCGCCCGTTGAATGCTTATCTACGGGGATGCCGTCCAAGTAAGACAGATCATTGACCTCGCCTGAATGAGCCATCTCGAGAGTAAGAGTCGTCATCTCACGCTCGTCCATACCATTTAACACGATAGCCATGAGAAGACTCGATATCTGATAATCGGGGATCGTAGCGTTTGTAACACCTGTAACGAAATACTTGATCTGTTCATCTGTAAGCGCCTTGCCGTAACGCTTATCAAGGATAATGTCTATCATCTCCATATAAGTCACCTGTAAAATGAAAAATAATATACATATGATAACAAAAAAAGACTGCGAAAAGTATTCACAGTCTTCTTATGGTGCACCTCCAGGGACTCGAACCCTGGGCCCACTGATTAAGAGTCAGTTGCTCTACCATCTGAGCTAGAGGTGCATTAACGCAACGCAAGTTATTATAGCCATTCACTTTTATTAAGTCAATAACTATTTTCAGGTATTTTCGGTATTTTCGAAAAAGCCCTGCATCATCTCCGAAGAGAAGTCTTCCTTAAGGGGCAAAGCTACAGGTTCTCTAAGCAAAGCAGACTTGTAGATGCCCATTAAAGTATCAACAGAAGAAAAGCCCGCATAGGCATCTGCAACAGGCTCCTTACCCTCTGTAAGGCTCTTTGCAAGATCGCTGTAGATACCGAGATGAGGATTAAGTGCGCACTTGTACGAGAACAATCCGCCTTCCTTATACTGCTTCCTCATATAGTATCCGTTGAGCTTCTTTACCTTGCCGTCTTCACGCTTCAAAAGGATATTCATGTGAGGCTTGCCGGAGGAAAGCCCCATCGTTATGCTGCCGTTCTCACAGAAGACACTGAATTCCGCTTCGTGCCTGGAATCTAATGTTGCCGTCGTTCCCTCGACGGAAGCAAGAGCGCCGTTCTCAAGTCTTAATACCGCCATACCGAGATCTTCTGCCTCTATATTGCGAAGACGCTTTGCAAGCATTGCCTGTGCCTGGACAGGCTCTGAGCCCATAAGCCAAACGAGGAGATCTATAGCATGGATGGTCTGGTTCATCATGGCGCCGCCGTCGCTCTTCCATGTCCCTCTCCAGGCAGCACTTGAATAGTAATCCTCACCGTGTCCCCACCTTACATAGATAGAGCCGTGAGTAACCTTGCCGAACTTGCCGATGTTTATATCGTCACGAACCAATCCTACGATAGGAAGATAACGGTAGATGTGACCCATGGCGATCTTCTTGCCGGTCTTGCGTGAGAGTTCATAAAGCTCACGGGACTGGGCGGAAGTCATGGTCATAGGCTTTTCGAGTAAGAGATTGGAGCCGTGCTCCATCGCAAATGTCGCTATCTGATAATGAAGGCCTGAGGGCACGGTTACGGCGGTTATATCGGGCTTTACTTCTTCTATCGCAACCTTGTAGTCGCTGTAGATCTTGGTGCCTGCAAAACCCTTAACGGAAGACAGGAGCCTGTTTGCAGAATCTTCGTTGGTATCTGCAACTGCAGCAAGCTCGAGATCTGTAAGTTTGGATATTGCCTTAAGATGCTTAACAGAAACCCTGCCGCATCCGATGATAACAACTTTGTATGCCATAATGCCTCCGTTTATTTAACGGATTTAAGTTTATCACAAAAACGGTATTTAAACAGGTATGTAAGCGGGATACCGATGACGAGTGCGCCTGTTGCCTGTATGAGATTAGGTACAACGGAGCCCAGAGCCGGGGTAAAACCGTAGAAGAACACTTCAAAGGAGAAGTAACCTAATACCATTATGGCTTCGATCGCAAGGGCTGCAAGAAGCCTCCTGACGAAAGAGGGTTTTGACGCCTTGTACAAGATAAGGCCTCCTACGGCGCCCATTAAGCCCTTGATAACAAAGGTGGGAGCGATATACACGGGATACCCTGCTATAAGGTCAGCGATGGCTGAACCGATGGACGATGCGAAAAAAGCATAAGGTCCGAAGATATAAGACGTGACATAGATAACCGCATCACCTAAATTGATGTAGCCGATGCCTGTGGGGACTCTAAGCTGAGTGCCTGCAAAGACAAGTGCCGCAAAAACACCTGACAGAGCAACCAGTTGTAATCTCATTCGTCTATCCATGCGAAGAGAATAACATTTACATTGTAGTGCATACAATTTCGGTATTATCCAAATTTTGTATATTACGCATATAAAGTCTTTATGCAAAATAAGGTATAATTCAAGAACTTTACAGGAGATGCTCATATGACTATTTATTGGATTACCTTAGGCGTGGGAGCTTTAATCTCATTCCTGCTTACTTATCTCTTTATGGCAAAAAGACCTTTGGAGAATTCTCTTATAGGTCACGACCGCGGACGTAAATTTGCAGAAGGCGCACAGGTCAATGTCGGCAAGCCTACGGGTGTCGGAGTTTACTTCATAACCGTATTCACGATCATATCCCTTATAGCAGTAGACATCTGTTATTCAGATATCGGCGTTATAACCGGCATACTCATGGTGTTCGTTGCCATGATCACAGGCCTTTTAGACGACAGATCCAAGAAAGCCTGGAACGAGTACATCAAGGGCGGCCTTGATTTCGGTGTAGCTATTCTTGCAGCTCTTGCGGCAACATTCTGCTTATTCGACGGTGAAGTAGTCATCTCCCTTACAGGTTACCACCTTGCAATGAACAAGATCGTATTCTTCATCCTTGCAGTTATCCTCTTTATCGTATCCATCAATGCGACTAATGCCACAGACGGCATAGACGGCCTGTCTGCAACACTTTCCATATTTACCATTATCGCTCTTACGATAGCAGCTTACTTCAACGGAACGTTGCAGTACGACGGTCTCCTCATAGGCTGCTTCCTCATCATGTGCCTTCTTGCATATCTTAAGTTCAACTTCTTCCCGAGCAAAGTCCTTATGGGCGATGCGGGTTCAAGAGGTCTGGGCGTCTTTATCGCTTTCTATGCGATATACCTCAACATCCCTTTTGCGTATCTTATCGTAGGACTTCCCTTCCTTCTTGACGGCGGTATCTCAGTCCTCAAGATCACGGTCGGAAGACTCACAAAGAAGAAGATCATCTTATTTAAGAACATCCTCACACCCTTCCATGAAGAGCTCAAAAAGAAGAGAGGCATGAAGGTTCCCCAGGTCTATAAGACCATCACCATACCTTCTGCCGTATTAGACACTGTCTATGCTGCAGCTGTTATGATAATACTGTTGTTCTTTAATTAAGGTTTCTATCCTCTTAAATACAGCTCTTCACGATTTTCTTGGGATCAGCATAAAGCACATCTTAACTTCCTGATGAAGTCAGTCGGGGATTGTTCGTTCCGGATTTTATTCCAAGATTTGAGGTTTTCCGGGAACAGATTTGGTCCTACGGTTTGGTCCGACTTATGTAAGCATGATAAAGGGGCTGCGAACATCTATTCCACAGCCCCTTTGCATTAATCACACCATACTACGACAGTATTCATTATTTGTCTGCAATTTGATTTATTAAGCAGGCACTAATTAAAGCAGTTCTATGCGGATAACTATATATGGATTCCAATTTGTTTCAAAACCACAATATATAGTAGTATTATTCCATCCTTTATTCTCATTCCGTTTCTTTCCCAGACTTATTAGGAACATCTTGGGAACATTCCTATTTCCAAATCGCATCTGCAAAACAGGGGCATCTCGGATGGATTATTGAATAGTATAAACCTTGTGAATGCACCTATTTGTGTGTAACAAGGTTTCTATTCAATTTTCAAGGTTCTATGTATATATTATACACCGATCTATCATCACTCATCCAAAATCTTTTGCATTACATAAATACTTCTTATAAGTCTGTCCCTCAGCATCCTTCACAAAAGCATATACTCTTCCTTTTTTTGCTTTAAACGTCTCTTTTAATGCAACACTTGAAAATAATTGTTCAACAGATTCCATTTGCTTAAGAACGCCTCTGACCCATCTGTTTAATGTATTTACTCCGATACCAAGTTCTTTTGAAATCGTAGCCATTCCTTTTCCAGATTCCAAATAATACAGTACGGACTGCTCTCTTTCCTCATCTGTGTGCTTTCGGTTCATGTTTGTTTCCTCCTAATGGTGATATTTTATCCATTGGGGTGTAACACTTTTTCGCCGCAGTCCAAAAAACGATGTAGGAAAATCAACAATACTCGAAGCTCTAGACATATTTTTCAACGAAGGAAAAGGCGCCATAAAAATGGAAAAGACCGATTTGTGTGTTGATAGCAACGATAAAGATTTCGAAATATCGGTTGAATTTGGCGACCTCCCCCAAAATGTAGTGTTGGATTCTCAATATCAAACGTCACTAGAAGAAGAATACTTATTAAATGACCGCCACAATCTTGTTGTTAATAAAGTATTCAATGGTAGTAAATGTACTGGCACATTTATAAATGCAAAGCATCCAACCAATCCACTCTGTTCAGATTTACATTCAAAGAAAAAGAGTGAACTGCAGAAAATTATCAAGGAACACAATATAGCTTGCGATAATTTGAACGTTAATGCTGTTATGAGAACATCTATTTGGAACCACTGCGATGATTTGCAATTAGATTATATTAGCATAGATGTGAATTCCGGAGACGATACCAAGCACATATGGGAGTCATTATCCAAGACTCTCCCCTCATATTCTTTATTCCGTTCTGATCGACCCAATAGCGACAACGACAAAGAAGTGCAAGACCCTCTTAAAATAGCTGTTAATCAATTTTTCCAAGAAGCTAGTATACAAGACACTCTAAAGAGTGTTGCTGAATTAGTCGAAAGTAAACTTAGGGAAGTATCAGAGCGAACATTGGATAAACTAAGAGAAATGGATTCAAGTATAGCCGATAGCTTAAATCCTGTTATACCAACTTCTGAAAGCCTTAAGTGGGCAGATGTGTTTACCAAGAGTGTTTCTATCACTTCTGATGATAATATCCCTATCAACAAGCGAGGAAGCGGCGTTAAACGTTTGATTCTTTTGAACTTCTTCAGAGCAGAAGCAGAAAGAAGGCTAGAACAAGGAGACAGTACCGGTATTATATATGCGATTGAAGAGCCGGAAACATCTCAGCATTTTGCCAATCAAAAAATACTTGTTAAAGCATTTCAAGACTTATCTAAAGCACCCATCACTCAGGTGATACTTACGACACATAGTGGAATTATAGTAAAAGAACTGGACTGTGATGATATCAGACTGGTTTCCTGTGAATCTGGAAAGAAAACAATACAACCCATTAAACCCGGTGTATTAGGATATACATCTCTTAATGAGATAAACTACATCGCCTTTAATGAAATTACGGAAGAATATCACGACGAGTTATATGGATACATAGAGAGTAATCACTGGTTGACGGAATATGAAAGCGGTAAGCCACAAATGAAATACATATTCGAAAAAGATGGTAAAACAAAAGAATCATCCAGAACCTTGACTCATTATATTCGTGATGTTCATCATCATCCGGAAAACACGAATAACGCTAAATACACTATGGAACAACTGGCGACTTCGTTGAAAGATATGATTACCTTCATTGAATCAAAAAGACGTATTAATATATAGTCCCTTACTTGCAAAAAGTAAGTACTTCAAATACGGACAGATATGATTATCTATAGCTCGTTCATCGATATATTCATCTGATTCTCCGAGATCCTCTATATTGATAAGGTCATGCAGGTAGTTATATTTGAATGCCGCTCTTATTTCTTTCCTATAAACTGCTCAAGAATATCAATTTGAGTGTCCGGTATTCCTTTTACCATGCTATCTCTAACTTGCGGCCAGTTATACCTATCGTTACATGATTGATCGATTTTTAACAGTAATGCATCGAGCAATGATAACGGTTCTTGTATAAGTAAAGAAAGCTTCATCAAAACTAAAATGGTATTATCTTCTGTCCCGCTATCTATTCCACTTTCTCTTTTCAGTTTTTTTATCTCATCAGTAAGAACTGCCACCTCAAACATTCTACAATCCTGAAGGAAACTTCGAATGACCGGAAATACAATCCTGTTATAATTCTCTTTTTCAGCTAAAATGGGATTATTGCTTCTAAATGGAGCATAATCAATAAAAAACACTGTATTCATCTCAGCTTCAGAATTATGAATTAATTGCGTTAACGTATCCTTTTGAATACTATCATTGTGCTTCGTAAGATAATCTATATTCTTCAGCATGACTTGTAACTGTCCGTATAGATAATAAAGATGTGAATAAAGAAATGTTTCTGTGCTTTCACGATTCTCGTGATACCTCGAGATTTCACATATTAAAACTACGATCATGCTGGCGAATGCTCCTCCAAATACTGCAAGCAAAAAGGTATCAGGGAGCCATTTTAACTCTTCTAATCCCAATGCACATCTGATTGAGATTAAATATGTAATAACAGCCATAATTATCGATAATACTGTTGTCAGTTTGATTGTTTTTACATTCGATCTCATGCGTTGACTCCTATATTCCCTATTTTGATGATTTCAATATTTATTATTATGTAATTATCACTATTCGTAAACAGCGTTCGATAGAGATGATCAAACTCATCCCACAATTCACCTTTTTTCTTAAAGAACATTCTGTCAATGTTCTGTGTATAAGAAATACTCGAATCTAAGAGGCTCAAATAATAAGGTATTCCACCCATGATCATGTAACATTCCGCTATTTGATATCTGGACCACTTTATAGATACATTTAGACCAGCATTAAATCGATTCCTTAAGACCATACTCCTTGCTCGAATTCTATCTGATATAACAAAGCAAATTGTCCATTTCAATTACACCATTTTGATTGATTTGATGCAGTTGGAACAGAAAATGATGCAATTAAAATACGGGAGATTATCTCTCCCGTACCTTAGTCCATCAATGATACATTCCTGCTCACTAAGCTTCGTAAACTCGCCCAAAGAACATATGTGTCATAGGGCAAACCCCTTTATCCTCTCCAGGGCAAACCTCTTTATCCTCGCAGACGCCGACAAGGACAAGTCGCCGTCTGCTCTTCCTAATTCTCTCTTTTTCCCCATAAATCCCGCCAAAACCAGTTATATAGGGATAAAAAAAGACCCTGCATACCATTTAAGGTGTCACAAGGTCTTATTTGGTTCTTTCTTAACTCTCTATCCAGTCAGGTTACTCGTTTTTGCCCCCGAGAGGATAAAGTGTTTTGGTTTTGAACAATATGTTCACTCGTACTC
>JAIKWA010000132.1 GCA_024685135.1 Saccharofermentans sp.
AATTGTTATCAGTCTTCAACGATAGCTACGATATCATCCTGACGGACAACGATGAATTCTTCACCTTCGAGCTTAACGTTAGTACCTGCGTAGTCGCGGATAATAACCTTCTGTCCTACCTTGACTTCCATCTTTATCTCATTGCCGTCAACAATTCCACCGGGACCAACTGCAATAATTTCAGCTACCTGAGGCTTCTCCTGAGCGCCTGAAGAAAGGATGATTCCACTTGCAGTCTTCTCTTCTGCCTGAAGTTTCTTAACTACTACCTTATCGGCTAAAGGTTTAATTGTCATATGAACGACCTCCAATACAAAAAAATTGTGGTTAGCACTCTTAGGGTGTGAGTGCTAAACCACAACTAAATATAATCGTGTTTTTTGTGCTTGTCAATACGAATATCAAAAAAAGTCAAAATCAGAATGAGTCGCTGACCAAATCCTCAAGAGGTATATCCGTATGGCATCTGTCGAAGGATGGAGCATGCTTGGGAAGCTTTACTTCGTCAAAGGCTGTTGTCTCACCGTAGAAGAATTCCTGAACGTAAGGGATCATTGCATTCCAGTTTGCTCTGATGCTCCACTCATTACCGTACATGCCGGCATTGTAGCATCCATCTATAGGAAGCTGCAGATACTGGATTGACAGATCATCGAGCGAAGGCAGGAAATCAAATACATACTTCTCGATATCTTCCTGAGGTATGTTGGTTACTATGCAGGACAAGATATCGTCCATAACGCTGAGCTTGCCGGTTGAAGACATAGCCATAAACTGATTGAGCAAGGACTGCAATACTTCTACCTGGCGCTCCATACGCTCGTAGTCACCGTTACCTACATATCTGATCCTGGCATAAGCAACTGCCTGCTGACCATTGATCCATGTATCGTTACCGGTTGCTTCGATATTGGTTGCTTCTCCGTGGTAGAGAGCATTGAGGTGATCGTTTGCGACCTTCCTCTCGCCGGAGGTCATGTCAACATAAACACCGCCTACGGCATTGATTATGCTTGCCATGTTATAGAAGTTTACATATGCGTAACCATCTATCGTTATCCTGAGCTGATTCTCTATAGTTGCCTGCAAGAGTGCGGGACCGCCGTAGTTCATCGCAGCATTGATCTTGCCCGGTGTCGAATATCCGGGATAGTAAGCATAGGAGTCACGTGCAACGGATACGAGCTTAATGGTCTTGGCCTCAGTATCAACGGACATGATCATGATTACGTCCGCTCTTGAACCCTTACCGTTTGAAGTGTAACTTCTTGAACGGCTGTCGATACCGATGAGAAGGAAGTTCTGTATATGCTCCTCCTCGATGATCTCATGCTCCGTTGATTCGGTTACATCGGAAAGTGCAACAGTCTCACCTGATTCGTTAACGATAGTGATAACGATATTCTCGCCTGTTGTCTCATAAGTTACCTTGCTTAAAAGGTAGTCCTTATACCAGTAAGCGAATGCTACCACACCTACGATTATTCCGACAAAAGCAGCGATAACACCGAAGATGACCCTGTTGCGGATCGTCTTCTTATGCTTAGCTGACTTAACTTCTTCCTTGTCCTTATAAGGAAGAGGCTGGAGGGGCTCAATCGCAGGAGCCTTCTTTACTTCTTGTGCTTTTGGTTGTGGTGTAGGGAGATCTATCGGCTCACTGATGAGCTCTTCTTGAGAGATCAATTCCTCTTTATGCTCAGGTTCACCTGTATGCTTCCCAACTTCCCCATCGTTAAAGATAAGCGAATTATCTTTACCGTCACCTATTTGATTACCCATATTAATCTTCCAGTCCTTTTGGATTAAGTGTCTGCCACTTCCAGCATGACGAACACATATCATTTATATCATATTTTGCTTTGAAACCAAGAACTTTTTCCGCTTTGTCGGTCTTGGCATAGGATACTGCAATGTCTCCTGCCCTTCTCGGACCGAATACATGCTTTATCTCGTGACCGCAAGCTTTCTCAAAGGCTGAGATCGCTTCCTTGACCGTTGTACCGTTACCGGTTCCGAGGTTAAATACGCTTACGCTCTCAGTGGTTCCTTCAAGGTAAGCTATAGCCTTAACATGGCCTTCTGCAAGATCACATACATGGATATAGTCTCTTATGCATGTGCCGTCTCTGGTATCGTAATCGTCTCCGAATACGGTAAGGCATTCAAGCGTGCCGCCTGCAACCTTGGATATATAAGGGAACAGGTTGTTGGGAATGCCCCTGGGGTCTTCACCTATAAGACCGCTCTCGTGAGCGCCTACCGGGTTGAAGTATCTCAGAAGACAGATCCTCGCATCGGGGTTTGCCTTTGCATAGTCTCTTAACACCTGCTCGAGCATCCACTTTGTCCAGCCGTAAGGATTGGTACAAACGCCAAGGGGGGATTCCTCAGTAAAAGGAACATCCTCGCTCATGCCGTAGACCGTAGCAGAAGAACTGAACACGAGATTATTCACCTTGTATTCAGCCATGAGCCTTGCTACGTTGATCATGCTGTCGATATTGTTCTGATAATAATCAAGGGGGATCCTGACAGATTCGCCTACGGCCTTAAGACCCGCAAAATGGATAACGCTGTCGATCTTATTCTCTTCGAAAACGACCCTCATGGCATCGATATCACAGCAATCGGCTTTGTAGAACTTAAATCTCTTACCGCATATCTTCTCTAATCTGTTCTGGACTTCCATCTTGCTGTTTGCAAGATTGTCGGCTATCACAACATCGTAGCCGCTGTTATTAAGTGCGATAACCGTATGTGATCCTATGTATCCGTTACCGCCTGTTACAAGTACTGTAGGCATAGTTTACCTCCTGAACACATATATAATAAAACTCAAAAATGTTTATTTCCACACATTTGCACCAAAATACGCTTTTTGAAATACAAATATGCTTTAAAATTAACTTATATTATTTTGGAGAAATACAAATGAGCAAGATCATCTACATAGCAGACGACGACGACAATATAAGAAATCTTCTTAAATCCTTCCTCGAGCGTGAAGGCTTTACGGTATTCGGTTTCCCGACCGGTGATGAACTCTATGCGAGATTTAACGATTCACCTTGTGACCTTATCATATTGGATGTCATGATGCCGGGTCACGACGGATTCTTCATCTTAAACGAGATAAGGAAGAATTCAAATGTACCGATAATCATGCTCACTGCAAAAGACAGTGACGCAGACTACATCCAGGGCTTAAACCTCGGCTCGGACGACTATTTCACAAAGCCCTTCTCACCTGTTAAACTTGTTACCAAGGCTAAATCGATCCTTAAGAGACAGGAAGATATTACAGGTGTCGTTAAATCAGACAATCAGGATTCAGAGATCCTTACATTTGCTGATATAACGATCAACAAGAAGACAAAGGAAGCTTCCATGGGAAGTAGCGATCTCCCGCTTACCCCCAATGAATATTCACTTCTTACTTACCTGATCTTAAACAGTGACCGCGCCGTATCGAGAGCAGAGCTCCTCGACAAGATCTGGGGCTACGAGACTCAGGTCGAGACAAGAGTTGCCGACGATACCGTCAAGAGACTTCGTAAGAAGATCAAGGATTCCAAGGCCGAGATATCCACTGTCTGGGGCTACGGATTCAGACTTACAGAAAGCAATAAGAAGAAGGCAGATAAGTGAGAATAAGAAAGAACAAAGAAGCAATCAGGATCCCCATTGCGCTGCATTTCTTTGCTTCCCAGTTCATATTGATAATGATGGTTCTCTTCATTATCTACTTCTATGTTCAATCCATCGTTGCAAACCATATCTATACCGAGTGTGAGACAAGACTCGATCAGGCAGTTGCTTCATGTCAGAACTTTGCCCAGGCCTTCAGGCTCCAGATCGATGAGAGCGGTAAATCCACGGAAGAGAATATAAGAGCCTTCCTCCTCAATTCCATCGCATCTGCAGCTGACCTTTCCAATAGTGCCAACATCTCCCTTATCGCAACGGAAGATGCTACAGATGAATATACCCTGCTCTGGCCTAACGCCCAATATTCCGTATCGTATGTAAACACATCCAAAAGTGTCATTGATGCCGTTATAGCAAGCGGCGGAATGGCGACTACAAATACTACCCAGGCCTTAAATCTCAACGGCAACCTTATCTATTACAGGGTCATAGGTATCGAATACAGTTCCGCCGAGGGCGTTTACGAAGCAGTTTCAGACTACTATATCATCGCCTATGTCAACACGACTACTTACTATAAGTTCATGACGGCAATGACTCTTGCTATAATCCAGGCAGGTCTTATCGCCCTATTGGCTGCGGCTTTGATGTCCTTTTTTGTCACCTATCCTCTGCTCTTCTCGACGCGTAAGCTCGTTAAGTTTGCAGGAAGGATCGCCAAATCTGACTTTTCGCCGGTCAGAGGTCACATTGTAAGTAAAGAATTGTCTGAACTTGCAGACACCATGAATAACATGGCCAGTAAACTGAATGAAGCCGATCTCGAGCAGAAGACCTTCTTCCAGAATGCCTCCCATGAGCTCAGGACTCCCCTTATGTCCATTCAGGGTTATGCCGAAGGTATCAAGTTCGGTGTTTTCGAGGACGAGGTAGCCAAGAACGATGCCATAGATGTCATAATCGCAGAGACCGGAAGACTGTCTAATCTCGTAGAGAACCTCTTATCCATATCCAAGATGGACATGAGCAGGAGCGGCGGATACGAGGTCAAGAAGCAGAATATCGATGCCACAAAGCTCTGCGAGACCGTAATAGACAGAGTTAGGGGCAACTTCATCCATAACGACAAGAGCATCATCAACAAGATCCATGCAGATGGCCTTTATATCAACGTCAATGAGAACGACATGTTAAGATGTCTCGAGAATATATTCTCCAACTGCCTCAGATACTGCAACAAAGTGGTTACCTTCGAGTGCAAGCCTGACCTTCTGGGCAAGTACTTAAACTTCATAATATCTGACGACGGTCCCGGTATCTCACCCGAAGTCCAGGAACACTTATTCGAGCGTTTCTCCAAGGGCAACGACGGTAAGCACGGTATCGGTCTTGCTCTTGCTATGGCGATCGCCGAAGAACACGGCGGCAGCATAAAGGCAAAGAACCTTCCTAAGTCAGGCGCATGCTTTACTGTATCGATCCCTCTTATCAAACCTAAGGAATCATTAAGTAAGATCAATAAAGAGGACAGATAAGTATTAATCGATGTTCTTGTAATAAGCTTCGAGTCTGGGCCTTGCCTTCATATAGCAGCTTTGAAGCGAAGGATCGAACTGAGTTCCCATACCCTCCATGATGATCGTGTCTGCTTTGTCAAAATCATAAGCCTCTTTATATACACGCTTGCTTACCAGAGCATCGTAAACATCTGCGATTGCCATGATACGTGCTTCGAGAGGGATATCCTCACCCTTCAAACCTTCGGGATAACCCGAGCCGTCGTAACGCTCATGATGGTAATGGGCAACGTTCTCCGCTATTACCTTAAACTCTTCGTCGTCCGTGTTAAGAAGGATCTTGTGGATTACCTTCGCGCCTTCAGCCGCATGCTTCTTCATCTCGGCAAATTCCTCAGGCTCAAACCTTCCGGGCTTTCTTAAGATCCTGTCATCTACCGCGATCTTACCGAGATCGTGCATCGGGGCAGCCTTGATAACGCACTTGCAGAAAGACTCAGAGAGTTCTAACTTGCCCTCCTTAAGTATCTCATCTATAAGTATGCGTACGCCTTCGCTCGTTCTCTTGATATGACCTCCCGTGGAGTTGTCACGACTTTCAACCATCATCGCAAGGCTCATTATGAGATTATCATGCATCAAGACTATGTGACGGGTCTTCTTATCGACCTCACTTACAAGCTCCTCATTAAATGAGTCAAGGAGCTTAATATACTTCTG
>JAIKWA010000134.1 GCA_024685135.1 Saccharofermentans sp.
AAACATGTTCGAGATAATGCACTCTCTTATGAGACTCTTCGGACCTGAGGATTGGACGGTCTGCAGGGGAGCGCATCTTCTGTCTTTTGCTGATAACCACGATGTAACGAGGATCGCATCCATCTTAAACGATGCAAGAAACCTTTCTCTCGTCTACACCCTGATCTATACGATGCCAGGTATCCCTTGCGTTTACTACGGCTCCGAGTGGGGAGCAAAAGCGCGCAAAGAAGAAGGCGACCCTGCTTTAAGGGCTTGTTTCGAAAAGCCGGAATGGAACGATCTTACATCACACATAGCAAGGCTCTCTGATATAAAGAAGAGCTCTAGTGCGCTTAACTATGGTGGAATCAGGATAGTTGTCCTTACTAATAAGCAGTGCATCTTTGAGAGAAGATCAGGAGATCAGAGGATAATGGTTGCTATCAATATGGATGAGAATCCTTATGTTGCTCATTTCGATGCAGGCTGCGGCCAGGCAAGAGAGCTTATTACAGACACGATCCACGATTTCGGTGGCGGTTCGACTCTAGCTCCGTTCTCATCCGAGATCTGGCTCATGGAATGCTAAATCAGTGTCTTTTTCGGGCTAGGTTTGAACATCGAAAACGCAATTTACTATAAGAATGCAAAAATAGTGTCAATTTGAGAGATCCAACTGACACTTTTTTGCATTCAATATGTTCAGTGTAAACTTCGCGGCTATTCTACGAATAGCACTTAAGGTACTGTGTTTGACACACAGTACCTAATGTTATTAATACTCGATAAGTAGATCTTGGGAGGTGTAAATATGCCGTTAATTCAGGTTCAATGCAAAAACTGCGGAGCAAACTTCTCTATGGATGATTCAATGGAGACGGGCACATGTTCCAGCTGCGGTTCACAATATGTCATGGACAAGCCGCCTGTCAACATCAATATCGGCAGCATCAATCTGTCTGACGGATGGGTGTTTAGCCCGGAAAAGAAAGATATATTCGAGATGAGCAAAACAGAATATGCCATTCCTTTTACCCGGGACGACAGACAGGCAAAACAGGATCTTCTATGCAAGCTGATAAGCTATGACAACAGTCCGATCGATATTGCCTACAAGGCCAATATAAAAAGCATCAAGAGGGAGTACTATCCCTTTGCTTTCTTCGAGATAACGGGAATAGCTGACTGGGAAGCTACCAGTATCTGGGAACATATTGAGAAATATCAGGTACCAAGGTCAGAGACCGTGTACTTTGACCGCCAAGGGCGTGAGCATTCAAAACCCGGAAGTGAATATATCAATGGCAACAGGTATAACTACAGACCTCAAACAAGGACTGTCTACGATACAAAAACCAGGACCGTAACAGATAACATAGAACGCACCAGCGGAAGCATATCGCCGGTTACGATCCCGGTCCGTGTATGGGTTTCCCCTGCCGAATCAGATTATCTGAAGGATTCGATCTCCGGCTGGATAAGACTCGATCAGGAGTATAACGAGATAGACGATCAATATCTTAAAGACTTTGATACCATCGCGATCGGAAAAACTGTGGAAGAAGCAACTGAATCCGCCAAGCTGACTGCCCAGAAAGAATTCGCAAACAGAGCAGAATCCGAGGTGCCCGGAACCAGATTCGAAGACTTTAGCATATCAGGTGAATTTTCCCGTATCTTCATGGTCTACCGGTATCTGCCTGTATATCACATCTCTTATGAGTATGACGGAACTGAATTCGAGTATCTTATAACCGGTGTTGAGCAAGAGGATCTTCAGTATATCAAAGAGCATCCTGTCGATGAAGGAATAGAAAAGAAGGCCGCTGCCATAAAAAGAGATATAAGCTCATTATTCTGGTCAGAGGTAGCCTGGATCATTATGGCTATAGCAGGAGGGCTCATAGGCCTTCATGCATTAGCCTTCTTGCTGAGTAATCTGCAGTCTGCACTTAATATAGTTATATGCTCAATATTCCTTCTTATAGGAGCCGGAATGATCTTCTTCGGGGGCAGGAAATCTTCTGAATTCAATAAAAAACACTACAAAGCCAAGAAAATGCAGAAGGATTTCAAAGAGAATGTAGCAAGCCTAAAGCAGAAGATCTACGACCTGATTCAGGATGATTCCATCCCTGATGAGGGCAAGGGCGCTACTATAGAAGGCTGGATACGCGAAGCTGATCTCGGCCTGTAAATAAATCGGCACACCCTCCAAGTGGTCCCACACTTTTTTGAAGCGGGCCCCGGGAGTTTTAAATAACTTCCGGGGTTTGTTATGTATCCGGCTGTTGTAGTTAGAATAAACTAACTATTTGATATATAATACTCTCCTGAGAAAATAACGGAGCGTGATAAGATGATCAAGATCATAGTTGTATCGTTGATAATGTGCGTCATAGAATTTCTTGCTATCGTGAGCATAAGCCCGCTCGCAAAGCCTTCGCTAGTACTAAGATTCCTGCCCGCGGATATAAGAGAGAAAGCGAAGGACCATCCGGAACCGTCTGCAATCAAACAATTCATAGCCCATGTTATTCTCGTGCTGTTTCTGATAAGCTTCGCCGGCGGGATAATCTATCTTGGGATCGACGGGTTAAGAGCGGGATACGGATTCTGGAGATTATGGCTCAGATTCCTTATCTGCTTATACATTATCAAAGCCTTCGATATCCTGGTTCAGGATCAGTGGCTTGTTATGACGTCGGGCTTTTATAAAAAACTCTTACCGGAGACAAAAGACTGCAAGGGCTGGAAGGACAGGAGCTGGAATAACAAAAACCAGATAATCAGGCTGATTGCCTTCCCTTTCTTATGCATGCTGACTTCAGGGATCTTTATGTTATTCAGATAACAATCGTGCGCCGGTGCCTTCCATCGGGTCCACGCCGTAGGATCCTCCGGATCGTATGCAGGCAGACTGTGATCCATAACCAATGGTGTTATGAGCCATTGGGAAATCACAAATACCACTCCGATGAATGGCGGCCAAGGAAGCAAGATATGGTGTGATTACTATAGAGGATACTATGATCCTTGCTATTGTGATCATTTTGTAAGTAAGTAATTAGTTAGTAAATCTGATGTCATGCAATAAGTGTCAATTTGAGAGATCAAACTGACACTTTTTTGCATTTAGACTGAATTATAATTCATCGAGATATTTCTTGACCGTATCAGGATTAGGTCCGCCTGTGAGTTTTCTGCCTTCAACGCAGGTCTTGAGCGAGATTGCGTCATAAACATCTTCATCGAAGGCATCGGAGAATTCCTTAAGCTTATCGAGAGGCACATCTGCCAGGGAGATTCCGTTTTCGATGCAGTAGTGTACGAGCTTGCCTGATATCGCATGAGTCTCTCTGAAGGGAAGGCCTTTCTTTACGAGGTAGTCTGCAAGGTCAGTTGCGTTGGTAAATCCGCCCAGAGCTGCAGCTTCCATGTTGTCCTTGCGGATCGTCATGGTCTTCATCATGCCGGTGAAGGGAGGGAGTACTGCCTTGATAGTCTCGATGCAGTCAAACATCGCTTCCTGTACTTCCTGCATATCCTTGTTATATGTGAGGGGAAGGCCCTTCATGATAACGAGAAGGGAGATGAGGTCTCCGTAGACTCTTCCTGTCTTACCTCTTGTAAGCTCTGCAACATCGGGATTCTTCTTCTGAGGCATCATGGAAGAACCTGTGGAATATGCATCGTCTAATTCATAGAACTTGAATTCCTGTGAAGCATAGAGGATGATCTCTTCGCTCATCCTGGATAAGTGCATCATGAATATAGAGCATGCAGATGCAAATTCAATTGCAAAGTCTCTGTCTGCAACGCCGTCAAGAGAACAAAGCGTAACTCCGCTCATACCGAGAGCATCCGCTACTGATTCTCTGTCCAAAGGATATGTTGTTCCTGCAAGAGCGCCGGAGCCGAGAGGGGAGATGTTTGCACGATCCTTAGCATCGTTGATCCTTGCGATATCGCGCTTGAACATCTCGATATAAGCCGACAGGTAGTGAGCATATGTTATAGGCTGCGCTCTCTGAAGGTGAGTATAACCGGGCATATATGTAGTGAGGTTATCCTTGGCGATATCTATTAAAGTATCTACCAGAGTATCCAGAAGTTCTACGATCTCTCCTGCCTCATCTACGAGATAAAGCCTCTGATCCAAAGCTACCTGGTCGTTCCTGGATCTTCCTGTGTGAAGGCGCTTACCTGCATCACCGATGCGGTTTGTGAGCTCTTCTTCGATGAACATATGGATGTCTTCGGCATCGGAATCGAATGTAAGCTTACCGGATTCGATATCTTCCTTGATGGACAGAAGCCCGTTCTTGATGTCTTCAGCATCCTTAGCAGAGATAACGCCCTGCTTTGCGAGCATCTGTGAATGCGCTATTGAGCCTTCGATATCCTGACTGTACATCTTGCAGTCGAAGGGAAGGGAAGAGTTGTAATCGTTTACTTCTTTGTCGGTAGCTTTCTCAAATCTACCGGCCCACATTTTCTTTGCCATAAATTACTCCTTTATGTAATCAGGATCTATCCTGATCATCTCTGATAATGCCTTGTTCCTGTAATTCAGGTCTTCACGGAGCGTGAATCCCTGCGCTTCCCAGAACTTATTGCCGCCCTCGTTCTTCTTGAAAGCTACGAGGAGGACTTTGTTGATGCCTTCGGCCTTAAGTGCTTCCAATGCAAGATCTACAAGCTTTGAACCAATGCCGAAACGTCTGTGATCGGGTGAGACACAGGCATGCTGTATGATGCCCCTTCTTCCGTCATGAACACATAATATCAAACCGACGACTTTTTCTTCGCATACAGCAAAAAAAGAGGTAGAAGGATTTCTCTTAAGATATTTATCGATACCTTCTCTTGAATCGTCCTTGTTGTTAAGTCCGTTGCCGCATAAGATCCAGAGATCATATGCCTGTTCATAGTCTGCAGTTGTCATAAGTCTGTATTCGATATTCATATGATCACGCTCCTATCCATTGGCACATTCCGGGACCGAATCTCTCATTGGGACGGCTCTCAAATCCGAATTTCTTGTAGAATTCATCTTTACCCAGTGTTGATACAAGCGTGACCATCATCTTGT
Source organism: Saccharofermentans sp. (assembly GCA_024685135.1). GTDB lineage: Bacteria > Bacillota > Clostridia > Saccharofermentanales > Saccharofermentanaceae > Saccharofermentans. The sequence goes on from JAIKWA010000134.1 coordinate 5,078, forward strand.
ATCCGGGCTTGAGCCATGAATTGATCGTCTCCATGAGCTTCTCCATTATGATCCTTCCGTAGCCCTGACCCTGGTATTCAGGAAGGACTATGACATCAGCAATGTATACGACATAACCGTGATCGGTCACTATACGGCCCAGGGCTATCGGCTTGTCATCTCTTCGGATAACGCAGATATAAGAATTCTTAAGTCCTTCTTCAGCCTGTTCGAGCGGAAATTCAGCCCAGCCGACGGCTTTGCGGAACATCATGTATTCCTCAGGCGTTATGGAATAAGTGAATACGTCTTTGTTATCCATTGTCGCATCCTCCTTAAAAGATAGCGGCCGTCCCGGTAAGAGGCGGCCGCAGATAAGCTTAACTTATGCTAATGATCAAAGAAGACCGTTCTTCTTCTTCATAGCGGCATTGACCTTCATGGGGAGACCGAAGCAGTTGATGAATCCGCCTGCATCAGCCTGGTTGTAAACTTCGTCAGCCTCAAATGTAGCGATCTCAGGATCATAGAGGGAGTAAGGTGACTTTGTTCCTGCGGGTGTGCAGTTGCCCTTGTAGAGCTTCATCTTAACTTCACCTGTTACAGTCTTCTGTGTATCGTCTACGAAGGCAGAGAGTGCTTCTCTTAAGGGGTGGAACCACTGTCCGTAGTAAACGAGTTCAGCGAACTTCTGTGCTACGAGGTCCTTGTAGTGGAGTGTATCACGCTCAACTGTGAGGAGCTCAAGCTCTCTGTGAGCTGCGAAAAGAAGTGTTCCGCCCGGAGTCTCATATACACCACGGCTCTTCATACCGACAAGACGGTTCTCAACGATATCAGCGATACCTACGCCGTTAGCACCTGCAACCTTATTGCAGTACTTGAGAAGTTCTGCAGGGGAGAGCTTCTGTCCGTCAACTTCAACGGGGATACCGTTCTCGAACTTGAACGTAACATATGTGGGAGTATCAGGTGCCTTCTCAGGAGATACCATGAGCTCTAAGATCTTATCGAGATCGGGCTCATTTGCAGGATCCTCGAGATCCATACCCTCGTGAGAGAGGTGCCAGAGGTTCTCGTCCTTGGAGTAGTTGTTCTCCTTTGTTACGGGAACTTCGATGCCGTGAGCTTCAGCATAGTCGATCTCTTCGTCACGTGACTTGATATCCCAGATCCTCCAGGGAGCAAGGATCTTCATTTCAGGAGCAAGAGCCTTGATGGAAAGCTCGAATCTTACCTGGTCGTTACCCTTACCGGTGCAGCCGTGAACGATAGTTGTGCAGCCTTCCTGCTTTGCAACATCAACGAAATGCTTAGCGATAAGAGGTCTTGCCATAGAAGTTCCGAGGAGGTACTTGCCCTCGTATACTGCATTAGCCTTAAGAGTAGGGAATACATAGTCTGAGACGAACTCTTCTTCGATGTTCTCAACGATGCACTTGATAGCACCGCACTTGAGAGCCTTCTTCTCAAGGTAATCGTTATCAACACCTACGCCAACTTCGCCGCAATATGCAACTACTTCACAATCGTAGTGTTCAAGAAGCCAGGGAATGATGATAGAAGTATCAAGTCCGCCTGAATAAGCTAACAAAAATTTTTCCTTTGCCATGTGGCACCTCCAAAGTGATGAATATTTATGCAAACTTCTGTATAAACTTTGCATATAATACAACTGCGGCCGTTCCGCGTCAACTACCATATTTTAGAGTCGCTCCATAATAAAAACAAGTAATAAAAAATGAAGAATTTTTGTGCATGTTTTCAAGACTGTTATTTTGTAAATATTGGGCATTTTGGTTATTATTTAATAGGAGTCATCCGCAATTCATTTTATGGAGCTGAATTTATGGCATATCCGCTTATGGAACATCCTTTAGGGGATCGTTTTTATTTTAACGGTTCGTTATATGAACTTAAATCCTCTGTAGCAGCGGATCTTATGAAGCCAAGTGATTCACACATCTACTATGAGACGGTAAGGGTATTAGACGGTTGTCTCTTATTCGTAGAAGACCATATGGCAAGACTCAGAGCATCCGTTAAAGGACTCGAGGACTTTGCTCTTGATACGGATCTCATAGTTAAAGAAACATATTCTTATATTAGGACTTTGAATATTACTTCAGGAAATATCCGCATAGTCCTTACCAATTCCGAATTGCTGATCCACAGTGTTGACGTTAAGATGCCTACATCTGAAGATTTCGCTCTCGGCGTTAACACGACATTATTCGATTGGGAGAGACAGACTCCTAATCTTAAGATATTCAGGGGAGACTACAAGACTGCCGTAAATAAGCGTTTTACCGAAGCTAATGCTCACGGTCTTCCTTTTGAACTTATCTTAAGGGATAATGCGGGAAGGTTATATGAAGGCTCTATGTCTAATCTCTTCGTAGTAAGAGACGGCAAGGTCTATTCGGCTCCCGACTCCAAGATCCTTATCGGTATTACCAGAAGAAGAGTAATAACAGCACTGCAAAGATCAGGGCTTGAGCTTTGCGAAGGAATGTTCACATTAGAAGAGCTTAAAGCATCTTCTTGTGCCATGTTCGTATCGAGCACGCCTTTTGATATACTTCCGATAAGGTATTTAGACGACTTCGCTCTCGATTCGGCTGAAGATCCCCTGGTAAAGGCCATATCTTCCGAATATGCGAAGTACACAAGCGAGTATATCAATAAAAGAGGTGATTTTTAATGCAAAAGAAGAGTGGAAAGGTATCGGTTACTACCGAGAATATTTTTCCGGTCATCAGACAGTGGCTTTATGAGGATAAGGATATATTCATAAGAGAATTGGTATCCAACTGCGCGGATGCCATCTCAAAGCACAGAAGACTTGCCGAGATGGGCAAGGCTGAAGAGGGCGCAGATCCCAATGGTGAGTATTCTATTAAGATTACTTACGATGATGACAATAAGACTTTGAGCTTCGAAGATAACGGTATCGGTATGACCGGAGAGGAAGTCGAGAAGTATATCAATCAGATCGCTTTCTCCGGAGCTTTGGATTTTGTTACCAAGTACAACCAGGAATCTACAGATAAGACAGGAATCATCGGACACTTCGGTCTCGGTTTCTATTCCGCATTCATGGTAGCTGATGATGTTACCATAGACACAAAGAGCTTTACTGACGGCGCTCCTGCTGTACGTTGGCATTCTGAGGACGGTATGGACTTCGAGATCACGGATTCTGACAGACAGACCCGTGGTACGCTTATTACTCTTAAGCTTTCAGAAGAAGCTGTCTCCATATTTGATTCAGCTACGATCAGGATGACTATCCGCAAGTATTGCTATTTTGCACCTTCAGATATCTACTATGTAGATGTTAAGTCAGATAAGCTCCATATGGAAGCTGAGGAGAAGAGGAAGAAGGAAGCAGATGAGAAGGGTGAGGAATATACCATAGATCCCGTTAAGTATGTTCCCGTAAACAACAAGTCACCTTTGTGGATCAAGAAGCCTTCAGAGTGCACAGATGAGGAATATAAGTCCTTCTATCACAGTGTATTTAACGACGGCAGGGATCCTCTGTTCTGGATCCACCTCAATATGGATTATCCTTTTACGCTTCAGGGCATACTCTATTTCCCTAAGACTGATAACATCTATCAGAGCCTTGAGGGAAGGATCAAGATCTATAATCACCAGATCTTCGTTGCAGATAACATAGAAGAGATCATCCCCGATTTCCTCTTCCTCCTGCAGGGCTGCCTCGACTGTTCGGATCTTCCTCTCAATGTATCAAGATCTGCGCTCCAGCAGGATGAATATGTTAAGAAGCTTTCCACACATATCATCAAGAAGGTTTCAGATAAGCTTAATGAGCTGTTCAAGAAGCAGAGAGAAGACTTCGAGAAGTATTGGTCCGACATCGCCGTCTTCGTTAAGTACGGCATGATGAAGGAAGAGAAGTTCTTCGATAAGGTAGAGGATATATGCCTTTATAAGACAACAGAAGGTGAATATAAGACCTTCTCAGAGCTCGTTACTGAAGACCGCAAGAATGTAAGGTATACTACAGATCCCAAGGCTCAGGCTGCTTATGTCGAGATGAGCAGATCTGACGGCTACGATGTTGTCGTAATGGATCTTGAGATAGACAATAACTTCATGTCTTTCCATGAGATGAAGAAGCCTGACAACAGATTCCAGAGAGTTGACTCTGAGCTTTCAGGTGAAGAGTCTGATGAAGAGACGACAAATAAGCTCAAGGACATCTTCAGAGGCGCAATCGGCAATGATAAGCTTGCCGTTTTCGCGAAGGCGATGGGCGCAGATAAGATGCCTGCACTTATAAGGGAAGCTGAGTCAAACAGAAGAATGAAGGAGATGCGCGAACAGTATGAGCGTATGATGGCTATGAGCCATATGACTCCCGAAGAGATGGATGACATGTTCCCCGATACGGAAGAGCTTGTTGTTAATACTGATTCACCGCTGATAACAAAGCTGTCAGCTGCTGAATCACTTGGAACAAATAAAGAGAACGCAGACAGACTTGCGCAGCACATCTATGATCAGGCTAAGCTTGCTCACGGATCTTTGGACAGCAAGGGTCTCGAGCGTTTCCTTAAATTCAATTCAGAATTGCTCGCAAAGAGCGTAGATAATCTATAAATAAGCCCACGGAGGACTTGGTAATGAATGATTGTGTAAGAAGAGTCTTATCAGAGAAGAAACCCGGTTTTAACGTTGAAGCCCAGGGCATTCTTCATGATATCAAGTATGATCTCGGATGCAGCGGTCTTGAGAAGGTAAGAGTCGTTAACCGCTACGATGTCTCAGGCATCACCGACGAAGAGTATGAGGGTGCAAAGAATGTTGTATTCTCAGAACCCCCGGTAGATGACGTTTACGATGAGACTATCGATCTGTCTGATGCCGGTTATGTGCTCATCATCGAATCCCTTCCCGGTCAGTACGACCAGAGAGCTGACTCTGCTGCACAGTGCATTCAGTTCATGACCGCAAAGGAAAGACCTATCGTTAAGTGCGCTAAGATCGTTGCTTTCTACGGCAGCGTTTCTGAAGAAGAGAAGGAGAAGATCAAGCACTATCTGATCAACCCCGTTGAAGCTCGTGAGGCATCTGCCGAGAAGCCTTCAACACTCGTAGACAAGTACGATATCCCTACAACTGTCGCAAATATCGACGGCTTTAATACAATGTCTGACGAAGAGCTTGAGGAGCTTCGTAAGTCCATGGGTCTTGCAATGAGCTTTGCAGACATCAAGTTCGTACAGGATTTCTTCAAGGAGCAGGGAAGAGTTCCCACAGTTACCGAGATCAGAGTACTCGATACATATTGGTCAGATCACTGCAGACACACAACATTCCTTACAAACCTTACAGACATCAAGTTTGAAGGTGACGACGAGCTCACAGAGCAGATCAAGGAAACATATAAGGACTATCTCGCAGTTAGAGAAGAAGTCTATGGTGACCGCATCTCCAAGAAGCCCGTATGCCTCATGGACATTGGAACCATCGCTGCAAAGAAACTCAAGAAGGACGGCAAACTCGATGACTTAGATGAGTCTGAAGAGATCAATGCATGCTCCATCAAGGTAAGGATCGAAGTAGACGGCAAGCCTCAGGATTATATCTTCATGTTCAAGAACGAGACACATAACCATCCTACCGAGATCGAGCCCTTCGGTGGAGCCGCAACATGCCTGGGCGGCGCTATAAGAGACCCTCTGTCAGGCAGATCTTATGTATACCAGGCAATGAGAGTTACCGGTGCAGGCGATCCTACGGTTCCCGTTGAGCTTACACTTAAGGGCAAGCTCTCACAGAAGAAGCTCGTTCGTACTGCCGCAGCAGGTTATTCTTCATACGGTAACCAGATCGGTCTTGCAACAGGTCTTGTAGATGAAGTCTACCATCCCGGTTATATCGCAAAGAGAATGGAGATCGGTGCCGTTGTAGGTGCAGCTCCTGCTTCAAATATCGTAAGAGAAAGACCTCAGGCAGGCGACATAGTTGTCCTCCTGGGCGGCAGAACAGGCCGTGACGGTATCGGCGGTGCTACAGGTTCATCCAAGGCTCACGATACACAGTCTGTTGTAACTTGCGGTTCTGAAGTTCAGAAGGGTAATCCTCCGACAGAAAGAAAGCTTCAGAGACTGTTCAGAAACCCTGACGTTACAAGACTCATTATCAGATGTAATGACTTCGGTGCAGGCGGCGTTTCTGTTGCCATCGGTGAGCTTGCAGAAGGCCTCAGCATTAACCTCGATGCAGTACCGAAGAAGTACGATGGCCTTGATGGTACTGAGATCGCAATATCAGAGTCTCAGGAGAGAATGGCAGTTGTAGTTCACCCTGCAGATCTTGATAAGTTCATGGCAGCTGCAGTAACAGAAAACCTTGAAGCAACAGTTGTTGCAGAGGTAACGGCTGAGCCTGTAATGAAGATGGTCTGGAACGGCAACACGATTGTTGACCTCCCGAGATCCTTCATCGATACAAACGGCGCTACACAGTATGCCGAGGCAGATGTCGTTAAGCAGGGCGAAGGTGAATTCCTGGATACTCCTGCTACAGGCTTTAAGGCAGGAAGCTTCGAAGAGAGCCTCAAGGGTACTCTTAATTCTCTTGACGGCGCTTCAAGAAAGGGTCTTATCGAGAGATTCGACTCTTCTATCGGCGCTGCAACTGTTGTATGGCCTTACGGCGGTAAGATGCAGAATTCACCTGAGGAAGGTATGGCTGCTAAGATCCCGCTCGATCACGGAACAACACATGACTGCTCCGTTATGACATACGGTTTCGATCCTTACTACACAGAGTGGAGCCCTTATGCAGGTGCTTATAACTCAGTAGTAGAGAGCTTGCTCAAGTTACTTGCTATGGGTGTTGACCCTCTTAAGGCAAGACTCACATTCCAGGAATACTTCGAGAGAATGGCAGGAGCCGAGTCCTGGGGTAAGCCTCTTGCAGCGTTGCTCGGTGCTTATAAGGCACAGCTCGATTACGGTACGGCAGCTATCGGCGGTAAGGACTCAATGTCCGGTACATTCAACGATATCCATGTACCTCCGACGCTCGTATCCTTTGCTGTAGGTATGACAACAACAGATAAGATCATCACAGCAACACTTACAGGCAAGGGCCAGAAGCTCTATCTCATCAAGTGTGCACGTGACGGCAAGGGTTCTTATAAGAAGGATCATGTATTAAGAGTGATCAAGGCCGTAAAGGAACTTCTCGCACGCGGTGAGATCAGGAATGCCGCAGTAGTTAAGAGCGCAGGTGTTGCTGCAAGAGTAGCTCAGATGTGCTTCGGTAATAAGCTCGGTTTCGATTTCTCGGATAAGCTTACTGAGGCTGATCTCTTCTCAAAGACATTAGGTTCCTTGATAGTTGCTATCCCTGCTGACGGCAATGCCGTAGATAAGGTTGAGATGGCAGGCGGTAAGTTCCTTGGCGTCACAAACGACAACGGAAGCTTTACATATGCAGGTTCTTCAGTATCCGGCAAGGATGCTCTTGATGCATACGAGGGTAAGCTCGAGAGGATCTTCCCGACAGTTGCAACCAAGGCCGAGATGCCTTTTGCAATCGATGTCTATACAGACGGTAAGCCTTCCAAGGCTGCTCCCGGAATCCTTAAGGGTGCTAAGCCTAAGGTTATAATCCCCGTATTCCCGGGCAACAACTGCGAGATCGATTCAGCAAGAGCATTCGAGAGAGCAGGCGCTGATGCAGAAGTATTTGTTGTCAGGAACAGAAACCAGGATGATATCAACGAGTCCTTCGCAGAGCTCGCATCCAAGATCTCTACTGCAAATATCATGATGATCCCAGGCGGCTTTTCTGCAGGTGACGAGCCTGAAGGTTCAGGTAAGTTCATCACGGCATCCCTCAGGAACAGCAATATCGCTGATTCAATTGCAGATCTTCTCGATAACAGAGACGGTCTTGTACTCGGTATCTGCAACGGCTTCCAGGCTTTGATCAAGTTAGGTCTCGTACCCTTCGGTAAGATCTGCGATATGACTCCTTCCAGCCCTACGCTTACATTCAACAATATCGGCAGACACCAGAACAAGTATGCAAGGACCAAGATCATGACAAATAAGAGCCCCTGGCTCTCACTTTGCAATCCCGGCGAGATCTACGAGATCCCGATCTCTCATGGTGAAGGTAAGTTTGCATGCTCCGAAGAGCTCGTAAGAAAGCTTGCTGCAAACGGCCAGATCGCAACATGCTATGTCGATCTTGACGGCAACTACGCATCTGATACACAGTTCAACCCCAACGGTTCCATCTGTGCTATCGAGGGTATCACATCACCTGACGGCCGCGTATTAGGTAAGATGGGACATACCGAAAGATATGAATCAGACCTTACAAAGAACATCCCCGGCAATAAGTACCAGAAGATCTTTGAATCAGGTGTAGCTTACTTCCTCTGATATGGTAAGAGACCGCATAAAGAAACTTATAGCTGAGAACAATATTCTGCCCGAGTCCAGATTCGGGCAGAATTTCCTATGTGACGACACTGTTATAGATGAGATATGCGATCTTACAAATGCAGGATGCAATACTAAAGTACTTGAGATCGGCCCCGGTCTCGGCTCTCTTACGGTTGAACTTACAAACAGAAATACAGATCTCACGGTTATCGAGATAGACAAAAGACTTGCTGAAATCTTAAGAAATGACAGCGATATAGAAGCAAACATAATCTGCTCTGATTATCTGAAGCTCAAAGATTATGATGCGCAAGGATTTAATGTCGTAGTCAGCAATCTTCCTTACTACTGCATGACCGACATAATGAAGAAGGTCTTTGCAGAGTGCACCGGCGCTACAAAGCTCGTTTTTATGGTCGAAGAAGATGCTATCGCAAGGATCAAGGCAAGTCCTAAGACCAAGCAGTACGGACCTCTGGCAGTCTTATGCTCCATATATGGTGAGGTCAAAGAAGAGATAACGGTTCCCGGTAATTGCTTTATCCCGGCTCCCAGGACAACATCTGCTGTTATTAGTCTTACGGCAGGAGATACCAGGATCTTAAGTCCCGAGTTTATCAGGTTTGTAGACAGCTGTTTTGCTCAGAGAAGAAAGAAGCTCAGCAATTCACTTAAGATCTATCCCAAGGATAAGGTTACTGATGCATATTCCGTATTGGGACTTGATCTGAATGTCAGAGCAGAAGAATTATCTCCCGAGACCTTTATAAGTCTATATGATGTTATAATTAAATGATATTAGTTTAAGGAAGGCCATTATGAAGAAGAACAGCAGCATATTAGGAAGATATTCGGATGGATCCTACAAGCGTAAGGGCGGATCTAAATCTTCGTCAGGCATCATTGAATATAAGCAGCTTTATAAAGGCTCAAGCCAGGCTAAGAACGTAACTGAGAAGAAGACTCAGACTTTAGAAGAGAAGATCGCTTCACGCAAAAAGCCTGTAAGCATCGATACAGATCCCGTCAAGGAAGAAGCCAGAGTCACGATAGGCGGTATCTCTTATGTAGTTAAGAGCGAGGATGCTTCTCCCGAGAGGATCATCAAGGTAGGTGAGCTCGCTAACGAGATCTACGAGGAGACCAAGGAGCGTAATCCTTATGTCGCAACCATTAAGACATCCATACTCTCACTTTTCGAATGCTGCGACAGGCTTCTCACGTTAAGAGCAGAGAATAATGCGCTGCGCACTGAGCTTATGTACTATCAGCAGCTCGACAGATTGAATAAAGAGAAGAATAAAGATAAGACAGAACCCACTCCGATGGAGATTCTCGCCAAGGACACTTCCAAAGATAATGAATAAAATTGAATTACTTGCACCAGCCGGCAATCTCGAGATACTCAAAGCAGCTGTAGATTGTGGTGCCGATGCCGTATATTGCGGCCTTCCCGGATTTAATGCCAGAGTCAATGCAGATAACCTCGGAATCGATGAACTTATAGAAGGCATAAACTATGCTCATTTAAGGTCTTCCAAGGTTTTCCTTACAGCAAACACGATAATGAGCGACGAAGAATTCGACAGCTTCTATCCCGATCTCGAAGAGGTAGTAGAGGCAGGTCTTGACGGACTTATCGTAGCTGATATTGCAGCGGTAAAGAAGCTTTCTATGGCTTTCCCCGAAGTAAAGATAACTGCGAGCACGCAGATGAATATCTTTGCTTGCGACGAATTCAGGAACCTTAAGGAGCTCGGCGCTTCAAGAGTAGTGCTCCCCAGAGAGCTTTCAACAGATGAGATAGCCAAGAGAGTCAGGATAGCATCAAGATACGGTCTCGAGTGCGAGGTCTTTGCACATGGTGCGGTCTGCGTATGCGTATCAGGCGTATGCCTCTTCTCGGCAATGAATAAGGGTGGTACGAGGTCCGGTAACCGCGGAACATGTGCTCAGCCCTGCAGAGAAGACTACACTCTTGCAAACGACGGACTCAAGTTAAGAGAAGGTCATCTCTTATCTCCCAAGGACAGAGATGCGACAGACTACTTAAGATCGCTCATAGCAAGCGGCGTAGCGTCTCTTAAGATCGAGGGAAGGATGAGAGATGTCTCTTATGTAAGATCAGCCGTAACGAGCTACAGAAGGCTTATAGACGGAACGATAGACGGAACTCTTACCAAGGAAGACATAAAGGACATCAAGAGCGGTCTTCTCGTTAACTTTAACAGGGGAGGCTCTTATACTTCGCAGTATCTGAGCGGCGTCAAGGACGACAGCTTCCTCTCGGGTGAGTACCCCGGTAAGTTCGGCCTTAAGATCGGTAAGATCTCAAGGCTCGATAAAGCTCAGGGAACTATCTGTTTCAATAAGTCATCGGCAGTCATAATCCCCGATAAGGGCGACTATCTGTCCATTAGAGACGACCATAAAGAGATATGTTCTTTCCCTGTAGGTAAGTTAAACGATTCTTTGCAGGATCTTAGTGTAAAGGGCCTTCATCCGGACATCATAGCTAAGCTCAAGCCCGGTCAGGCAGTATATCTCATGAACCACAAGGTAACTCTAAGCAAAGAAGACTTAAGAAGGACACCGGTCAATTTCTCGCTGTCTTCTTCAGGCGGTAAGCTTAACCTCAATGCAATGGTAACAACAGGCATCAACTACGGAATCTATGCTGAAGGCAGTATGGATCTTCCCGAAGACTATCAGGGCACAATAGATCCGGAGAGGATAGATCAGCAGCTTCGCAAGACTTTAAGCACTCCGTTTGAAGTAAACGAAGTCTATTTGGATCTGTCAGAAGATCTGAGTTGCCCGGTAAGCCTTATAAACGGCCTTAGAAGACAGGTCTTGGAAGACCTTGAGATGGCCATTATAAAGAAGCACTATAAGAAGACTTGTGAGATAGATGAACTTGAGTTCTCATCTGTCAAACCCAATGAAATAAGCACTCTTACGATGTTTACATATCCTTCCTTGAAGGGCAGATCAGGTATGCTCAAGGAAGGCGCTGACATTTATTGCTACAGCATCTACGATATGGCTGATATCAGGCTTATGGATACTGCAGTAGATTTTGCACTTAATAATGGTGCTAAGGTTGCAGTCTTTATGCCTGATTTCTACCACGATAGATCAGATAAGTTATTCGCTAAGATATTAGGCAAGGTAAAGGAGAGAGCAGGGGAGAGCTTCTATGCTGTTATAGATTCCAGGCTCATGTCAGGCGATAAGCATCTTAAAGATCTCGGCGTTAAGCATTTTGTAAGCGGCGCAGCTAATATCTATAACTCAGATGCAATGGGTATCGCGTTAGACCTTACTGACGGACTTTATCTCTCGCACGAGCTTACTCCCGAGGATGCGATAAGCCTCATCGGTATGCGCGCAAGACCTGACAAGACCGTTATCATCCACAGGGAAGGAGACATCCCGTGGATGCAGTCTGATTTCTGTCCTGCAGGCCAGAACCGGAAGAATTGCAATTTCTGCGCAGGCAAGAGTCTTTTCGAGCTCGAACAAAAGCGCGAAAAGGGCGTGAAGCTTCATGTTCTGCCTCATCCTGCAGATTGCAGCAGCGCGATATACGGTCCTGCCAAAAATTGCTTTAACGAATCCCAGGCAGAGTCTTTGGAATATCTGAATATAAACAAGATCTTTAACTACACCATACTTACGGAGAATTGATATGACTCAGATCAAGTTAGTAAAATGCAGGCCGGACGCAGTCATCCCCAAGTATGCTCACGACGGTGATGCAGGCATGGATCTTTATGCGGCCGAGGATGTCATAGTAAAGCCCGGCACGAGCGTGCTCGTTCCCACTGGACTTAAGATGGCTATACCTTACGGATACGAGGTTCAGATAAGACCGAGATCCGGAATATCTCTTAAAACTCCTTTAAGGGTTCCCAACAGCCCCGGAACGATCGATTGCGGCTATAGAGACGAAGTAAATGTTATTATCTATAACGCTTCGATCAAGGATTCAGATGAGATCTACACCTTAAACGACAAGGGTGTAAAGCACGGAACATATAAGATCAGCAAAGGTGACCGCATAGCGCAGATGGTCATTGCAAAGGTTGAATACTGCTCCTTTGACGAAGTCGAAACATTAGACGGCATCGGTGAAGATAGAGGCGGCGGATTCGGCTCAAGCGGTGTATAATGGTTTTATATTGTAAAAAGGTGGGTTGCTTATGCGTAGATCAAGACTAACAAAAGTAATCGGTTTAGTACTTACAATTGCTATCCTGCTCGAATTCCCGGGCATCGGTCTTTTGAGCTCACAGGGTTTATTCTCCTATGACGTACAGGCTGCTTCAACATCCAACGACTGGCTCCATACCAGCGGCGGTAAGATCGTTGACAGCGAAGGCAATGAAGTAAGACTTACCGGTGTAAACTGGTTCGGATATGCCACCGGAACAAACGTCTTCGACGGATGCTGGCAGGTAAGTATGGATAGTACTTTGAAGGCTGTAGCAGATCACGGCTTCAACCTTATCAGACTTCCTATCTCTACGGAGCTTGTCCTTAACTGGAAGAATGGTGTTTATCCCCAGGCTAACATCAACATGAGCACTAACAGCAATCTTGCGGGTATGAATTCTCTGCAGATCTTAGATCACGCTGTTGCCAAGTGCAAGGAATACGGCATTAAGATCATGTTCGATATCCATTGCCTCAACTCCGATTCAATGGGACATAACTACGAATACTGGTATAACGGTTCTTATTCAGAAGATAAGTGGATCGAGTCTTTACAGTGGCTTACAACTCACTATAGAAATGACGATACCGTTATCGCCATGGACCTCAAGAACGAGCCTCACGG
>JAIKWA010000063.1 GCA_024685135.1 Saccharofermentans sp.
CTTACACCATATCATTACCAGGATTCCCGCAAGGATAACCGGGATCAGGGTAACATACATCATGGCAATGATCTTCAACATCTTTCTCTCCACCCATATTCTTATAAAACAGCATATATTATACACCTGTTATTACCGCCCGCCTCCCTGAAATCAGATCAAAAAGTTCCGGGATCGCCATACTTCAAACCTCAAACGACTTGTCTCCGTCAAAACTCATAACAGTCTGCGAAGCTTCATCAGTAATGTAAGAAAAGATATATTCCCCGGTGGCACCAAATAACAAAAAGCCCGCAAACACAGTGTTTGCAAGCTTTAACAGCAAAAGCGGTATCAAGGATCTCATATTTTAATCGTAATTGCGCTTTGCGATGGATGCTATGATCCATGGTATCAGCACGAGTATGCCATATGCGGCAGGTACGAAGAATATTGCGAGAATATCCCAGCCAAGTACATCCCAACCCTCGGAACTCTGTGCAGCGAAGTGAGCTGCGAAGGAGGAACACACGGCGATCACGCCAAGGATATGAGTGTAGATTACCATACCGGGGAGGAGCCTTTTGATGCGCATCGCATCATTGCGCAGGATAACGGTCAATACGATAAAGATCACTGCTGCAATAACAGTATAGACATTGAAGTCTGAACCTAAAAAAGAGCGGAACATGCTTTCTGCAGTCTCTGACGAGTGATTATACACAGCATCTGTTGCGGCAAGTATAATAGCTCCTACCATCACCCACATAAAGGCCGTCTTAAGTCCATAGAAAATGCCTGCAAAAATATTCCTCATAATAGTAATCCCCTTACAACTAATCCATCAGAAGACGGATACTATATTATTAATTTATAACTATTTTACACATAAATCAATTACTCGATATCCTTATCCGGCGGCTGACTTATGTGGTGCTAAACATACATCAAAGGAAAATCTGATTAAATCCTTGAGCGGCGATGCTTCAGGCAAGATATTCAGGAAGTCAGATTGGCATCTGAGGCAGATAGAAATAATCAGACACAGTATTTGAAAGATAAAGGGCCTTGTTATCGAGGTCCTTTGTCAATAATATTCAAGATATTATCTCCCAGATAAAGTAAAGAGAGGACCACAGAACAGTCCTCTCATAGTATATTGCTATACCCGTTTTAATAGTCCACTTATCGGCAGGACACTCCACTTGGTTATTGTAAAAAGCAGAAAAAAACCATATGTCAACCTTATTTAATCAGACAGGTTCTCAAATCTTCCAGTTTTCTGCTTCTTGCCTTCCGAGAATAAACCTTCGGTAAATTCCCTCCATCTCTAACAGCTCATCATGGTTTCCTCTTTGAACTATCTTTCCGTCATCAATAACAAGGATCTGATCAGCCTCTCGAACGGTCTTCAGCCTGTGGGCAATCATAATAATAGTCTTATTTTCAGTAAGCTTACCTATGGCCTTCTGGAGTCTGTCCTCATTTTCAGGATCAACATTGGCTGTAGCTTCATCCAGTATGATTACCGGAGCATCCTTTAAAATTGCCCTTGCAATTGATATTCGCTGCTTCTCTCCACCGGAGAGGGAAGCACCGCCCTCGCCAATCATGGTGTTGTAACCATCCGGAAGCGATTCTATAAAGTCATCACATGCAGCTTCCTTTGCCGCTCTTACAACATCCTCATGCGTTGCAGATGGAGTGCCGAATTTTATATTGTTCTCAATGGTATCCGCAAACAGATATACATCCTGAAATACCATGCTGATCTGGGACATCAGGGCTTCTAAGGTATATGTTTTGACGTTTTTGCCGCCCATCAGCACTTCACCTGAATCCGTGTCCCAAAATCTGGCGATAAGATTACAGATTGTTGTCTTACCAGAACCGCTTGCGCCGACAATCGCTGTGGTGGTCTTATCCGGAATCTGAAAACTAATATCCGAGAGCACCTGCTTTTTTTCATAGGAGAAGCTGACATTTTTAAATTCAATATCGTGCTTATCTGATTCATAAACATCGCCGTTTTCATCCATCTTTTCAATGCTTTCCGGCTTATTTGCCTTATCCATTGAAGAAGTGAGAAGCCTTATTATAGCCATCGCGCTTCCTGCGCTGCTGATATGTGCAAATACCATAAAAGACATAACAACCATCATTAAGGCGTAAGCCAGAGACAACGTTCCGTTAAGATAAAATACAACATTCTCTAAAATAAGGACAAACGTACCGATCTGAAGAACTGCCTTCTGTGCGATCGTATAAGGAACATAGAAGCCTTCCATGTTTGTGTTGCTCTTTCTGTTGTATTCAAGGGCATCTGCGAGTGCCTTGTCCCCACGTCCTGTCAGATTAAATGATTTTACAACGCTCATACCTTGGAGCCACTCAAGCACTGCTGATACGAGTTTAACTTCGGAATCCTGCCTCATAGGTGCGACAGACTGTGACTTCTTTTCCATCATAGAAGAAATCAACAGATAAATCCCTTCGATGACGAGCATTGCTATGCCGAACCTGTAATCGAATACAAATACACAAATAAGCATTACGAGTGATGTGATCAGGCCTTCCATCAACCTTATCATTACCATCGGTGCAAGTGTTTCAACATTATCTATCACTGTGGTCATCGTGCCGACAAGCTCGCCGAGACTGTTCTCGTTGAAGTATCCCATAGGAATCGTCTTGATATGATCAGCAATCTTAATTCTTTTATTTGCCGCCATATAATAGCCTGCGTGTGTCTGCTCCATTTGAGAATAACCCTTTGCAAAACAGGCAACAATAACTCCGGCAAGCACGATAAGGAAGGACTGCCATGACGGAGACTTCCCATTAACGGCATCTATTATAGACTTTATGATAAAGTAGATTCCCGCCATCTCTATCATTCTGCCGATACCGACTATGAACCCGAAAATAATTGAATTACGTATATTCCCTGATTCTGTTCCGGAAAACTTCCATATATCTTTAATTGCTTTGATCATGCTACATGTCCCTCCTTTGCTCCGATATGTGCCTGCCACATACTCTTATAAAGAGGACTCGTTTGCAAAAGATCATCATGCTTTCCGACAGCATCAATTTTTCCTTCATTCACAAGAACGATCTGATCGGAATCCGTGATCGTGGAAAGCCTGTGTGCAATGACGATCAGCGTTTTACCATTTACAAGTTTCCCGACAGCTTCCTGTATCACAGCCTCATTCTCCGGATCAATATAGGCTGTTGCCTCATCAAGAATGACAATAGGAGCGTCTTTTAGCATTGCCCGTGCTATGGCAATACGTTGCCTCTCACCACCGGATAAGTGGGCACCTCCACCACCAACACGGGTAGAATAACCGTTTTCGAGATTTCTGATAAATGCATCACATCCTGAAGCTTTGGCACATTCTATGACTTCTTCGTCCGAAGCGTTCAAATTTCCCATTCGGATGTTTTCCAGAATCGTATCATCAAAAAGGAAATTATCCTGTGATACATAAGAGATCTTGTCATACAACGAACTTAGGGCAATATCCTTAGTGTTGACATTACCAAAGCAGATGCTTCCGGCATCAGCATCCCAGAATCCTGCAATAAGCTTTGCAATCGTTGATTTTCCGCTTCCTGACGGACCGACCAGTGCAGTTTTGCTGCCCTGCGGGATATGCAACGATACTCCCTTGAGAACCGCATCCTGACCTTCAGTATAAGCAAATGCAACATCTTCAAGATCAATGTCGTTCCCTATAACCATACCGGAATCCTCTGTAATATGTTCCTGTTCCTTTGCAGTGAGTATCGCATCCACATTTCCGACTACCGTTCCGAGCTTTGCCAAAGTATCAACAAAATCCATAACGGCAAGAAGAGGCCCCGTAACACAAAGCGACAGAATAATCATTGTGATGAACTTATCAAAGGACAGGCTGCCGCTTTGATAGAACAACCATCCGAAAGGCAACACGGTCAGCATTGTTGCGGGAGCAATGATCATTGCATAGATATTCGTCTTACACCGATTCATCCAATCATAAAAAAAGAAGGCGTTGGCCAAACATCTTTCCTTTAATGTGGCATAGGACTCATTTCCCTGATTATATGCCTTTATCACTTCAATGCCTCCGGTATACTCAATCAGGGATTCATTCATGTTGCTTGTAATTTCTACTGATTTGGCGTAGTTTTCTCCGTATCCTTTCATAGAGGCAAACATAAGAGACATGCCGACCGGGAGTGGGATCATGGCGAGAAGAGCAAGTCTCCAGTCGATCACAAACATATATATCCAAACCACAAGAAATCCGCCGATATTTGATACTATCTCAGGGAAAACATGAGCCAGTGTGGTCTCCATGCTTTCCACCTGATCAACGATCGTCTGTTTCAGCCTTCCGCTCTTCATTTCCATAATAGTTCCAAGAGGAAGTTTAGGAAGTTTTGCAAGAACTTTCTCTCTGATTTCTTTCAGGATGCGGAAAGTTGCCTTATGGGATATACCAAGGGCACCTGTATAAAGAAAAGTGTTAAGCAGATACCCTATAAGTCCTGCTATTATGTATGGAATAAATAAGGACAGATCTTTCTCTCCGGCAATCAATAGGTTTATTACTTTTGACGCCATAACATACGGGACAATACCGGCAAGCACTCCAAGTACTGCCAGTACTATTGAAATCGTGATCTGTTTATGTCCAGATTCACCAAGCTCCCATACTCTGGCGATCGGACTTTTTTGTTTCTCCATTTTTGTCTCCTTATGCTTGTTTGATCGAAAACATTTATTTTCAAAATGTTCTTCTATTCTGCGGAGCGTATCATCGTCGCATTTTCCGCTCCATTTGACCTCTCCTTCTGATATAAGAACCAAATAGTCACATGAGTCCGCAAGCAGTTCCAAATCATGCGTGATAACAATCGGTGTAGTACCGGCATTCCTCACTTCTTTTAATCTTTCGGAAAACGCCTTCATATGTTCATAGTCAAGACCGCTTGTCGGCTCATCAAAAAAGAGTATCCGCTTATCTGATGCAAGAGCTGTCGCTACAGCAACACGTTGCTTCTGACCTCCGGATAAGGACATGGGGTGAAGCTTTCCATACTCGGTAAGATCCATAGTCTTCAGAAGACTGTCTACCACATCATCTTGTGTGTCTTTTTTCCCTTTAGGTATACTGATTCTAATTTCCTCATCGACACTTTCTGTAAAGAGTTGATGATTAACATCCTGCATCACAAGGTAGCTTTCTTTAAGTAGCTCCTTCGGAGATAACCTTTTATCGTCTATATAAAAAGAACCGCTGCTTTTCTGTAATCCGCAAAGGCATCTTACAAAAGTACTCTTGCCGGCTCCGTTTTCGCCGACAACACCTATAATGCGTCCCATCGGCAACACAAGATTTTTTATATGAACACCACTGCCGTCCTCGTAAGTAAAATCAAGATTCTTGATGGTAAGGGATGATGTCTTCCTTTGTTCGTTTTCGGGAATTCCTTCCGATATCTTTACTGAAGCTTCAAGACTTCTAAGTCCGTATGAATGCGCTTCGCTGTCAGGCATCGCAAAAAAGTCTTTTGCATCTTTTTCCCATACTATCTGTCCCTGATCTACAAGGACAATTTTATCAGCGACTTCTTCAAGGTAATTCAGTCTATGATCAGCTACGATAACTGTCTTACCCTCTGATTTCCATTTTGCCAATATTATGGCCAATTCCTTTATGGAAACCAGATCGAGATTGGAAGTCGGCTCATCAAGTACATAAATATCCGGATCCGGCATTGATACGGAAGCACATGCTATTTTTTGTTTCTCACCGCCCGACATTTTAAAGAGACTTTTATTTATAAGATCCCCAATATCAAAAACTTCAGTGGTGGACTTTAGACGTTCTTCCATATCTTCGCGGGAAAACTGCATGTTTTCACAGCCGAAAACTAATTCACTTGTGGAATCAACATTGAAAAACTGCGATCTCGGATTCTGGAATACTGAACCGACCTTTCCCGCACGCTCCTGTACATTCTTTTCAAGGACACTTTCTCCGTCGATCAGAATATCACCCGTTATTTCACCTTTATAGAAATATGGAACAAGACCGTTGATAAGTCTTGTCAGTGTGGTTTTTCCACATCCTGAACGGCCACATAAAACCGTCACCTTTCCTTTTGGGATAACAAGTGATACATGGTCAAGTGACTTTCCTTGCTCAGAACCGGCATATTCGAATGAAACGTCTTTTATTTCTATCATCGTTTCACCCCCGTAACAGCCCTATCACAAAAATCGCAACACTTGCCGCCATCAAAATGAAACAAATGATATCTTGCAGGTGAAAACCAATTTCACTGTAGCTTGTGCGCTTGTTTTCAGTTGTCAGCCCGCGTGTCATAGCAGCAGCAGAAAGCTCGTCACCGATCTTCGTAACAGATACCAACAATGGCACCATTCGGTATTCTATTCCTGCCACAACATCAGTTCCGAAACGGATATTTCTCATTTTCATAGCATCTTGAATGGACAAGTATTCATCCGCAAGTGTAGGGAAGAAACGAAAAATAGTCGCAAACGGAATAGTAATTGTCTGCGGAAAGTGCATTCTCTGCATGGCTGCGATAAATTCACTGACTTTTGTAGTATGAAGAACAAACCAAGCCAGCATTACACTCGGAAGCATGCGTACTACAAGGTATACCAGTATCCTGAGCGTCAGACCTCCGGCACTCATGCCGTTTATTCTTCCTGATATCAGAATATAGTCTCCTCCCGTAGCGAGAAGATATATCAAGACATACGTGACAGACATCTTTATTTTCTTCACGTCGATGAGAAGAAACAGTACAAGTATTACAAGCGCGATCTTCAAGCCGCTTATAAGCAAGCTTTTACTGTCTGATATGATTACTGTATTAACAACGAGGAGGAGCATAAGTTTTGTCCTCGGATCAAAATTTATAAGAGCCTCCTCGTTGCCGCTTTCCAATCTGTTCATTAAGCAATTCCGGCTCTCTCAAAATGCTTCTTAAGAACTGCTCTTCCTATGAATGCACCGATAACGGCTGCTACAGCTGTTGCAACAATAACCACTCCGCACATTCCCCAGCTTATCAATTTTTCAAGTCCGTCAACGAACGCATCTCCCTGGGTTTCTCTGAATGCTTCCGCATATGCTTCGGCTCCGATAAACATCGGAAGCTGTGTGCCAATTACCCATTCAGAAAAGACTACATATCCGATTACCATTTTCAGGAAACTTTTATAATTACCGGATTTCAATATAAAATCAGCTGCCAGACCAAAAGCAACACCGGTAAAAATTCCCATGTAACCATATCCCATAAGCCAAAGAAGCAATGCTGACAGTGTTGCCATAATCGTAATCATTCCAAACTTCTTTACTTTTGTGAAGAACAGAATACACGGAATTCCTGCAAGTAGAGCAATAAGCACCGGATAGAATACTGCCATGATCGGCACCATTCCCGTCATTGCACTGATGAAAAAGATGACAAAGTAGACTACGGTAAAAATACCCACCGTAATCAGATCTTTTACCCCCATTTTTTTGCTTTCCTCTTTTACTGCTGTGTTCATTTTTTCCTCCTATGATATGTTGAATGTATTATCTAAGGTTAGTGATGACTAACTCATAGCCCAAAAAAATTACGTGTTCTTGAAATACTCAGACCAGCCTCTGCCATAAAAATTTCTAAGCTCTTTAATGTATTTCCCTGCTTCCTCTCTTGACATATCGTGCTCCACACAATGGAACAACGCCGAATAGAACGCTGTGGAAACGACATGACAAAATCCTTCATTTATTCTTCCTTCACGAAGAGCTAAACTATCACTCTCCTTAAGGAAAAGCAGAGTATACTTCACATCAATAGCTGTAACCTTTTCGAGATAGTCCATGTAAATATCTCCTGGTGAACATGACACAAGAAGCTTGTAGGCAGGATAATTTGCATAGATAATATCCATAATCGCATCAAAACCTGCTTCCCCACTTTCTTCATATTGTTCCTGTTGAGCATCCACATTCATTGAAAAATATTTTTCAAGTGCTTTTTCTAAAAAAACAAGAAGTTCCTCTGTAGGTGAGATCAGGTACTGAAACATGCCTTCCTTGTCACCGAATCTTGTATACATGGTGCTGGTGCTGACATCAGCTTCTTTTGCTATATTTCGAAGTGATGCGTCATTATAACCTTTCTCAAGGAATTCCTTTTGTGCACATTCTATTATTCGCTCATCATAACCTTCAATTCGGTTTGCCATAGGTTTCTCCTGAAATACACAATTTCAAACACCGTTTCTAAAACAGTGTTTCATAACATCGTTTTTAATGATAACCAGAATTAATCTATTGTCAAGTCAATATTTGAAACATAGCAAGAATCTGGAGTAGTGGGACAATTGCAAATAATGTAAAAATCTTCAGAGAAACTGAGGAAATGACGTGCGTAGGTTTTGTTACTTCTGGCAGAAGTAACGCTTTATGACTTTTGACACTACATGGATAGTCGATGAAGAAGAACCCGTTTGTTCATGAACGCTATGCGGTACCGATCGCAAAAAAGAGGTCCCTGAGTGTTGATCACCCAGGGACATCCTTGTCTGTTAATCTGATGATTTTGTTGTCTAAGAGTTACCCCTTTGGCAAGAATTATACCATGCAAGCAAAAATAACTTGATGAAGATTCTGGACTTAGGCCCGCCTATTCAAAAGATTGATTACTTCTTAAGCATGAACAGACCATGACGGTTGCAATAAGCATATATCTTCCTTATGCCGTATTTTCAAAAACGGGTATCGCATGGTCCTTCGGGATAAAGCTTAACAAGTTGTACGCTCTGATCTGAAAGCGCAGCGAGGAAAGAGATATATAAGATTCCACGATCTGAGGCACAGCTGCGCAAGTCTACTCGTAGCAAGCGGAGTTCCACTCAAGAGCGTGCAGGAGTGGCTGGGGCATAGTGACTTTAGCACCACGGCTAACATCTATACCCATCTTGACTTCTCAGCAAAGATATCGTCTTCAATGACTTTGGAGCGACATTTAGGCCTTCCGGATTCAGACTTCTCAAGTCCCTGGAAAGCCAATAATGACAGGGCTTCTGAGGTTTTGAAAGACGAGGAAAAACTTGCTTGATTAGAATTTTTGGAGCAATATCGCAAATTGACGCTTATTACCTCGCAATCCATAGAAAGTCAATAAATACAAGGGTTTTGAAGGATTCGAGAGCGAAATAAGTCTTACACGCTCAAAATCTAACGGAGCGATCCGCATTGAAACCGGCAGTTTTTCAAAGAATGAAAATACCTGCAAACGCAGTGTTTACAGGCATTGAACTTGCCCCATTAATTTGGACAGT
Organism: Saccharofermentans sp.; assembly: GCA_024685135.1. Classification (GTDB taxonomy): domain Bacteria; phylum Bacillota; class Clostridia; order Saccharofermentanales; family Saccharofermentanaceae; genus Saccharofermentans. Next base: position 9,353 of record JAIKWA010000063.1, read on the forward strand.
GTTTTCTCAACTCTCATCATATCACAGATTCAAAGTAGCTGTCTCTGCAGTTCGTTGGGTTTGTTCTTAATCTGGTAACTATCCTTTCTTCATTGTAATACTTGATGTATTTCCTGATGTTTTGTTTAAGCTCTTTCAGTGACTTAAATGAATACTCTCTGTCGTAATACATATCTGTCTTCAGTCTTCCAAAGAAGTTTTCTGTTGGTGAGTTATCCAGACAGTTGCCCTTGCGCGACATACTTTGAGTTATCTTGTGTTCCTTTAGGAACTTCCTGTAATACAACATTTGATATTGCCACCCCTGATCACTATGCATAATAGCTCCGGTAAGATAATCGCCATGTTTCTTTACCAATCTATCCAGCATTCTCCTGATCTGCTGCATATTGGGATTTTCTGACAGGTCATATGCAAGCACTTCTCTGGTATGGAAATCTATTATCGGTGACAGATAAAGCTTCCCATGTGGCGTTATAAACACAGTAACATCCGTTCCTAATTTCTGATATGGACCTGTAGTAGAGAAGTCTCTGTTAAGGATATTAGGTGCAAGCTTACCCACAGTTCCTTTGTACGAGTTATATCTTCGTTTTCTTTTTACAGCTTTTATGTTGTTTTCTCGCATTATCCTGGCCACACGTTTTTTATTGATGTTGTAGCCTCTATTCTGTAACTCGATTGTTATTCGCGGATATCCGTATTTACCATTATTTTCTTTGAAGATACTCTCTATTTCTTTAAGAATAGCTTCATCCTTACGGGCTTTATCGTCCATGTGACTCTTAACATAATTAAACGTGGAACGCGGCAGATTGGCTATTTCAAGTAACATCTTGAGAGAATACTTCTCCCTTAATTCACAGATTACCTTTACTTTTTCTTGGACTGTCTGTTTCTCTCGAGAATTAGGGAGTACGATTTTTTTAAGTATTCGTTCTCCGCTTCGAGGTACTTTATCCTCTCTTTTAATTCGTCACTTGCAATTTTATCCTGACGTTCTTCGTGTAACAGATAGTTCCTTCTACTGGTACTATCCTGCAGTGCTTCTTCTCCCCCTGCACGATATTTCCTTACCCAATCTCTTAATACACCCGGATCCGTATGGCCCAAATCAACGGATATTTTCCTTAAAGACTCATTCCCGTTGATATATCGTTTTACTGCTTTTAACTTCTCCTCGCGAGAATATGTCTTAATTCCCTCATTGGTAAAGACTCTTTCTCCGTGTTTCCTGTAAAGAGCAATGTAATACTTAATATCAGACGTATGCATTCCATATTCATCTGACAATTCTTTCAACGTTATTCCGTCTTCCAGGTGTTTTTTTACAATTTCTAACTTAGTTTCTCTTGTTCTAAGCATAAAAGTACCCCCGTAAATTGTAACATCTCTGTCCAACTTATGGGGGTAACTTCATGATGATTGGTGCAGATGGCGGGACTTGAACCCGCACGGAGTTGCCTCCACTAGCACCTGAAGCTAGCGCGTCTGCCAATTCCACCACATCTGCGTGCCTGCACATTTTATTACAATATCCGTTAATTTTCAATGTGTATTTGGGATATAATCAACGTATGTCAGACGCCATATCAGTTTCAGTTACTAACCTGTCAGAGTTTGTTGCGCGTTCGGGAGATCTGTCCGGAGGCTCATACGGCAGTGTCTCCGGCATCGAAGGCACAAGGCTTCATGTGAGGATATTCCAGGATCTTAAGAAACAGTATAAGGCCTCATGCACCACAGAAGACTCCTTAAGCTGGACATACGAAGGATCAGATGGCTTGGACCTTAATGTCCGCGGCAGGATCGATGCTCTTATCTTAGAGAAGAACAAAGACCCTCATATCTTCGAGATCAAGTCCTTCAATTCCACGAGGAATAACTTCAAGGCTCTGGTGAGGAACGAGCATCTGACACAGCTCAAGCTCTATGGAGCGATGTATCTGTTCAATAACTCAGATTGCCTCAATGTAAAGCTCACCTTGAGATATGTATCTATAACCAGTCTTGAAGCTTACGAAGATACCTTCGTCATGGGATACGAGGAAGCTAATGAATTCTGGGAGGAGACCTGCTCGGAGTTTGCCGAATTTGCGTTAAAGCTCATTGATTACAGAAGGTCAATGCTTGTTTCCGTAGAATCTCTTAGATTCCCCTATCCTTCGGTAAGGCCGGGACAGAAGGAATTCATGAAGAGGACGCTTATCGCACTTACCTCCAAGGAAGCTTTATTCGTTGAAGCCCCCACGGGAACCGGTAAGACCATATCCACCCTCTACCCTGCTATCAAGGGTCTTTTAAGAGGCAGATACGATCAGATATTCTATCTGACGGGCAAACAGGCAACAAGAGGCGTAGCCTCCAAAGCGATAAACGATATGAGGAGCAAGGGACTTATCATAAGATCTCTGATGCTCATGAACAAAGAGCAGATCTGCCCTTATAAGACAATGTGCGATTCGAAGTTCTGTCCTCTTGCCAAGGATTTCTATTCAAGGCTCAAGCCTGCGATAAAGGATATATTGGTCCACGACGAACTTACTCCCGAGCTTATAAAGGATATTGCTGCAAAGCATAAGATATGTCCTCATGAACTGATGGTAGAGTCCATGAAGTATGCTTCTGTAGTTATAGGCGACTACAATCACATCTTCCATCCGAGAGTATCTCTTATGTCAGATGAATTAGATGACGGCAGGACCGTTGTCCTCGCAGACGAGGCACATAACATGATCGACAGGAGCAGGGATATGTTCTCTGCCTCACTGTCGCTTAAGCTCATTAATAAGATGATCGGGGACTTCAAGGGCATCAATCCCAAGATAGAGGCTCTTCTGTTGCAGCTCAGGCAGTACTTCGACAATATCAATATGTGCTTTATCTCAAAAGAATCCGCCTTCAAAGTTATAGAAGCTCAGGATGAGCGCAAGATCTTAATGACAGATAACTGGGAAGGAATGAGAGAGCCTCCAAGGAAGCTCTATGCAAAGCTCTGGTACATTATCCATGAGCTGTCTCCCGTATTGGATAACATGAAGCAGGGCCAGGCAAGGCAGACTGCGATGGAATTTTTTTTCGAGTCGAGGTATTTCCTTACCATATTGGAGCTGCAATTCGATAATTCATATATTACCTGCGCCGAGAGGACATCTGACGGAGATCTTATACTCAAGCTCGATTGTCTCGATGCTTCTTCGAAGATGAACAGGATAATCTGTGACAGGCTTGCAGTGGTATTCTTCTCTGCAACCTTAACGCCTTTTGAATATTACAGAAACTGCATCGTCGGCAAGGATGCGGATTATGTATCTGAGCTCAGATTATCCTCGCCCTTCCCTTCCGAGAATCTGGAGATCATGATAGATACAGATATCTCAACGACTTACAAGAACAGGTATCAGACCAAGGAAGATCTTATAGACAGGATATGCTCATGTTTTACAAACCGCATGGGCAACTTTATGGTATTCTTCCCTTCCTTCGAATACATGAACATGATAATGCCTGAGGTGACAAGGAAGTTCGAGCTCCTGTCCGGATCTGAAGGGATTCCTTATAAGGTAATATGCCAGTTCCCTTCAATGACAAACGAAGACAAGCAGGAATTCTTAGGCAGCTTCGAAGAGCGCTTTGCAGGCGTTTTATTGGGTGCATGCGTACTAGGTGGCAACTTCGGCGAAGGAATAGATCTTGTAGGAGATAAGCTGTCCGGAGTAATAATCGTGGGAACAGGTATCCCCAAGGTCACACCGGAGAGGCAGATCCTTGCAAACTATTATTCGGAGAGATTAGGAGACGGCTTTGCATTCGCATACCGCTTCCCCGGCTGGCAGAAGGTATTGCAGGCCGTCGGAAGAGTCATAAGGACCGAAGAAGACACAGGCTTTGCCCTCTTGATAGACGACAGGCTCGAGAAGCCTGAATATATTACTCTTTATCCTGAGCATTGGAAGATCTGATATTGCTAGTTATTAAGGTCTTCAAGCACGCTTAAAGCGTCGTATTCCTTATCAAATTGAGTGCAGAGATAATCGTGGGTAAATGCCTTCAATTCGTCTGCTATATCATCCGTAAGCTTAACTGCAAAAAGCTCTGCAAGAGAGCATGTGGCAAAGAAATTAAGAGCCTGCACTGCCCTTCCTGATATTCCGCTGTTATCGTATCTGATATCGCCGCCGGACATACCGGGACGGTATCTGAGCTTGGGATCTATATCCTCGTATATGATGGTAAATCCAACGATGGTAAGTAGCCTCCAGTTAAAGGCGCTGTATAAGACTTTGTAATCCTGAGGCCTTGTTGCGATCGAATAGAATGCGTATGCCGCAAGCTCATAAGCCTCCCTGGAATTCTCGCTTGGCAGGGACGAATCCATGAGGCACTCAGCAAAGTGCGAAGCCGTGGTAAGCGATTCAAGAGAGTTCATTATCCCCGAGTTGTTCTCAACGATGCTTCCGTCTTTGAGATAGTAGTAACCGTGGGATATGGAGCATACAAAATCTATCACCATAAATGGTATCGACATGAAGGCGTTCTTTGAGCCCTGCTTGCCGCAGCCCTTTGCGCAGATGGTAATAAGCCCGTGATCCTTGCTCAGGACCGATACGAGCCTGTCTTTATCCTTGTATTCGCGGGAATTTAAGATTATGCCCCTGGAGCTTATGGAATCCATTACTGCTCTTCTTCGGAAAGGCCGAATTCTCTTAAGAAGGTATCGTTATTCTGCCAGTCGGATCTGACCTTAACAAAGAGCTCAAGATAGACCTTGCAGCCGAGCATCCTCTCTATATTCTTCCTTGCGGCAGTACCGATACGCTTGATCATCTGACCGTTCTTGCCGATGATTATGCCCTTATGAGACTCCCTCTCACAGATGATATCAGCCTGAATAAGGACCATATCCCTGTCGTAGTCGTCCAAGACATTATCGCCTCGCTCGCTGAAGTTCGTGATATTTACCGCGCAGCCGTGAGGAACTTCCTGATCCGTGTAATGCAAAAGCTGCTCTCTTATGAGCTCTTGTGCGATCTCACGCTCAGTCTGATCCGTCATATATTCGGTATCGAAAAGACGGCAGCCTTCGGGAAGACTATCTGATATTACCTTGAGAAGAGTATCCACATTTCTTCCGGTCTTTGCACTTATCGGAACTACATCCGTAAAATCGTAAAGGCTTGAATAGGATGCGATAATAGGAAGCAGGCCGTCACCTTTTACCTCGTCTTCCTTGTTGACTGCAAGGATAACCTTCTTCTTGTTCTCGCGGCAAAGCTCTATAAGACGCTTCTCGACGCTGCCGGGCTTATTAAACCTCGCATCAACCAGGAGAAGCACCACATCTGAAGCGATAGCGCTGTTGAAGGAGCGGTCCACCATTATCTTATTCATCTTGGAATCAGGATTATGTACACCCGGAGTATCTACGAATATGATCTGAGAATCTTCAGTGTTATATATAGTCCTGATATTTGTCCTCGTAGTCTGAGGCTTATGAGATACTATCGCAACCTTCATGCCGGTAATGTAATTGATAAGCGTTGATTTGCCTACATTAGGACGGCCGATGATGGCACAGTAACCGCAGTGATCACAGGGAGTTCCTGCAGGAAGAGCGATATCACCTGAATGATCTGTCATCTCGTTTAAGGATGCATCTTCCATCTCATCTCCGGTTGCAAGGCCCATCTTGTTCATGATGTCCTTTTGGCACCTTATCATTGTCTTCTCCTGCCCGGGCTCTAAGTGATCGTAGCCTAAAAGATGAAGAGCAGAATGCGCAATGAGGAAAGCGATCTCACGCGTAATGCTGTGACCGTATTCTTCTGCCTGAGACCCCGCCTTTGTAAGATTGATAAGGATGTCGCCTAAAGGAAGCAAGGTCTCCCCTTCTTCCGTCTGCTCGAAATCCCACTGGTTAAGTTCATTTAAGAGCTTACCGTCACGCATCTCTATAAGCGGGAAGGACAGGCAGTCCGTTACAGAGTCTATCTGTCTTGTCTCGTTATTCTCTTCTCTTATCTGCTCGGGAGTAACGAAGGATAAGACTGCATATGAATTAGCAAGACACTTATCGAATGCTTTATCCGTATATGCGCCTGAAGAGATGATATCTGCTACGTCTTGAGCTATCTTGGTTACTTCGGCAAAACGCTCATCTGTTAAACCGTCAAGATTTACTGTTCTTATTTGCATCAGGGTATTTGATCCTTTCATGGAATAGACCTGCATATACCTGCTTGAACGCAAGTATAACCTTCTCAAGATCGTCGAAGGACAGGCCGGAATTAATGAGCTGATCCTGCTCGATCTTGGCTTTTACGAGTTTCCTTATGAGCTTCTCAGCGCTGTCGGGATCACTTACGCCCGTAGACTTAACGGCAGCTTCCGTAGTATCTGCGAGCATGACGATAGCTGATTCTCTTGAGGAAGGAATATGGCCCGGGTATCTGAAATTATCTACAAGAGGCTCTTCAAGACCCTTGGCCTTCGCCTCCATACAAGCCTTGTTATAGAAGTATCCGGGATATGTAGTTCCGTGGTGCTCGTCGATGATATTGATAATAGCCTGAGGCAGATGCTCCTTCTTGCCGAGCCTTACGCCGATGCCCGGATGAGCGGTAATGATCTTAACGCTCTGCATGATGGGAAGATTATCGTGAGGATTCTTACCGTCGTGCTGATTCTCAGTAAAGAACTGTGGATTCTCGAGCTTACCGATATCGTGGTAGTAAGATGCAACCTTACAAAGAAGCGCGTCAGCTCCGATCGCTTCTGCTGCGGAGTCTGCAAGATTTGCTACCATCATTGAATGAGAATAGGTACCTGAAGCTTCAAGGAAGAGTCTTTTGAGCAGATGCTGTCCCGGCTGGCTTAATGCGATGAGTTTAACGGGCGATGCCGTATTGCTGACAAGCTCATAGATAGGCATGATACCAACTGCCGCAACGAGTGAAGATACCGAGCTTATGATCGCAAAGATACCGGAGTTGATAAACTCGTCTCTCGTATGGCCTGTAAAGAAGCCGTAAGCCATTGCCGACATAAGGCAAGTGAGTGTCGGGATAAGTATCAATGTAGCAGATGATGAGACCTTGTCCCTTCTGCCTGCTATGGCAGCGCAGACCGTAATACCGATGATGTTGATAAACAATACTTCGATATCGAAGGAATACATCGGCCATACAACAAGAAGCTGTGATATGGAGAGTACAAAGCCCGTGAATGTTCCGAGATAAGTAGATGCTATCGCGGTAAAGAATAAGAATATGCAGAACCTGCCTGATAATTCAGACAGATAGATAGATGCAGCAACCGGAACTATAAAGGAGATGAGCATCATAAAGTATACTCTCGGATTGCTCGTGAGATTGCCACCTACACTTCTGTGATATACGACAAGTCCGAAGGCGATCGTAAGGATATAAGCTGCAACACGCAGGAGCAATACGAAGTTAAAAGCGCCGCTCCTTATGAGCTCCAAGTCAGATAAGTTGCTGTATGAATGCTCGGTTATGACCTCGCCTGAACTTACGATCTTAGATCCCTTGCTTACGGTGACAGGATCGTTTATCACGGCAAGATAAGCGTTATTAGCGGCATCTTCTGTCGCCTCTTCGTCGAATACCGAGTTAGGCTGCATGATCTTGCTGAGTACGATACCAATGGCATCAGCATATGTTGAATATGAAGGAGATGCCACCTTGAATGCGTCTATCTGCTCTTCTATCGCGCTTGTGAGTATTCCCTCGTTAACATCTTCGATCATGATGAGCTCGGCCATAGTGACCGCCTTATCCCTGATATAACGGAATGATGAATGTGTCATGCTGAAGAATACGATAAGATCTTCAGGAGCGATCGTTGCGCCTAATGACTGGCTGACATTGACGGATAACTCAGAAGCCGCTGCTTCGTCCGTAAGATCCATTGTGGAGCTTATGGATCTCTCCTGATCTACGAGATCGAAGAAGGCATTAACATTATCGATATTGGTATCAGCGATATTATCGGATCTTATAAATACGGCAGGAACAAGGCCCTTTGCGATCACGGCCTGACGCTCTGTCTCGTAGGTATCAACGAAGGTTCTAGGAGCGTAGATATCGCTCTCTGCAACAGATCCTACCTTGTAATTGTAGCTCTCAGGCAGAGAACCATAGAATACGAGACCGATCGTTACGGCGATCATCAGCACTATCGATATGATATTGATGATCCTGCGTCCTGATGTGGTTTTGTTACTCATAACGCTTCTCCTTATCACGCTTGTCGTATGCAGCTACGATCCTTGACACAAGACTGTTGCGGACTATGTCAGAACCTGAAAGTGTTACAAGACTTACGCCTTCTATGCCCTCTAAGACCTTCATCGCATCGCGAAGGCCGCTCTCGGTGCCACGGGGAAGATCGATCTGAGTAAAATCGCCGCATACACATGCCCTGCAATTAAGACCGAGTCTCGTAAGGAACATCTTCATCTGTTCTATCGTTGTATTCTGAGCTTCATCTAAGAGGACAAAACAATCGTCCAAGTTCCTTCCTCGCATAAATGCAAGAGGAGAAACCTCTATTATCCCCTTCTCGTAGAGCCTCTCGAAAAGCTCATCTCCGAGCAAAGCCTGAAGGGCATCGTAGATAGGCCTCATATAAGGGTTTACCTTCTCTTCTATATCACCGGGCAAAAAGCCTAATCTCTCACCTGCTTCAATAGCAGGCCTGGTGAGTATTATCCTCGAGACTTCCTTATTCCTGTATGCCTTGACTGCCATGGCAACGCCCAGGAAGGTCTTACCGGTACCTGCGGGACCTGCGCATATTACAAGCTCTGATCTTCTTAAGGAATCGACATAGAATCTCTGTCCCAAAGTCTTGGCCTTGACGGGTCTGCCGTGAGGAGTCGTATAGAACACGTCGTCACCCATTGCCATGAACTCTTCTATCTTGCCTATCTGGGCAAGGTAGATAAGATAATCCACGAGTAATATGTCTATCTCGTCTTCTTTGGAAAGTTCGATAATGGCTTCGATACAGTTCCTTGCCCTTAATCTGGCAAGTCCGTCCGAACCTTCGATAACTATATCGTTACCGGATATCTCAAGCTGAACATCCAGTTTGCCGGATATCCTTGAGAAGTAATTTACAACCGTAAGATCGGAAGCGCTGATATTCTCTATACGTTCGCTCATAAGACCCCTTAAATTATTATAATAAAATTATAAGCTAACGAGATAAATCGTCAATCTTTAAGAGGAGTTAATTTTGACAGAAGAGCTGTATAGTAGTCAGGCAAAGGTGCCTCAAAGTGCATCTGCTCACCGGTCCCGGGATGAGTGAATGTAACGCTTGCAGAGTGCAGAGCCTGACCTTCAAGCCCGAACTTATCCCTTCTTGAAGCATATACGGGATCGCCTGCAACAGGATGACCAATATAACTCATATGAACTCTTATCTGGTGAGTGCGGCCTGTCTCAAGAAGCAAAGAGAGGTCCGTTGCTTCCGTATATCTTTGTATAACCTCAAAATGAGTTATGGAAGGCTTGCCGTCCTTGGCAACTGCCATCTTCCTTCTGTCCTTATCGGATCTGGCTATGGGAGCGTCTACGGTTCCTCTGTCAGGAGCTACAACGCCATAGACTATCGCTCTGTATTCACGGACTATCTCATGTCTTGAGAGCATATCCGCGAGCTTTAAGTGCGTATCGTTATTCTTGCATGCGAGCATGAGTCCTGAAGTATCTTTATCGATACGGTGAACGATTCCGGGTCTTATGACACCGTTGATATCGGACAGCTCATCTCCGCAATGAGCGAGAAGAGCATTTACCAATGTGCCGTCCTTATGACCTGCCGCAGGATGGACAACAAGGCCCTGAGGCTTATTGATAACGAGAAGATCCGAATCCTCGTATACGATATCAAGCGGGATATCCTGAGCTATGTTCTCTGTTACTTCAGGCTCCGGCATATCGATAACGATCTCATCTCCTGCTTCAAGAAGAACGCCTGATTTGGAAGGGATCTGACCGTTAACCATTACCTTGCCGTCCTTTATGAGCTGCTTATAGAAAGAACGGGAATACTGATCGTCCTTGCTTGCGATATAAACGTCAAGTCTTACGCCTGCAATGTCAGATATATACTTTATCTCAGGCATTTTTGCTTCTCCTGAGAAGATCTGTAAGCTCCTGCCAGAACAGATCGAATCTGTCCTTGCCGAACAGTACGATGAGCACGAACATTATCGTACCGATAACTGCGCATATATCAGCAAAATTGAAGATCGGGAAGGTCCATGAACCGAAGTCGAACCTGATAAAATCGATAACGTACTTCAGAGTAAATCTGTCTACGAGATTGCCGAAGGCACCTGCAGCTATGAGGCAAAGAGATGTCGATATCAGGAGCATCTTCCTTCTTGCTGCAAATACCATCACATATACGATTATGAGCCCCACGATAAGAGATATCGCTGAGAGCACATATATTCCCCAGGTCTTATCTGCGAGGAAGCTGAAGGCGCTTCCCGTATTTGTGCAATAGTAAAAGGACAGGAAATCCTTTATAAGTACCTTCTGTTCAAGAAGGTCGAGCTTAAATGTTATTATCCTCTTGGTGAACTGATCTGCTATTACAAGTATCAGCATCAGAAAGCTGAAGGTTAATACATATTGTCTGCCGTTATGTTCTTCATTCATATTCACAAAACCGTTTAATAGATAAACATCTCCCTGAATTATCGACATCTATGATGATACCACAAACCATTGCAGGTCCCGTAGCAGGCTCGTAGCGGCAAGGAAGCTTGTCAGCAAGCCTTGTAAGAGAGCAGCTTACATCCATACCGAGTACGGATTCATAAGCTCCGCACATTCCGCAGTCCGTTATATAACCTGTCTTGCCGGGAAGGATCCTCTCATCAGCTGTCTGCACGTGAGTATGGGTCCCGACGACACAACTTGCTATGCCGTCAAGGAAATATCCCATAGCGATCTTCTCGCTGGTAGCCTCTGCATGGAAATCGACGAAGATAGAATCAACGCCCATCTCCTTAAGCTTTGCGCAGAGCTCCTTTGCCTTTACAAAAGGGTTGTCGGCATAGTTGTTCATGGACACCTGACCCAAGAGATTGATAACACCGAGCTTTTCTCCATCCTTCTCGAAGATAAAATAGTCCTTGCCGGGCCACGAGGGTGAGATATTGGAAGGCCTTACGCAGTTGCCGATACTGCCTATCTCTTCGGCAAAACCGCTCTTGGAGAAGGTGTGATTACCGAGCGTTATACAGTCGCATCCGCAGGCACTAAGATCCTTTATTATCCTGGTATTGCAACCGAGACCGTGAGCTGCGTTCTCTGCATTGATAATACAGCAGTCGATACCCTGATCCCGCTTAAGATCCGGGAGGATATTCCTGACTGCTCTTCTGCCGCAATCGCCTACAATGTCACCTAAAAAACAGATTCTCAATTTGGTACCACCTTTGACCATAGAAGATTAGCATAAAAGATACTTTATTTCCACGAATAAACTAAAAAGAGGCTCTAAGTAAAAACTTAAAGCCTCTTTGTTTGCAAATCGGAAAGTGATCCTAACGCGGATAAAATAATATATAAAAAGGTACTTAGTTTAATAATTATTTTGCAACATCTGTTGCACGTGTCTCACGGATAACGTTTACTTTGATCTGTCCGGGATAATCAAGTTCATCTTCGATCTTTCTGCAGATCGCACGAGCCTTGAGGACCATCTCATCATCACTTACCTTATCAGGTGTAACGATAACTCTGATCTCTCTGCCGGCCTGGATCGCATAACTCTTCTCAACACCCTCGAAGCTTGTTGCAATCTCTTCGAGCTTCTCGATCCTCTTGATATAAGTCTCGAGATTCTCTCTTCTTGCGCCGGGTCTTGCAGCTGAAATAGCATCTGCTGCTGCAACCAGTACAGCTTCCGGAGAAAGCGGATCCACATCGCCATGATGTGCTTCGATGCAATTGATCACATTCGCCGATTCATGGTACTTCTTGGCAATATCAACACCAAGCTGAACATGTGTACCCTCCTGTTCGAAGTCAACGGCTTTACCGATATCGTGGAGAAGGCCCGCTCTCTTGGCAAGATTTGAATCAAGCCCGAGCTCTTCTGCCATCATGGATGCAAGCCATGAAACTTCTATAGAGTGCTGAAGCACGTTCTGGCCGTATGATGTACGGTAATGAAGCCTACCGAGAAGTTTGATGATCTCGGGATGCAGATTCATTACACCTGTATCAAATGCAGCCTTCTCACCCTCTGACTTGATAGTCTGACTAAGCTCTTTCTTAGCTTTATTAGACATCTCTTCAATTCTTGCCGGGTGGATTCTTCCGTCGACTACGAGCTTCTCGATAGTAAGTCTCGCAATCTCTCTTCTGATAGGATCAAAAGATGAAAGAACGATTGCTTCGGGAGTATCGTCGATGATCAGATCAACGCCCGTGATCGTCTCGATCGCTCTGATGTTACGGCCTTCACGACCGATGATCCTTCCCTTCATTTCATCGTTAGGAAGGTTAACAACCGAAACGGTGACTTCGGAGACATAATCAGATGCATAACGCTGGATCGCATTGACGATAATGTCCTTTGCTACCTTGTCGGCATCCTGCTTTGTCTTCTCTTCCATCTGTTTGAGCATAAGAGCCATGTCGTGGCTGTATTCGCGCTGTGCTTCGTCGAGGACCATAGATCTTGCTTCTGCAACTGAAAGTCCTGATACTCTCTCAAGTTCGGTTCTCTTACGTGATTCGTAATCCTTCGCCCTTGCTTCGAGTTCCATGACATTCGCCTGCTTCTTCTCGATCTCTTCCTGCTTACGTTCACAGGTAGCTTCTACGCGTGCGATGTTCTCTTCTTTCTGCTCAAGTCTGTTGCGTTCCTTCGCAAGTTCCTGCTTCTTCTCCCTGGCCTCGCGCTCTAATTCTGAACGCATGCGGGAGACTTCTTCTTTTGCCTGCAAAAGTAAATCGCGCTTGTTGTTCTCAGCTTCCTTCTGGCTATTTGCCAATAAAGCATTAGCATTCTCCTGTGCCTTTGCCTTATCCTCCTCCAGTGCTTTCTGATCTCGGGATAAACCCTTCTTGAAATATACTGTAGCTACTGCAACACCAAAAAGAATACCAAGCACTAAAGCAACGATTCCAGTTATTACTAACTGAAACTCAATATGTTGTGGCACGTTGGTACTCACCTCCAATATGTATTTAGTTGTCAAAGAACGAATATAATTGGCTCTGACAAGCCATTAAGTATTGTAAAAATAAACGCAATAAAAGTCAACATTTGATACAATAATTGAATGAAAATAAGATATCAGATACCAAAAACATACGATAAATGCGATATAAAAGCGATTTTGAGCAAAAAGTTCCTCATGAGCGGACAGATGATCAAGCGCCTTAAGATATACGGTATCGTAAATGTAAACGGCATACATGCCAGAGTCGTAGATAAGGTAAATGCAGGAGACTGGCTCTATCTCGAGCTTGGTGATACGGACTTTAAGTTAAATAGGGATCCTGAGATACCTGTTCTTTTCGAGAACGAATGGTATGCGGTGATAAATAAACCGTCAGGAATAGTAACCCACCCTACCCACGGACATTTAGACGATTCGCTTATTACAAGGCTGAGCGACAAGACCTTGCATCCGGTAATGAGACTTGACCGCGAGACCTCGGGGCTGATAATCATCGCCAAGAACGGCTATGCTCATAACACGATCCATGAGCACGGCGATATCAAGAAGACTTATACCGCAGTTGTCTATGGTAAGTACGAGCCCGAAGAAGGTCTTATCGATTACCCCATAAGGCGAAGAGAAGGCTCGGTCATGATCAGGGACTGCGCTCCTGACGGCAAGGAATCCAAGACTTTATATAAGACACTTAAATATAACGAAGCAAAGGATATAAGCCTGGTGGAGTTTAAGCTCATCACAGGCAGATGCCATCAGATAAGATGTCATTCCACCTTTATGGGTCACCCTCTTGCAGGAGACGGTCTCTACGGACCGAATTCAATAGATAATCCGAATACAAGCTTCAAGGATTCCGATAAGATAGACAGGATAATGGGAAGATGCGCCCTTCACTGCTCTAACCTTAAGTTCTTCGATCCGATAGAAGAGGTTCAAAGAGAGTATAGCTGCGAGCTGCCCCAAAGCTTTATAGACTTATTTGCCGAATGATTCGATAAGATCTGTTGCAAGCCTTATAGAAGAATCCTTATCCGATCCTGACAAGAGCCTGGATACTTCAGTTGTCTTGGACTCGTTATCCAAAACATCGCAGACAGTAATTGTATTGCCGCCTTCGATCTTCTTGGACAAGAGAAAGTTGCAGTCGGCTGCCGCGGCTATCTGGGCCGTATGTGTTACACAGAGCACCTGATGCTCCGTGGAGATGGACATTAGCTTTCTTGCTATCGCTTCGCTCGCCTTACCTGATACGCCTGTATCGATCTCATCGAAAATGAGAGTAGGCGTAAGATCGCATCTGCTTAAGATGTTCTTTACAGCGAGCATTATCCTCGAAGCTTCACCGCCGGATACTATTGCAGACAAAGGTCTGACCTCCTGACCGGGGTTAGCGCTGAAGCGGAAAGCTATATCCTCAGTACCTGCAGATGAGAAATACCTGGACTTCTCATGCTCTGTAAAGCTTACTTCGAATATCGAATTAGGCATCTCGAGATCAGACAGTTCTCTTACGATCTCAGAAGAGAGCCTTGTAGCGGCCTTATGTCTTGCAGAAGATAAGGCACTTGCTACATCTATAAGATCCTTCTCGATCTGCTTACTCTTCTTTCGAAGGTCAGATAAGAGGTCCTTATTGCTGTCTATAGAATCAAGTTCTTCCTTGGAGCTGTCCCTGAAGGCATTTATCTCGCTTATCGTAGAGCCGTACTTGGCCTTAAGATCGAATAAGACACCTATCTTCTGCTCGATACCTGATTTGATCTCCGGATCGTAATCCAAGTCATCTAATATCTTATTAAGATCCGATTCAACCGATTCAAGATCAAGAGACAGGCTTTGCAAAGTCTGAGCGATACCCTCGTACTGCTTATCCTTGGATGCTACCTCGGATAAGGTCTTGGACGCCTGAAGGATCTGCCTTACGGGATTTGAATATTCAGATCCGGACAAGAGCTCTGAAGTCTCGGACAGACCTGCTGCAGACTTCTCTGCATCAAGAAGCTTCTGGCGCTTCTCGTAGAGCTTCTCTTCGTCTCCGTCCTTAAAGCCGGCTTCGTCTATCTCGGATATGACATACTCGAGATATTCCTTCCTCTTATCGAGATAGTCCGGAGATTTGGATATCTCTCTTATACGGGTAACAACATCTTTATACTCAGCAAGCTTTGCTTTGTAAGATGAATGAAGCCGAGTTACCTCCTCACCTGCAAAACTGTCGAGGAAAGCGACATGGCTCTTCTCATCGAAGATCTTCTGTGTATCGTGCTGACCGTGGATATCTACAAGGAATGAAGCGATCTGCTTAAGCACGCTTAAGGTAACGGTCCTGCCGTTTATCCTTGCGAGGGATTTACCGTTCTGATAGATGGTGCGGCTAATATAGAGCATACCGTCGTCAGGCTCGATGTCTGCCTCTGTTAATATCCCGTTAAGCTCTTCATCCTTAAGATCAGCTATATCAAAGCATGCTTCGACAAAGCAGGAAGGAGAAGATGTCCTTATGAGATTCTTCGAGGCCTTGGCACCTAATATGAGACTTATAGCATCTACTATAAGGCTCTTACCTGCACCGGTCTCACCGCTTATTACATTAAGTCCGTAGGAAGGCTCGAAGGCTATATTGGAGATTACTGCAAAATCTTTGATCTCAAGTCTGATGAGCATTTACAACTTACCTGCGAAATCCACACCCGAATCCATCATGTCACGAATAGTCTTGACCAAAGCCTCGGCTTCACTTACGCCTGTTGCAGCCACGAATACGGTATCGTCACCTGCTATGGTGCCGACGCAGTTCTCCAAGTGTATGGAATCCAAGGCTGACGCAGCAGCCTGAGCCATACCGGGCAAAGTCTTAATAACAATGATGTTCATTGCAGCCTTAACTGATACGAGAGAATTTGCAAATACCGATAAGAGTCTACCGGGTGCAACATCTCCTGTTCTGTCCAAGACCGCATATTTGGTGTTATTATTCGGCATCGTAATCTTGATGATGCCGAGTTCTTTTATATCTCTGGAACATGTAGCCTGAGTAGCTTCAAAACCATTCTGTCTTACAAGATTGGTCAGTTCTTCCTGAGTTGAGATATCGTGTTCCTTGATGAGCTTAATGATCATCTCCTGCCTGGAATTCTTAACTGTTTTCATAGAAAGAACCTCTTTGTACGATCTTCTTCCTGACATCGCTGAAGAAGTTATCACTCTTAAGCGTTGCCGTCTTAAGGGGCTTTGAATATCTGGTGATGATAATAGAATCAAATGGCGACAGCTCGATAAAATCTCTTCCGTCAGGACAGATAATGGGAGCCGTCTCAAAGTCATCCACACCGATCCTTATAATGCTCTCGGGACCTGCAACATACTTAAGGCCGTAAAGAGTATGAGACGATATGGGAGTTACGAGAATGTCCTTCATGTCAGGCATGAGCAAAGGACCGCCTGCTGCAAGTGAATATGCAGATGAACCCGTAGCAGTAGATACGAGCAGACCGTCGCCGTAGAACTTCTCGACCTTCTGATTATCTATATAAAGCTCGAGCTTGGTTACATGCGGCTTTACGCCTCTAACGATCATGATGTCATTGAGACATACATCTTCGCCCTTGAGATTGCCATCCTTATCAAATACTTCAACAAGAAGCTG
>JAIKWA010000100.1 GCA_024685135.1 Saccharofermentans sp.
TACAAAAAGCTATGGAAGAATACATTGATTACTACAACAACGAGAGAATTCAGGTCAAATTGAAAGGACTGACTCCTTGCCAGGCAAGGAATCAGTCCTTATACTCGGTTTAATATCGTCCAACTTTAAGGGTTCACTTCAGATTCCGGAGCATTTGTATTGAAGAATATCTGTTTTATTAGAGCTGAGGTGTCTCGTTGTCCTGCTTCCTGTCTGACTTATGTACATGGATGAACATGTTGTGCAGGAGATTAACGCTCGACAGGATAACTTCACCCTGATTGAGCTTACGTACATGCTTGATCGCATAGTCGTCAAGGTGTGTCTCAACGGCCTTGATCTCATCGTTGAGCATGAGTCTGTGGATAAGCAGTGTACCGATCTGACCGAAGAGGACAGGGGATACATCCTTAGGGGTCTGAGTTGTCAGATAGAGGAAGATACCCTTCTTACGACCTTCTCTTGCAAGGAGGGTAAGACCGCCGTGGAATTCTGCGTCAGAATACTTGGACTTTGCATATCTGTGAACCTCGTCGATAAAGAAGACGAAGGGGCAGATGTTGTCCTGAGTGATTACGAAGTTACTTACGAGGTCGATAACCATGCCGCCGATACCTTCAGCTGCACCGAGTGAAGATGTATCGATATAAAGGCTTCTCTGGGGAAGGTGAACGAACTCTGTGATTACATCGAGAAGGTTGTACATCTCCGGGTTATCAGAGAAGAAGGAGAGGAATCTCGTGTTCGTCATCTGATACTGGATCTTCTGGATGAGTGAGTTATTGGCATTAGCCTTGAGGGTATCGTAACGATACTTGAAGTTGAAGTCGTTGTCTCTGTCAGGCTCGCATACGGACTCTGCCTGGATCTGCTCGGGGAGAAGGGAGAGGTCGAACTCTGTGTCGTCCTTGCCTACCTTGGCAAGATTCTCCTGAACTTCCTCGATGTCCTCACCGATCTTGGAGTAGTATGTATTCTCGCCGATCTTACGCATATAACGGAGGGAAGTGATAGCCTCTGCGAGCACGGCACCTTCGCTGCCGTTTGTTGTCTCGAAGAGCTTCTCCCACTGCTGCATCGTAACCTTACCGGGAGAGATCGTTGTATCTACACCCAAGGTGAGCTTTGTGATCTCGTCGTCTGAGAAAGCTTTGCCATACTCGCCTGTAGGGTCGATTATGAGTGTCTTACGCTTTGTAGTGATGAGCTTATCTAAGATAGCGAGTGCTGTTGTTGACTTACCGCTGTTGGTCGCACCGATACAAATGAGGTGACGGTTGAACAGTGTGCTGGGCTTGAGCCTTACTTCAGCTGATGATTTGTTGATGAATGAAGCAAATGAAGGAAGATATTCGTCATTCTCCGCTCCAAACTCGAGAGATTCGAGGAAGAGCTGATAGATAGTGTCTGTTGCGACGTAAACCTTATCGGTTATTCCTAATGTCTTGAAACCGGAGAGGTTGAACTTTGACTTGTCCGGATCCATGAGAGCGATCGTATCTATACTTATCTCGTGGTAATCTGTTGTCTGTTCGTTTGCCAAGGAAGAATCACCATATACCACCTTCCTTGAGGCCTTGTTCTCGAAGACTTCGCCGAAGAACAAGCCCTGCGTTGAATCGATTACTACATAGTAGTTGATGGAGTTTTGTGTTGCAGATGCACTTAACTTGCTCCTGTCTGTCATGAGCTCAATATTCTCAACTTGAGCGATACAGCAGCTCCTGTATACCTGTGTTACCTTGCCTATGTAAAAATCTTCAATATTAGCCCCACCATATAGCTGTTCGATAGTCATTTAACAACTCTCCTCTGAATGTTTAATGGTTGACAGTCTCAAATACAAGACTGACCTTCACAATTATATTATATTTAGAGCCGTTTGTGTTCTTTATTATTTCAGTTAACAAGGAATTTACTCCCGGTTTGCATCTACCTAAATAAATCTTAAAATTTTCGCATACGGAACAGTAAAGGCAGAGTGCAGGTAAAAAGGGGCTTTGCGCAGTTAAAGAGGAATTTTGACGGTTATTGTTAATGCGTGGTATATTTGAACTTGTAAAGAAATATTTTTCGAAGGCAGAGCAGATACTATGGACAAGATAGCTGTATTGATACCCTGTTATAACGAAGAGAAGACCATAGCCAAGGTCGTCTCGGATTTCAGGAACGCTCTGCCCGATGCGAAGATCTATGTCTATAACAACAACTCCACAGATAACTCCGTTACGCTTGCGAAGGAAGCCGGAGCGATCGTCAGAAATGTCTATAAGCAGGGTAAGGGCAATGTAATAAGAAGGATGTTCTCCGATATAGACGCCGAGTGCTATGTAATGGCAGATGCCGATGACACTTATCCCGCAGAAAGCGCGCCCGGGATGGTAGAGGCCGTCTTGAAGGATAACTACGATATGGTCATAGGCGACAGGCTGTCTTCCACTTACTACAGCGAGAACAAAAGGCCCTTCCACAATGTGGGCAACAGGATGGTCTGCAGGACGATAAACCGTTTCTTCGGCAGCGATCTGACAGACATAATGACGGGTTTCCGTGCCTTCAGCTTTGAGTTTGTAAAGACATTCCCGGTGCTCTCCGGAGGCTTTGAGATCGAGACCGAGATGAGCATCCATGCGATAGACAAGAATCTCGCGATAAAGAGCATCCCTATTGATTACCGTGACAGGAAGGACGGCAGCGAGTCCAAGCTCAACACCTTCAGCGACGGAATAAAGGTATTAGGCACGATAAGAAGGCTCTTTGAGAGATACAGACCTTTAAGATATTTCGGAGGCATAGCTCTAGTGCTCATGGTCCTTGCCATAGCTTTCTTTATCCCTGTCCTTATCGATTACCTGAATACCGGACTCGTACTTCGTTTCCCTACGCTCATCGTCTGCGGCTTCGTTGGAGTTGCAGCAGTCCAGTCGTTCTTCTCAGGTCTGATACTCAACAATATCTACCACAAGAACAGGCAGGAATTTGAGCTTCACTACAGTAATAAATCCCTTGAGAAGAGAAGACTTAAAAGTGAATAAGAAAGCTCTCGCAAAGACAGCGACAGATGCCGCGATAGCCGCTTTGGCGGGCATAGCTTACTATATCTTCATCAAAGTTACGGGGCTTAGTATCCCGTGCTATATCCATTTAACCACGGGACTTTTGTGTCCTTCGTGCGGGATCACGAGGATGTTCCTTCTTATGGCACAATTCAAGTTCAAAGAGGCAATGAGATGCAATGAGTTTCTGTTCTTCGGCTGGCCCGTCATAGTGCTGTTGGTCCTCTATGTAATGTATAAATATCACGCCAGGGAGAAGCTCCATA
>JAIKWA010000126.1 GCA_024685135.1 Saccharofermentans sp.
ATGCGGCACTTGCTTACTGCTTCGGCAAATGCGCTGTCGCTCTTCATCTTCTCTTTGAATTCCTTAAGTCCGGCCATCGTTATCACTCCTTTGTTATCTTTATTGAATTATTAAACATATTTTATTACGGCGATTTTAGCATATTCCTGCACAGTTTTGTGGGGTTTTGTCAGTAATTGGTTTTATGTTTACAAATAGACCGAGACAAAGAAAAAGCAATTGCAATAAACAAATAACCCCGCATCCGGAAGGACACGGGGTTACCTATTGCTTAATCAGCTTTACGTTAATTACTTCTTAACGTGGAAAGCCTTCATCTGAGGATATACAGCTGCATCGCCGAGAGCTTCCTCGATACGGAGGAGCTGATTGTACTTTGCAACTCTCTCTGAACGTGAAGGAGCACCTGTCTTGATCTGGCAAGTATTAAGAGCAACTGCGAGATCTGCGATAGTTGTATCAGCTGTCTCACCTGAACGGTGTGATGTAACTGCTGTGTAGCCTGCGTTGTGAGCCATCTTGATTGCTTCGAGTGTCTCAGAAACAGAACCGATCTGGTTGAGCTTGATGAGGATTGAGTTACCTGCGCCGAGCTCGATACCCTTTGCAAGACGCTCTGTGTTTGTAACGAAGAGGTCGTCACCAACGAGCTGAACCTTGTTGCCGATCTTAGCTGTCATTCTCTGCCAGCCTTCCCAGTCTTCCTCATCGAGACCATCCTCGATTGAGATGATAGGATACTTATCTACGAGAGACTCCCAGTGAGCGATGAGCTCATCAGATGTGAAGTCCTTACCGGACTTGGGCTGATGATAGAAGCCCTTGCCCTTCTCTGACTTCCACTCGGAAGCAGCTGCGTCCATAGCGATCATGAAGTCCTTGCCGGGCTCATAGCCTGCAGCCTTGATAGCCTCGAGGATCTTCTCGATAGCAGCCTCATCAGAGTCGAGCTTGTTAGGAGCGAAACCACCCTCGTCACCAACTGCTGTAACGTCACCCATCTCCTTGATGAGCTTCTTGAGGTTGTGGAATACTTCAGCACACCATCTGAGGCCTTCCTTGAAAGAAGGAGCGCCTACAGGCATAACCATGAACTCCTGTGTATCAACAGCGCTGTCTGCGTGAGCACCACCGTTGAGGATGTTCATCATAGGAACAGGAAGTCTGTTTGCGTTAGAACCGCCGAGGAATCTGTAAAGCGGGATATCAAGAGCCTTAGCTGCTGCTCTTGCTGTTGCGATAGAAACAGCGAGGATAGCGTTAGCGCCGAGGTTGGACTTATCCTTTGTACCGTCAGCTGCGAGCATTGCTGCGTCTACTGCATATGTATCGAAAGCGTTGAGACCTACGATCGCATCGTAGATAACTGTGTTGATGTTCTCAACTGCCTTTGTAACACCCTTTCCGAGGTATCTTGACTTGTCGCCGTCACGAAGCTCGAGTGCCTCGAACTCACCTGTGGATGCACCGCTCGGAGCTGTGCCTGTTGCAACGGTACCGTCGATGAGTGTAACTTCTGCCTCAACAGTGGGGTTTCCTCTGGAGTCAAGGATCTCTCTACCGATAACGTTCTCGATGATCAATTCTGTCATATGAATGTACTTCCCTTCTTGGTTTTTATTCTCCATCGGGTTCATTCACATGGCCCTTAGAAGAATTGTTAACTATTCAAGATCGGCACTTGCCAATCGCTATTTTTTATATCATATCAGGCGCTTATTTGCAACCTAAAAGCAAGGCTTTTGAAGGGATTTGAGTAAAGGAAGATACGCTTTTACGCTTTAGTCAAAGACTTTGGCCCCAAGCGCTTTACTTGAGGTCTTTATATGTCTTGAGGTCAATGGCCTTTTCGCTCCTGGCAACGATGAGCGAGACGGCAACATCGCCTAAACAATTGCTCATGGTCCTGAACATGCCGCACAGCGCGTCGATACCCATAATAAGACCGATCGCTTCAACGGGGACGTGCATCTGGGTGATGAGCACGCTGAGGCAGATAAGGCCCGAGCCGGGGATCCCGGGAGCGCCGACCGATAATATGAAGATCGAGACTACCATCGACATCATCATGCTGCCTGTTACTTCGACTCCGTAGATCTTTGCAAGGGCGAGTGCGAATATGGCAAGGTATATGCATGTACCGTGCATGTTAAGCGTAGCGCCAAGCGGGATGGACAGAGAGGATATCCTCTTGTTTATGCCGAGCTTCTTCTCGCAAGCTTCGAGATTGAGCGGCACGGAAGCGCTCGAGGAAGACAAAGAGAAAACCTGCAGCATGGAGGGCGCATATTTCTTTATGAAGGGAAGCGGGTTTAATCTGCCGAACAGGATAAGGATCAGGCAGTAGATGCACATCATTACGGCAAGGCCCAAAAGGAATGTTCCGAACATGCCGAGGACGGAGAACATGGTCTTGATTCCGAGCCTTAGCATCATGGATAAGATCGAGCAGAATATCGCTATAGGCATGGCCTTAACGATTATGGCAGTGATCTTGAGGAAGAGGTCGTTAAATGCCGTAAAAAGATCTGTCAAAAGCTTCGAATATTTACCTAACATGCTCGCTGCGATACCGCAGATGACTGCCAGGAAGATAAGCTGCAGCATGTTGGATTCAAGGAAAGGCGTAATAATGTCTGAAGGGATTATCCCTACTATCGTATCCTTTATCGATACTTCTACGGTCTGGGAAGAGATGGCAGATGCATCATCAGCAAGTGTTTGCGCCATGGAAGCATCTCCCGGCCTAAGCAGGGTAAAGACGCCTATTCCTACCGCGATAGCGATAGCTGTGGTGATCATGTATGTTCCTATGATCTTGCCGCCGATCCTTCCGAGGGATGAGATATCCGAGAACTGAACGATGCAGGAGACGATCGAGAAGAACACGACCGGTCCCACTATCATCTTGAGTGCGTTCATGAACATCGTGCTGACAGGATCCAAGAAGTTATCGTTAAGGAAGTTATTTGCGCCTTCAGGCAGAACGGCAGAAAAGAGCAGACCTAAGAGCACGGCAAGGACCATGCTGCCTATGGTCGCATAGAGGAAAGTCCGCTTCGATCTGATGACGGTCATCCTTATATAGTTGGTGCCGTTACTGTGGGAATACTTGATATGGTTTGTCATGGAATCCAGGATTATCTTCCTGATGGATTCCTGGATCTCATCGCCTGAAGCTTCATCAAGATCTATCTTGGCAAGATCCATATTGTCTGCAAGAGAATA
>JAIKWA010000018.1 GCA_024685135.1 Saccharofermentans sp.
AAGAAGCCTTCACTGTTCTCCAAGATCAAGAAGCATATCGATATGTATCAGAATAACAAGAGCAAGATGGAGGAGCTTCCTCCCGAGAATCTTGCAGAAGATCTTGCAGCTCTTGGTAATGCAGGCAAGGGTAAGTCCAAGTCTTACAGAAGAAGGATGATCATCTTCAATGAGGGAGATCCCGCTGATTGCATGTATATCCTTCACGAAGGCACGGTAAGCCTTTGCAAGAACTATAAGACTCCCGATGAGGAAGATATCTGCGATCTTAATCCGGTAACCATATTCGGTGAGGTCGGAATGATCGCTGAAGAGGTAAGAAGCTTCTCTGCTGTATCAGTATCAGACGATACGAGAGTCGAGATAATAGCTCCCGAAGAGCTCGTAGGTATCTTCGAGGAATGCCCGGGCAAGATAGATGTTATCCTCCGTCATCTCTCATACAGATTAAGGAAGATCAATAACGACTTCCTCGGTGTATGTAAGGAGATCACTGAGAGCTACAACAAGAAATAAGAACTTAAGCGGCAACCTTCGGGTTGCCGTTTTATATTCCTGC
The DNA here is from genome assembly GCA_024685135.1 of Saccharofermentans sp. Taxonomy (GTDB): domain Bacteria; phylum Bacillota; class Clostridia; order Saccharofermentanales; family Saccharofermentanaceae; genus Saccharofermentans. The sequence continues at coordinate 560 of JAIKWA010000018.1, forward strand.
AAATATCATTCTCTGCCGTTTTGTGCTACAATTGACAAGATTAAAAAGTGGTTCAGATTATGTTGTTGCGAGAATATATAAGCTCAGATTCAGATATCATAACGAGTTGGATCAAGGATGAAGACGGTCTTTATCTCTGGTCGGCCGATCGTATATGCAAGTTTCCGTTAGACGGGAATGAGCTTGATCTTGAGTACAAACGCGTTCCTTCTGATATTCCGATGTATCCGCTTACTGCGATAGATTGCAACGGTAAGATCACAGGACATATCCTCGTAAGGTTTACCGATGAAGCTATGCAGCATGCAAGGCTCGGTTTTGTAATAGTATCTCCCGAGCTTCGCGGCAAAGGTCAGGGACAGGTCCTTGTAAGGCTTGCCCTGCAGTTCATATACGACAATTTTACCGTGTCCAAGATAAGTCTTGGCGTTTTCGAGAAGAACAAGGCTGCCCTCAAGTGCTACGAGGCATGTGGCTTTAAGCGAGTGGGCGAGGTCTCGCCCTATGATATGCCTATAGGCTCCTGGAATCTTATCGAGATGGAGCTATCCCTTAAATAAGTGTGTTAAGTCACGCCAAATAATGTATAATAGCGTGATGTTAAATATAAGAAGTAATAAAGGAGGCGCAGTATGAATGATTATATCCTGCAGATTTCAAAGAGAATCAGTGAATTAAGAGACATCCTCGAGCTAAATGCTGAAGATGTCGCAACCGGAATCGGCGTCGATACTAATGAGTATCTTGCATACGAGAGCGGAGCCAAGGAGATTCCGATAAGCCTTCTATATAAAGTGGCAGAGATCTTTAAGGTGGACCCTACGGTCCTTATGACAGGTGATGTTCCGAGAATGGACGACTATACGGTCGTAAGAGGCGGTAACGGTGTCAAGGTCGAGCGTTATCCCGGCTATTCCTTCAGTGCGCTTGCATTCAATTACAAGCACCGCCAGATGGATCCGATGATCGTAACCTTGTCAAAGTCCGAGACAGCAGAACTCGTAAAGCATGACGGTCAGGAGTTTAACTACGTGATCGAAGGCGCTATCAAAGTCGTCGTGGGCGACAGAGAGTTTACGCTCGAGGCAGGAGACAGCATCTACTTCAATCCTCAGAAGCCTCACGGACAGCGTGCAGTCACAGAGACGGCAAAGTTCCTTACGATCATAAACGGTTAAACGAATGGAGTTATAAGTAAATGGATTTATTAAGCAGGTTTGTCGAGAGAATAGATTTCGACAGTTACGAAGATTTTAAGAAGAATTTCAAATTTAAGATCCCCGAGGATTTCAACTTCGGTTTCGATGTAGTAGACGAATACGCAAGACTCGATCCCGATAAGGAAGCCCTCATCTGGTGCGATGACGACGGCAACGAGAAGCACTTCACATTCAAGGATGTATCCGAGAGAAGTAACCAGGCAGCCAATATGTTCAAGGACTTAGGCATCAAGAAGGGCGATACTGTCCTCATGATGCTCAGACAGCGTCCTGAAGTATGGTTCGTAATGGTAGGTCTTCACAAGCTCGGTGCGGTAGTTATCCCCGCTACATTCCAGCTTATGTATCACGACATCGTTTACCGCTGCAACGCTGCAGAGGTAAAGATGATCGTATGTGCAGACGACCCTCAGATCATGGAGCATGTAGACAAGGCTATGCCTGACTGCTCAACAGTTAAGTACAAGAGCATCTTAGGCGAGGCACCTGAAGGATGGAGATCACTTACAGCGGATCTTGATAAATCCTCCAAGGTATTCGAGCGTCCCACAGGCGATGAGGCAACACATAACGATGACACGATGCTCATCTACTTCTCATCCGGTACTACAGGCGAGCCCAAGATGATCCTTCACGACTATCTGCTCCCCTTGGGACACATCATCACGGCAAAGTACTGGCAGCAGGTCTACGACGGCTGCAGACACCTCACACAGGCTGACTCCGGCTGGGCAAAGTTTGCATGGGGCAAGATCTACGGACAGTGGATCTGCGGTGCCGTAAACGTTACATACGATACGCTTAAGTTCACAGGTAAGAGGATGCTCGAGATCATGGAGAAGCTGAAGCTCAACTCCTTCTGCGGACCTTCTACCATCTATCGTTATCTCATCCAGGAAGATCTTACAAAGTACGATTTCTCCTCCATCGAGCACTGCTCAATGGCAGGTGAGCCCTTAAACCCTGAAGTATTCTACAAGTGGAAGGCTGCTACGGGTCTTGAGATCAGAGAGGGCTTCGGTCAGACGGAGGGAAGCGTTCTCTTTGCAAACTTCCCCTGGATCGATGTTAAGCCCGGTTCAACCGGTATGCCTACACCTATCTACGATATCGATCTTGTTGACGAGAACGGCAATTCAGTAGAAGACGGTATCGTCGGCACTATCGTCATCAGGAATGCCAGCAGCCATCCTACGGGACTTTTCCGTGAGTACTACAAGAATCCCGAGGCTATGGCAGATCAGTGGCCCGGCAATGATTACAGCACAGGTGATACAGCATGGAGAGATCCTGATGGTTATATCTGGTTCGTAGGAAGAAACGACGACGTTATCAAGTGCTCCGGCTACAGGATCGGACCCTTCGAGGTTGAAAGTGCCCTCATGACACATCCTTCAGTATTAGAGTGCGCCGTAACAGCCGTACCTGATCCCATGAGAGGCCAGGTCGTTAAGGCTACGATCGTACTCACAAAGGATTACGAAGGCTCTCCTGAGTTAGTTAAGGAGCTTCAGAACCACGTTAAGCGTGTAACAGCTCCTTATAAGTACCCCAGAGTAATAGAGTTCGTAACAGAGCTCCCTAAGACAGCCAGCGGCAAGATCATGAGAACTGCCATCAGAAAGGCTGACGAAGCAAAGCTCAGGGAGAAGCTCGAGTCACACGGCGAGAACGGTAACGTCTGATATCAGAAGCAGATCTTGGAAGCCATATCCAAAGCGGCTTCCTTGCCATTCAAGTATTCAAGCATCGCAAGTCCGAACGGAACGGAAGTTCCCATCGCTTGCGATGTTATTTTATTGCCGGATATAACGGCCTTCTCGTCCTTAACGAGATCTGCGCCTTCAGATGCGAGTGTATCCCAGAAACCGGGATTGCATGTCGATCTTACGCCCTTAAGTATGCCCAAAGATGAGAGGATCGTGGGAGCGGCGCAGATAGCTGCAACGCCCTTGCCCTTGGCATTAAAGTCAATAAGAGCATCCGTCAGCGTCTTGCATGCCTTGAGGTTATTTGTGCCCGCGATCCCGCCGGGGAGGGCTAACATATCGTATGAATCGATATCGATATCAGCGATATTCTTATCTGCCGTGATAACGACGCCTCTTGAAGCCGTTATGGTATTTGTGCCTTCCTTGATGGATACGAGGTCAGCCTCGATGCCTGCGCGTCTTAATATATCGAGGGGCGTGATAGCCTCTGTCTCTTCTGTTCCGTCTGCGATAAAGATAGCAACTTTGCTCATGTTATGTATCCTCCTTGTTGTCTAAATATATATCTACTACTGAAGCTTCGGGCAGGGTGAGGAATCTTACGGGAAGAGTTCCGCAGCCTACGCCTCTTGATATGAACATGCTCGTTTGGCCGTACTCGAAAACGCCCTGCAATACGCCCTGCAAAGGAAGCTCGTCGCTTCTAAGGAGCTTGAACACCAGATTGAAGGGAAGCTTCATCTGGCCGCCGTGAAGGTGTCCTGCGAGCATAAAGTCGGTAAGGTTATTTATGTGGAGTATTGAGTCAGGGTCATGTATGGCAAGTATGCCTATGCTGCCATCAGGGACAACAGGAGGCTCTATCCAGCGTCTGCTATGCCTTCCCGTGTCGTCAGCGCCCGTAAGGTATATGTCCTTGCCTCCTGATGACTTGAGCTTTATTACCTGTCCCTCGAGGTTTATAAAGCCGCACTCTGCGATCTGATCGGTTGTAATGCCGAGATCGTGATTGCCGGTAACTCCGTAGAAGGGGATGCCTAAAGATGCAAGACCATCCTTTATGACCGTGAAGTATCTGATGCCCTTTGCTATGTTCTCAGGCTCTGTCACGATGTCTCCGCCGAAGATAACGCAGTCTAAGGGCTTTGCTTCATTGGCCTTGCGGATCTCCTCTAAGATGCGTTCGGGCTTTATAAAGCACATCTCTGCATGAATATCAGAGAAGAAGAATATCCTTACATCGCTATTGGCATCACTATCTATACCTTTGCCTAAAGCTTTGAAGGTCTTATCCGGGGCTTTTGAACGTCTTAACTTTATGTTTGTAACATCTAATATATGGGGCTCTGTAAAACACCAGACCGCGAAGATCAGGCCCAAAATAACCACTATTATCAAGACTATAAGAAGAGGACTCAAATACGACTCCTTTTATTATTTTTTATTTAATTATAATATTAACATGTGGATTTTGTATGATATAATTCAAAATTATAATAATTGATTCCGGAGGGTAACAGTTATGCCTAAGACAGAGATAACATTCGATATTGTTGAGCAGATCGGTGTTCTTAAGGAGAACAAGTCCGGTTGGCAGCGCGAGGTTAATATCGTTAAGTGGAACAACGGTAAGCCGAAGCTCGATATCCGCGATTGGGGCCCGAACCATGAGAAGGTTGGTAAGGGTATCTCTCTTGACTTCGAGGAATACAGCACACTTAAGGCATATCTTGAGGATGGAGATTTCTCTAAGCTTGACGAATAAGGCGCTTTGATTCTTTTCCATGAGAAGTGAAGAACGCGCAGGGATAGTGTTCCTGATCATGCTTTTACTGTGGGGGACTCTGGTAACAGAGCCCTTCCATATTTTAACGCGATATTTATACAAGCTCGCACTTATGGCATCAGGGTTAATAAAGCTTCCGGTGCAGGCTTGCGCTATCATCCTTTTTATCGTATTTACACTGGCTTTTATCGGTCTTAAGCGTTTGTCTGATACCGATCTTGTTATCTATATACCATTGGTATTTATGGTATTCTCGGTCGCTATATATATTCAGAGATGTCTCGATAAGACCGAGATCTATGCAAGGGATGCTATTGCTCTGCTCATAACGGCCGTAGTCCTTGCAGTCTTATATATACTCAAATTCAAGAAGGCACTTATCTGGTGCGCAGATCTTTATATCTACAGTTTCCCCGTAGCCATAATCTGTGCAGCTTTTTTTGTCCCGCTTGCTAAAATCGGCGGGGTTATGAGCAAGATATTGTACATAACCAGGTATAACGAGATAGACCTCACGGGTAGCCTTGCAGGAGCCTTCGGCATCCCGGAGCTTGTATGGGGAATATTCATGTTTGTTATCGTGATGCTTCCTGTCATCTACTATCTTATGCCGGGACATGGAGGTAACAGATAATGGAGCAGTTAAGCTTATTTAATGACGACGGCAGGGAAGAGTATTTAGATCTCGTAAAGCAGCTCAACTACCACGCAGAGCGCTACTATAACGAGGATGCCCCCGAGATATCAGACTACGACTACGATATGCTCAACAACCGCTTAAAGCAGCTTGAGAAGGAGCATCCCGAATGGATATCTGAGGATTCTCCTTCAAGGCGTGTAGGCTGGAAGGCTACCAAGGGCGTGCTCGTAAAGCACAATGTCCCGATGCTCTCTTTGCAGGATGTATTCTCACGTGAGGAAGTAGACGAGTTCGTCGATTCCATGACAGCTGATTTCGGTGAGGAAGCGGAGTTTCTCGTAGAGACCAAGATAGACGGCCTGTCCATGGCTTTAAGATACGAACAGGGCGATCTCAAGCTCGCCGTTACAAGAGGCGACGGCACCAATGAGGGCGAGGATGTAACCATGAACGCCCGCATGATCAAGGATGTCGTATCCCATATGCCCGAGAGCGTTCCCTATATCGAGATAAGAGGCGAGGTCTACATGACCAGGCAGGCTTTTGCAGACGTCAATGCCAAGGCCGAGGAAGAGGGCAAGAAGGCCTTCGCAAATCCCCGTAACTGTGCGGCAGGTACATTAAGACAGATAGACACGAGGATCACCAAGGAGCGTAATCTCTCGATGTTTATATTCAATGTCCAGGAGACAAAGGGCATTGAGTTCAAGACCCATCTTGAAGGCTACGAATACCTTAAGCGCAATGGCGTTAAGGTGATCGAGAAGTACTATAAGTGCAAGACCAAGGATGAGGTCTGGGATGCCATCACCAGGATAGGCGAAGCAAGAGGAGAACTCGCATACGATATAGACGGTGCGGTAGTAAAGCTCAACAATCTTGCAGAGCGTAAAGAGCTCGGCAACACGATCAAGTTCCCGAGGTGGGCCATTGCCTACAAGTATCCGCCGGAAGTAAAGGAGACCAAGCTCTTGTCGGTCGAGGTCAATACCGGCAGGACGGGAAGGATAACTCCGGTTGCCGTTTTCGAGCCCATAAGCCTTTGCGGCACGATGGTATCGAGAGCAACATTGCATAACCAGGACTTTATAGACCAGTTGGGCCTCGGCATAGGAGATACGATCCTCGTATATAAATCCGGCGAGATAATCCCCAAGGTCAAGGGCGTAGTAAGAGGCAGAAGACCTGATAACTGGCAGCCTTATAAGATGCCTGATATCTGCCCTGTGTGCGGACATAAGCTCGTTAGGGAAGAGGGCACGGCTGACCTTAAGTGCGTCAACTATTCCTGCCCCGGCACTCTGGTAAACCGCATAGTCAATTTTGTATCCAGAGACTGTATGGATATCAAGGGCTTCGGAAGCGAGTACATAAGGAAGCTGACGGAATCAGGATACCTCAAGGATATATCGGATATATTCAACCTGAAGGACAGAAGAGACGAGCTTTGTGAGCAGAAGGTCATAGGTCTTGAGAAGAATACCGATAAGCTCCTTGGCGCTATCGAGAGCTCAAAGGCAGCTCCTGCCGAGAAGGTCCTTGCAGGCCTCGGCATACCCAATGTCGGCAAGGCTACCGCAAAAGAGCTCATCAAGACCTTCGGGTCGATAGATAACATTGCAGAGGCTGACATTGAAGCTCTGGCATCTGCATCTGATATAGGTCAGATATCCGCAACCGGTATATATGAATTCTTCAGAGATGAAGACAATATAGCTCTTATCAGTCGATTGAAGGCAGCGGGCCTTAAGTTTGAAGGCGAAGTAAGACAGGCTATGTCGGAGGCTTTGGCCGGGCTTACCGTGTGCATCACGGGCACGCTCCCCGGCATGACAAGAGACGAAGCCTCCGTTTATATCGAGAGCAACGGCGGTAAGGTCACATCTTCCGTATCCAAGAAGACCTCCCTGCTCCTCGCAGGAGAAGATGCAGGATCCAAGGAACGCAAGGCCAGAGAGCTCGGAGTTAAGATCGTAAACTTAGATGAATTAAGGAATATGGTGGAAGGCAATGAGTAATACGGATAAGAGCAAGGTAAGAAGTGAGATAAGAGCAAGATTGGAACTCTTGGATGAGGACTTCATAAATGAGACCGCAGCAGATCTGCCTGATATGCTGTTTGACGTAGAAGAGTTTGCGGGGGAAATATCCCGCGCAAAACGCATTGCCTTATACCGTCCTGTCAAGGGCGAGATGCCGATAGATGCACTTGCATTAAGGCTCCTTAGTATGGGTAAGACTATCTGCTATCCGAAGATAGAAGACGGCGTAATGAACTTTTACGATGTAGATAGCCTTGATGCATCCTGTTTTACGGAAGGCAAGTACGGTATCTTAGAGCCTTCTGATACATCGGTTTGCGTTAACGGCCTTATCGATGTGGCACTCGTTCCGGGACTTGCGTATAATGAAGAAGGAACAAGGCTCGGAAGGGGCGGCGGATACTACGACAAGTTTATGGCAGAAGGCAAGATCTATACCGTAGCCGTATGCTATGACTTCCAGATAGATTCCGATATCCCTGTTGAAGAGCACGATATCACGGTCGATCTTCTTCTGCCGGTAATGACGGGCGAAGAGTAAGGAGTTATAGGTGCGTTATTTCCTGTTTAATCTTGCGATAACCTTGATCATATCCGTTTTGCTCGTTGTGCTCGTATGCATAACCACAAAGCGCAACAGGCAGCGCAAGACAAAGCACGCCGTATCCTATTTCCTTCCTGTAGTACTTGCTGCTATCTGCCTTATCTGGAGCGTTCAGAACACTGTCCCGAGACTCATGGATATAACGGGCGTACTAAACGATAACTACTATACACAGACCGGCGAAGTAGAGAAGGTATCTGCGCTTAAGACCACCTTTGTATTAGACGGAGAGACATACTATATAAACCCCAGACGCAACGATCTTGAAGCGGGCGATGTCGTAAGGATAAGACATACCAGATATTCGCGTTATACAGTTCAGATCATTCAGATAGAAGAAGTCTCATAAAACATCATAAAGTCTCATATAAGAGGCGTTTTTTGCAAATTGCGATACATTACCCCCAAATTGGCATAAAGTGACATTACAATCTTCTCTTAAGAGGGGAGGTGTAAGAATGATCAACAAGATCATGACGGGCAGCAGCAACGGTATCGAGATGAATATCGTTTGCAGTGATTACAGTCTGCTCGAGAATATCAACGGCCTTCTGAGTAAGAGTGGTGTTATAGGAGTAAGAGACTCTTCGGGTCAGCTCCACTACATCGTAGACGGCAGGAAGGACAGGCTTAAGGCCAGTAAGCTTACCCGGGATATAGTAAGTGAGATAAACAGCAGGGAAGACGAGAGCGACGCTTATTACGATACCTGCGCCAAGAATGTCTTCCACAGTTACGGGCTGGATCTGTCCAAGATAGGGGCTGTCGTATTATACGAGGAGATAAGGAGGATAATCTACAGCGGGAACGATATCCCGCCTAACATGAAGGCCATATACATAGAGGCGACCAAGAGATATTCGATGACATATAGCCAGATAGAGCGGGATGTGAGGTATGCATTGAGGCAGAGCCGCCTTGCCGGGTTTAAGTCGAGGCATGCGACAAGGCTTCTTATCAATGCCGTGAAGATGCAGATAGTTCAGTCAGAATTAGAACAGCCGGCCCCATAATGGAACCGGCTGCGAAATAGCTTGATTCAGTATATGAATTACTTCTTCTTGCTCTTCTTTGCAGGCTTATTTACCTGATCCTTGAAAGACTTACCAGCCTTGAATGAAGGAACAGTAGAAGCAGCGATCTTGATTGTATCGCCTGTAGCAGGGTTTCTGCCTTCACGAGCTGCGAGCTTCTTATTCTTGAATGTACCGAAACCAACAAGAACAACCTTGTCGTCCTTTGCAAGAGCACCCTCGATTGCATCAAGAGTAGCCTTGAGAGCAGCTTCAGAATCCTTCTTGGAAAGACCAGCGCCAGCAGCGATTGCTTCAATAAGTTCTGTCTTATTCATATTATTTGCCTCCTATTAGCCGTCCAGCGGCTTAATTTGCAACCTCATTATTACTTTAAAAGGTCGTGTTGTCAAGGTTTTTGGACCTCTTTATGAGAAATTTGTCAAAATAATTTTGATTTTTATTTTTATCGAATGACAAACACCATTCCTTAGTGTATCCTTGTAGTGCAAATTATGAGTTTTATTAATATTTTGGAGGTTCAAAATGGTTGTAACAAAAGATACTATTATCGGTGATCTCGTTAACCTGGATGAAGGCATTGCACCTCTTCTTATGTCCGCAGGACTCCACTGCCTCGGTTGTGCTTTAGCATCAGGCGAATCAGTTGAAGAAGCATGCATCGTTCACGGTCTCGACTGTGACGCGCTCGTTGAAGAACTCAACAATTATCTTCAGGCACAGGGCTGATATATAAGTTAAGTTTAAAGGGTAAGGGGATGCGTTTGCATCCCCTTATTTATTGCCTCAGTATGTTGCGCCTATTATTATCTCGAAGGTGGTACCCGAGCCTATGGCACTGTCGACCTTGATCGTCGCGTTATGCCTGTCGCATATGAGCTTAACTATCGCAAGTCCAAGACCGGTGCCCTTGGTGTTGACGCCACTGTTCTTTGCTCTGTAGAAACGGTCGAAGATCTTGGTTATCTCGTCAGGCGGGATACCGATACCGTTGTCCTTGACAGTGATGTGGATCTTCTGCTCTGCGATGGGCAATCCCTCTCCGGTCCTCCACGCCTTTACGTTAATCTCTGCTTCGCTGTTCGTATAGTAGATCGCATTCGATATCAGGTTCTCGAAAACTCTCGAGAACTTCTTGGGATCGGCCCTTACTATGAGAAGGTCGGAATTCGGAAGATCGAGCGTTATGTGCTTGCTTGTTCCATTGAGGTCTAAGCCGTACATGGTTACCAATTCATCCAACATCTCGGACATGGATACATCTGTATAGTTGAAGTCCGCATCCGAAGCCTCCATTCTGGTGAGCTCTACTATGTCAGATACGATCCTCTCCATCTGCTCCGAACGTCTTATTATGTTGTTAAGATAAGAGTCTGTCTGCTCTCTTGTCATACTCTTTGAGGTGAGCATGAGCTCTGCATAACCTCTTATCGCGGTGATAGGGGTCCTTAAGTCGTGTGATACATTGGATAAGACATTCTTACGTGCCTGTTCGCCCTCCTTGAGCTGCTTGTTGGAGGCAACGAGGTCTCTGTTGATCTCCGAGATGAATAAGGTCTTCTCACGTACCTGACGCTTCAAGACTGTGGCATCACGGGACATCCTTCTGTGGGATCTGTTCATGGTGACAGTAAACGCTATCAGGCATATGAAGATAATAAGTGAGAGGAGTATCGCATATGTAGGCAGGAAGCTGTTGCTCAGATTGCTCATGAGGATGGACAGCATAAGAAGGAATATGAAGTAGCAATAGTAAAGGATCGCAATGGAAGGTCCCGCAAGCTCGCTGCGGTAGAAGATGAGGTCTTTGATTATGGTCAGATAAAGTACGACAAGACCGAATGCAAGAGCGACAAATACAGGAATGGAGCTGTAGCCCAAAATGTGCGTCATGTAATAGGCGAGCAGTAATGACAGTCCCAGCCCTGCGATAAATATCAGATCGTATTTAAGGAAGGGGTGCTTCCTGTTGACCTTGGAGTTCCAGAAGATATATGAGTTGATCGCCTGAGATGCTAATGTCGCGACTATTATCAATGTGAACCTCGCATCTGCCGCAATATGGGAATCTACGGCAATAAGCCTCTCATCGAAAAGATAGTAGAGTGCGATCGCAAAGAAGCTTGCAAAGAATATCGAGTAAGCCTTGCTTATCAGATTGTTAGACAGGATTATGTAAGATCCGATAAAGAAGGTCGTAAACATAAGGATCGAGACGACCGAGAACATGCTTGCACTCTGTGCGACCCTGAGATCCAAAGTATGCATATTGTTAATTACGGGTCCCGAGAGTATTCCGGGGTTTAAAACTTTGCTGTTGCAGGAGACGACTATAGCAAGCTCCATTACTCCGTTCTTGGGGGTGAGGATCGCATAGTCTGAATAGATATTGTCGTTGAAGATCTGGTTGGATCTGCTGCCGATGGTGCCGGCAAGCTCGCCGTTGCAATAGACCCTTGCAATACCGTTGAGCTTATTGAAGGTGATTATCGCGTTCTCTACCTCTCTGTCGCACTCAAGCTTTATATAGTAGCAGGAGGAGACCTTGGGAGAATCGTCTATCATGTAGGTCTGATATGCAAAATTATCAGTCCTGTTGTGCCACAGGGCAGCCTTGTCGTAGTCGTTCCAGCCCTTGAAGCTGTTAGTCAGGGTGACATTATCCGCGTAGGGCATCGAATCACGCCATGCATCACCATTTAAAAGACCTGATTCCACGTTGCCCGGGGTAACATTCGGAATGAATGTCCACTTGTCCCGGATATCGAGGGTGATCAGGTCTGATGTTGCAAGTTCTGAACCTAAATAGTAACTGTTGTCAGTCTCTATGTAGAAAGGCTTCTTATGTATGCTTGTGTTGCCTGCATCGAGGAGCAACATAAGGAGAAACAAAGCCGCTGCGGCAATGGAGAATATGATGAGATTCTTTGATGGATTACTTACCGAATCTCCCTTATAACCGCTAAGCTTTGTCTTGCCCATTTCTTAGTACTGTGAAGTTACGCTGTTCTTGACCGGCGGGTAAGCGAAGGAATAGCCGATACCCCATTCGGTCTTGATGAATGTTATCTCAGGTGCGATCTTCTCCATCTTCTTACGCAGATAGGAGATGTTAACCATTACGAGGTGGTTATCGCAGGGTGCATCGTCGCCCCAAACATGGGAATAGATCCTTGTGAAGGGTACGATGACATTCGGTGTCTCTGCAAGAAGGCAGAGGATATCGAATTCACGGTTTGTAAGATGCAGAGGCTTGCTTTTAAGGGTAACTTCTCTTGTCTTGATATTGATCGTAAGGGGAGTGTACTCGATGAGGAAGCCCTCGCTCTTCATGTTACGCTTGATGTGTACATTGATCCTCAAGGAGAGCTCGGGAAGGGAGTAGGGCTTTGTGATATAGTCGTCTGCTCCTACGCTGAGGCCCGTGATAACATCTTCCTGCTGATCCTTTGCAGTGAGGAAGATGATGGGAGAATCAGTGTACTGCTTGATCTTAGGGGTAAGTTCAAAAGCACTTCCGTCAGGAAGCATTACATCGAGGACGAGGCATGCAAACTTATGTGTCTTGACCTTCTCGATAGCTTCTGCGCAGTTTGTTGCAGTGATTACATCGTAACCCTCTCCTACGAGGAAGTCGTGATTAAGTGTTAAGATGTCGTTGTCGTCGTCGACGAGCAAGATTTTGTTCTTTGCCATACAATTACCTCCATATTATTATTCGCTGGTATGTATCAAATCATTCAATTTACATATTAATTGATTTTTGATTATTACAATTCAATTATAAACACAATTCGGATTTTAATAAAGAACAAAATGTAAAGAATCTGAATTGTTATCTACTTAAGTGATATTATTTTTATATGGGCAGAATAATTTTCCATATTGACCAGAATTGCTACTTTGCTTCAGTTGAGATGATCTACCATCCCGAGTGCAGGGATGTGCCCATGGCCGTCGTCGGCGACAAAGAGGCAAGACACGGTATAGTCCTCGCCAAGAACGAGCACGCCAAGAAATACGGCGTGGCGACGGCCGAAGCCATCTGGCAGGCCAAGATGAAGTGCCCGGATCTCGTATGCCTTCCTGCCCACCACGACAAATACGAGTTCTATTCCAAGAGATTACGGCAGATGTACTACGAATATACCGACAGGGTAGAGCCCTTCGGTCTTGACGAGTGCTGGCTCGACATGACGGGCTGCGTAAGAGACTATAAGCAGGCAGAGCAGATCGCGCTTGAGATAAGGAATAGAGTTAAGACTGAATATAACCTTACATGCTCGGTCGGTATAAGCTTCAACAAGATCTTTGCCAAGCTCGGCAGCGACTACAAGAAGCCCGATGCGACCACTGTATTCACCGAAGAAGACTGGAAGAGCAAGATCTGGGAGCTTCCCGCATCGGATCTTCTGTTTGTCGGCAGGCACACAGATTCCAAGCTCCGCAAGATAAATGTCAATACGATAGGTGAGCTCGCCTCCTGCAACAGGGAATATCTCATAAACTATCTGGGCAAGCAGGGTGCTATGCTCTGGGACTATGCAAACGGTTTGGACGAATCTCCGGTCGCTATAGCAGGCCATCAACGAGAGATAAAGTCCGTCGGTAATTCTACTACAACTTCAAGTGACATGACTTCCGTTGCAGCGATCGAGAAGACTATGCATAAGCTCGCAGACAGCGTTGCAGAGCGCCTTAGAAGGCACGGGCTCGTAGGCTCGGTCATCCAGATAACCGTAAGGGACAGAGACCTTAAGATATACGAGCATCAGAGGGTCTTATACGAACCCACGGACAGTGCGAGGGTTATATATGAGATGGCGATGGAGCTGTTTAAGGAGTCTTACGACTGGAGCAACGGCGTGAGGAGTTTAGGCGTCAGATGTGCCAAGGTAATGCCTGCGGGAAGCGGAGTACAGATGTCCATATTTACCGACATCAAGACCCGCGAGAAGGAAGCAAAGCTCAGCAAGGTAATAGACGAGCTCAATACCAGATATGGCAAGGGCTCTATAACTACCGCCAAGGAAGCGCTTAAGACAGATTCGGAGGATGCGGGGGTCACATCGGACCCTTTCCATCCCGAAGACGGAGACTTCTGATATGTTTACCGCAAACGAATACTACAAGAAGACCTTCGGACATAAGATGTATAAGGCCTCCATATCCATAAATGTCACTTGTCCCAATAGAGACGGCACCAAGGGTACGGGCGGATGTATCTTCTGCTCAGGGCAGGGCTCCGGGGAGTTTGCCTCAGATGGTGACAACATCTCTTTGCAGATAGATGAAGCGATAGCAAGAGTCTCCTCCAAGGCCGGCAATGAAGCAGGCTATATCGCATATTTCCAGAGTTATACCAATACTTATTGCAGTAGTGATTATCTGAGAAAGTGTATAAACGAAGCCTTGTCTCATCCAATGATAGAAGCCATATCTATTGCAACTAGACCTGACTGTCTGGGGGAGGATATCCTTGAAGTCTTAAGCGAGTGCGCAGCGAAGGTGCCTTTATTTGTCGAGCTCGGACTTCAGACAAGCTCTGATAAGACTGCAAAGCTCATAAACAGGGGATATGAGACATATGTCTATCCCAAGGCGGTAAGAGATCTTAAGGCAATTGGCGCAAATGTAATAACCCACGTTATCTTAGGGCTTCCGGGTGAAGACATATCAGATATGGAAGATACGGTCAGAATGGTTGCAGCATCAGGCTCTGACGGCATCAAGTTTACATGCCTTTATGTGCTCAAGGGAACGATGCTTGCGGACATGTATGCAAGAGGCGAATTTGTGACCCTTGAGATGGAGGAATATTTCGATATTGTTTTTGACTTGATAAAGCTCCTGCCCGATAATATGGTCATACACAGACTTACGGGCGACGGGCCCAAGAACCTGCTTATAGCTCCGGACTGGACGCGCAACAAAAGAGCCGTCCTTAATTACATGAACAGGAGATTCGGTTTATGAAGAAGTACATGCAAGAGACCTTGGATCAGATAAAGACCTTCATCGGAAGCGAGATGGACAGTGCTTCGCCCGAGAAGACGCGCAAGGTCCTTGCCGAATTTGAGAAGAAGATAGCTTATTTCCAGCATGAGAGGCTCATACATCTAATCGTTACTTTCTTCTTTGCCTTGTTCCTCTTATTCGAGCTTTACTGCCTGTTTGCCTTGGATCAGGCGTTCATGCTCATGAGCGGGCTTCTTACGGTTATATTCTTTGTTCTTACCATTGCTTATGTATTCCATTACTATTTCCTCGAGAACACGGTTCAGGAGATGTATAAGCTCAGGGATCAGATCACGAGGCACCTTGATCCGGATATAAAAGTTTAAGCAGTAAAACAGGTTTTATTAAGAAATGTTACAAAAAAGGATAGTCTTGC
The DNA here is from genome assembly GCA_024685135.1 of Saccharofermentans sp. Taxonomy (GTDB): domain Bacteria; phylum Bacillota; class Clostridia; order Saccharofermentanales; family Saccharofermentanaceae; genus Saccharofermentans. Next base: position 15,992 of record JAIKWA010000018.1, read on the forward strand.
GATATTGAGTTTATATTGTAAAAGATATAAAATCTCGTTGTAAGATTTTGGAGGGGAACGCAATGAATGATGAGCTCAAAGATATAGTCTACGCTGATCTGTTCAGATATACAGGTAACACGCGCAGATATAAGAATATTTTTGCGTGCTATCTTGAAGAGCGCCTCTCATCACCGGAATTCACATATATCAGTACTATGCGTCATGCCCGTTACTACTACGATCAGATAAGCAAGTACGACGGTTTCAAGAAGAAGCTCAATCAGTTCTTATTCAAGATGTGGAATTTCAGGCTCGATATGCTCTCGCGTAAGTACCATTTCCAGATCCCCTACGATACGAATATCGGTAAGGGTTTCTACCTTGCGCACTTCGGTCGTGTCATCATCCATCCCAAGAGCGTTATCGGCCACAATGTCAATGTCTCTACAGGTGTAGTTATCGGTACACAGTTCAGAGGCAAGAGGAAGGGCTCACCGCACATCGGTAACTATGTATGGATCGGAGCCAATGCAATAATCGTCGGCAATATCAATATCGGCAATAATGTTCTTATAGCTCCGGGTGCGTATGTCAATTTTGACGTACCCGACGGCTCTATCGTTATCGGCAACCCCGGACTCATCAGAAGGTCACCGGGCGCTACACTCAATTACATCAATAACACGATACTGTTCGACGAGTACAATGTCAGTTCGAATGGTGTCAAGAGATGGTAAGCAGCAGTTCATTTTATTCAGATAACAGGAAGGATCTTTTGGGCAGGTTAGACGGCAATACGTCGGCTGTCTTTTATTCAGGCGAAGTAAAGGCAATGAATGCCGATACGGACTACAGATTCCTGCCTGACCGCAATTTCTTCTATCTCACCGGTCTTACAAGACCGGGTTTTGTCCTTGTAATATCCGCTGATAAGACAACACTATATGCACCCTGTAAAGACGCATATAAGGAGAGATGGCACGGCAAGCGCCTGACCTTCGAGCAGATCTCGGATATAAGCGGTATCGACACATGTGACATCAAGGATATAGATACCTACGAAGAAGACCTCTTATGTCTTGCAAAGGACAAGGAGGCTAAAGTTGCGCTAGACGGCGAGTCCATAATGCAGGGCCCCAGAAAGTATAAGGAAGTGTTGTCCGGCTACGGCAAGCAGCCGATAGATATCAGGGACATAATGAGCGAGCTGCGCCTTATAAAGAAGCCTTATGAATTGGATCAGATAAGGAAGGCCTGCAAGGCTACGGAAGAAGCTTTGGAGGAGATGAGCAAGCTCATCCGCCCCGGCGTTACAGAGTACGAGCTTGCGACCAAGCTCGAATACGAGATGGCCAGGAGAACATCGCAGATCTTTGCCTTCGAGACGATAGTATCCTGCAATACCAATACGTTCTATCTTCATCATGCAGATCCCGAATCGGAAGGTGAGGGCGTTGCGAGAGAAGGCGGGATAATACAGATAGACTGCGGTGCGAGGGTAGCAGGCTACTGCGCAGATATCTCGAGAGTCTATTTTGTAGGCGAGCCTTGTGAGGGCGATAAGCGCATGCTGCTTTTGGACCTTATAAGAGAGCTCAGAAGGGAAGCGTTCGCATTTATCGCGCCCGGGAGGACCTTCGACGAACTTAATTCACAAATGTATGACATATGCAGTAGATGGCTTGATAAGAACGGGCTTATATCGGATAATCTGCAAAACAACGTAAGGGACTACTACTGGCACAATACTTCGCACTATCTCGGACTCGATGTTCACGATACGGGTGATCGTAAGCGTAAGTTTACAAGCGGTGTATGCCTTGCGGTGGAGCCGGGAGTCTATATCCCTTCATGGGGAATAGGTTTCCGCATAGAAGATGACGTCGTCGTAACCGGTAGCGGTTGCGAGCTTCTGAGTTCAGGCAGGGATGATCCGGAGGGAATAATTGCCCGATAAGACAGCGATAATAATTGCAGTCCTCGTACTGCTTATAGTGCTCATCGGTCTAGGTGCGGTCTATATCGCATTCCTGTCTTTTTGCGATGCCGAATTTAAGAGGATATTCGCAAGGCCGAAGCCTCAGCCTCAGGTAGACAGATCTCCCAAGAAGATAGACAGATCTACCATTTACGGCAGGGGAAGGAACTGGTTCTATACCTATAGAAGAGAGTGGCTCAACATGCGTGCAAAGACCTTCGACGGCACTGTGCTGAGCGCTTACTACAGACCTTCTTCAGACAGAGACTGCCGCAACATGGTAATCCTTTTACACGACTACGACGAGCATCCTTCACAGATGGCGGCATATGCAAAGCTTCTTATGAAGAAGGTTCAGTGCCATTGCCTCATACTCCATTCGAGAGCGCACCAAATGAGCGGCGGCAAATACTATTCCTACGGACTTGCAGAGAGCGTGGATCTCGATACCTGGTTTGCTTTTACCAGGAGCAGGCTCGGAAACGATTGCAGGATCTACATAATGGCGAGGGGAACCGGTGCAACGGCTGCTCTTCTCGCTGCCCAGCAAAAGACCTTCTGCCCTAATGTCGTCGGTATAATCACTGATTCCCCGATGCTCTCGCTTAATGCCAGGATCAAGGCTGAGTACGCGTTAAAGGGCAAGAATGCGGTGCCCGTTATCTACAGGTTAAAAAAGCTCGCTCTTAAGACATACGGCTTTGATATGGACATGACGGATTGCGGTATCAATGCAGGCAGGATAAGGGTTCCGGTCCTTATTTTCGAGGGAGCCGAGGACAAGATCGCACTTCCTTCGGATGTCCGCACCATATACGATAACTTAAGATGCAAGAAGCGCATGATAGTAGTGGATAACGCAGATCACAATATGGCTTATGAGAGTGCACAGGCCATGTATGAGAAAGAGATCCAGAAGTTTATCGAATCGTGTATTTTGCGACTTGTAAAACACGGTAGATTGTAATATATTCTTGCCATAAAAATGGAAATTACGGGGAGCCTGTTTGCGGCTGAGAGGGCTTTATGCCGACCCGATGAACCTGACGGATAATGCCGGCGCAGGGATAAAGATCCTCTGTTCGGATAACGCAGGCGAGTTTCCAAACGGAGGTATTATATGGCACAGACTCTCAAAGTCTCTAAATCAAGAATGCTCGCAGAAGGAGCAATAATGCTCGCACTTGCGACAGTCTTATCACTTCTTAAGATCCTGGATCTTCCTTACGGCGGTTCTGTAACCGTAGCCTGTATGCTCCCTTGCATCATCATCAGTTACCGTTACGGTCTTAAGTTCGGCGCTCTTACCGGTCTCGTATTCGCTATTATGCAGCAATTGCTCGGGCTTAAGAATCTCTCTTACTTTACGACATGGCAGTCAGTGGTTGCGATCATCTTATTAGACTACATTGTTGCATTCGGCGTCGTATGCTTCGGAGGTCTGTTCAGGAAGATCTCAAATCAGGCAACAGGCCTTATGCTCGGTTCTATCCTGGTCTGCATCTTAAGATTCATCTGCCACACTATATCGGGCGCAACTGTATGGGCAGGCCTTTCCATCCCTACAAATGCAGCTCTTATCTATTCCATCGGATACAATGCGACATATATGGTTCCTGAGACTATAGTTACCGCACTTGCTGCTTATTACATCGGCTCTGTAATAGACTTCAGAGAAGCATCTATCAAGCACGTATCATCCAAGGGTGAGACAAAGGCTCCTTATCTCAAGTGGATCGCAGGTCTTGTTGTCGTCGGCGCTTTGGTCTTCGATATCGTATCTGTATTCATGCATCTGCAGAATGCCGAGACAGGTGACTTCGATATTACAGGTCTTGCAAGTGCCAACTGGACTCTTGTTGCGATCGTAAGTGCTGCTGCACTGGTTATCGCAGGTTGTCTGTTCATCATTTCTTCGAAGAAAAACAAGAACGCATAAGCACTATCCGCTCCCTTTGGTTTGAAGCACAATTCATTATTATTTAATAAATGTTGTTACATTAATGGATTATAATGAATAAAAGGCAAGGCCTTTTGAAACTTCAAAACGAAGGGAGTGATTTTATGAAGATCACTACACAGGGCAACGGTATCAAGATCGGTACGAGACTCGAAGGCAAGATCGCTGACAAGATGAGTAAGTTTGATAAGTACTTCGGCGACGAAGGCTCTATCAACGTCAGGATCAGACCCGAGGGCAGCAAGATGGTCGTAGAGATCACCATGAAGCTCGACGGCAAGATCTACAGAGCAGAGGCACGCGATGAAGAGATCCTTACAGCAGTAGACAGAACAGTCGATAAGCTCGAGTCCCAGATCAGAAGACAGAAGACCAAATTCCTTAAGAGGAAGAAGGACTTCCCGGGTATCGTAAACTACCTTGAAGAAGACGGCGGCGCAGACTTCGATTTCGACGAAGAGCCCGCATCGCAGATCACAAGAAGAAAGCAGTTTGCATTAAGACCGATGACAACAGAAGATGCTATCCTTCAGCTCGAGATGTTAGGTCACGATTTCTTCGTTTATCTTGATTGCGACACAAATTCAGTATGCGTAGTTTATAAGAGGAAGGACGGCGGCTACGGTCTCCTCGAACCCGAATATTGATACATATCCAGTTTGACTTTACAGGGAGCGGCACTAAGGTGCCGCTCCTTTCTTTTATCTGTTTTATTTGCCGTTTGTTATGATATCTTGATATTTGATTATTTTACGATTTAGGGTGTTTTCTTTGAGATTTCTTATGTTATAATTCCCTCGGGTTTTAATAGGAGGTAAATTTATGGAAAACACAGCACCGGCTCCCAAAGCGGATCCGATCAAAAAAGCACGCTCAAAAGTTTATAACAGGTACAATGCGGCATCTCTTGCCGTCTTGTTTCAGGTCTTGATCGTCACGAGTATCGTAGGTATCCTTCAGATCATCGTGACTGCAGTCAATGTTGCAAACATGGCAGCAAGCGGAGATGTACCGGACAAGATGTCGTCAGTAATGAGCTTTGGCGATTACACGATGGTGGTAAATGGTATAGCTTACATATTTGCCAATACTCTTGTAGCGATCCTTATGCTCAAGTTCACGAAGACAGCAAGGCTCAGAGACTTTATCAGGAAGCCTGAGATGAACGCATTCCATGTCGTTCTCGCAATATTCGTTGCACTTGGTATCTCAAGCATCGACAGCATCATCATGAATCTTCTCGACTCTGTCTTCGGTTCATCCAACGAAGCTCTCGGAGAGCTTCTCGGAAGTGGTCTGTTCTCTGACAAACCGGTAGCCATGATAGGCTCTATCTTATACATAGCCCTTATCGGACCTATCACGGAAGAGTTCCTTTTAAGAGGCTGCGTACTGCCTATGTCTTCGCATGTAAGTGCCAGGGCGGGCATCTTCTTATCAGCGCTTTTGTTCGGTCTCATGCACGGCAACATCGGCCAGATATTCAATGCATTCCTTCTCGGTCTGGCGCTTGCTTATGTAACCGTTAAGAGCAGATCCATTGTTCCTGCGATCCTTATGCACATCGCAAACAATTCCTACTCGGTCATCATGTCCTTTGTCTGCATGGATCTTACTGAAGCTCAGTACAAGACATTGGATCTTGTCACATCCATCGTATTTGCAGTCCTGGGTATCGTATCCGCGATAATCCTCATCCTCAAGTATAAGGGCGTTGACGACAAGGCAGAGAGGCTTCCCGTTAATCTTCCTGCACCCGAGGAAGATATCGAAAAGGCTAAGACTCCCGCAAACCGGCTCAAGTACAAGACGATATTCTCAACATGGGCATTCTGGCTCGTTGTTGCCTATGCGATCTTTAACTCCATCATCATGAGCTTCGCAGGCTCGATGATGCAGTAATAGCTTATAAGCAAAGCTTTTTATTGCCCTTCCGGCAAATCCTCGGAAGGGCATTTTTTTGCCCATTGTAATATGTACTATTAATGGTACTATTGAAGACATAGGAGGTAATTTCCATGTCTAATACTTTCAACTCCAAGATCAAGATCCTTTATCTGTACGATTACTTTATGCATAAGCTCAATGCCTTCTCCGAAGAGGGCAGCAATGTCTCTATGGGCGAGCTTCTGGACTATCTCAAGAGTGAGATGGATTCAGACTTCGAGCGCAAGTCCATGTATGCGGACATCAGCAAGATCAACGAATATGTGAGCGCGACTCACAAGGTCATGGGTGCTGATTCCTGGATCACTTTGGAGGGCAGGAAATACCATAAGAATCAGTTAGAGGACGAGATCACGGTAGATGAGGCAAGGCTCATAGTCGATGCGATCAACACGACTGAGTTTACCGATACTTCGCTCTGCCGTAAGATCGAGAATATGTTCCCGACATACTTCGATGAGAACTCCGGAGTAAGAGCGCTTTATCCTCACGAGCAGAAGATAAACAGGACTAGCATCTCATGGCTCAACAACATAAGGAGTGCGATAGAGGAAAGGAGCGTCCTTACCATCACTTACGGATATAAGTTAGGCGATGCGCTGGTCGAGAAGAGCAAGAGGACTGTATCTCCTATCGTACTTGACTGGAATAACAACAGATATTACCTGATAGCGATAGACAACGATGCCGCAAAAGACCTTCCCGAAGAGGACCTGCATAAGGCATTAAGAAGGTTCAGATTAGACCGTATGGCAGCGATGTCCTTTACGCAGGACGAATACATCTCCTTCAAGACCGAGAAGGCACGCAACACCGCCCTTAAGAACCTTCTCGACAATTCCGTATCGGCATATTCATCTGACGATAAGGTCAAGCTCAAGATAGTAATATCAGGTCCCGATCCCAAATCCGTTCTCAAGGCATATAATGCCTTTATCAACAAGGTTAACTGCCAGCAGAAGATCGATGACACCAAGCTTGCAAGGGGAGTGCTCAAGGTCGAGTTCGATGTTGCAGATGTTCCGACACTCTATACGGACCTTTTTGAGATACTCACTTTTGAAGGAGTAGATCTTACAATAGAGAACGAAGATATCAGGAATAAGTTCAAAGCTTACATAAATAAAGCGGTAAAAGGGCTCGGATAATTGCAAACGGCCCCTTTTAGTTTTATAATTCTTTAGTTTTAAATAATACCAAGGAGCAAACAGGTTATGGAGCCGTTAGGTTTAAATGAGATAAGAGAGAGATACCTTGCATTTTTTGAGTCGAAGGGACATTTGAGACTTCCTTCGTTCTCACTCGTTCCCAAGAACGATCCTTCGATCCTTCTTATTAATGCGGGAATGACACCGATGAAGCCTTATTTTACCGGAGCTGAGACACCTCCGCGCAAGAGAGTTACCACTTGCCAGAAGTGCATCCGTACTCCCGATATCGAGAATGTAGGACATACATCAAGACACGGAACTTATTTTGAGATGTTAGGTAACTTCTCCTTCGGCGATTACTTCAAGGATGAAGTTATCCCGTGGGCATGGGAATTCCTCACAAAGGACCTCGAGATGGATCCTGACAGACTCTGGCCTTCAGTTTACGAAGAAGATGACGAGGCTTTTGCTATCTGGAGAGACGTTATAGGTCTTCCCGAGAACCGTATTACGAGACTCGGCAAGGCAGATAACTTCTGGGAGCACGGCACAGGTCCCTGCGGCCCTTGCTCCGAGATCTATTTCGACAGGGGAGAGCAGTACGGCTGCGGCAAGCCCGATTGCGGCCCCGGTTGTGAGTGCGACAGATTCGTTGAGATCTGGAACCTCGTGTTCTCTCAGTTCGACAGACAGGAAGACGGCACATATCTCCCCCTCAAGCAGAAGAACATCGATACCGGTGCAGGTCTTGAGAGAGTTGCATGCGTAATGCAGGGCGTAGATAACCTTTTCGAGGTTGATACGGTAAGAGCTATCTTAGACAAGGTCTGCGAAGTATCAGGCAAGACATACGGCCAGGACAAGAATGACGATGTAGCCATAAGAGTTATCACGGACCATATGAGATCTTCGGTAATGATGATCTCCGACGGCGTTCTTCCTTCCAACGAAGGCAGAGGCTATGTCCTTAGAAGACTCATGAGAAGAGCTGCAAGATTCGGAAGGCTCCTCGGCATCGACGGCATGTTCCTCGTAAATATCGCCAAGGTCGTAGTTGACCGCAACAAGGACGCTTACCCTGAAGTAGCTCAGAGAGAAGACTACATCATGAAGATCATCTCCCAGGAAGAGGAAGCTTTCGGCAGGACTGTTGCCCAGGGTACTGAGATCTTAAATGAGATGATCGAGAGCTCCAAGAAGGAAGGCAAGACTGTCCTTCCCGGCGAAGATGCGTTTAAGCTCCACGATACATACGGTTTCCCCTTAGATCTTACAAAGGAGATCGCTGCAGATAGCGGCCTTACGGTTGACGAAGAGGGCTTTGCTGCTGCCATGAAGGAGCAGAAGAAGCGCGCAAGAGAAGCAACACTTAAGAACGTTGCAGATACCGCATGGGGCGGCACTGAGCTTCCTTACGATGTTGTGGCAGATAATACCGAGACAGAGTTCTTGGGCTACGATGAGCTCACATGCGATGCGAAGCTCCTGCACATCATCAAGGCTGACGAAGAGGGTAATCTTCACAGCGAAGATGAAGCCTTCGAAGGCGACAGCGTTATCCTCGTATTCGACAGAACAACCCTCTATGCAACGATGGGTGGTCAGATCCACGACGAGGGTACTATCGCAAACGGCGAGTTCGAGGCAAAGGTAGTATCCGTTGATAAGGATAATTCAGGTAAGTATCTTCATAAGGTAACCATCACAAAGGGCGCAGCAAAGAAGGGCTCAGAGGTTACCATCAAGACAGATTCCGAAGAAAGACTTGCAATAGCAAGAAACCATACTGCAACACATATCCTCCTGTCCGCACTCAAGAAGGTTTTGGGAAGCCATGTTGAGCAGGCAGGTTCCTTCGTAGGTGACGAGCGTCTCAGATTCGACTTTACTCACTTCCAGGCAATGACAGCTGAGGAGATCGATAAGGTCGAGACAATGGTAAACGAAGTTGTTCTTAAGGATCTTCCCGTTATAACCAGGGAGATGAGCATCGACGAAGCAAGGAAGCTCGGCGCGACCGCTATCTTCGGCGAGAAGTACGGTCAGACAGTAAGAGTCGTATCCGTAGGCAGCTTCGACGATCCGTTCGATATGGAGTTCTGCGGTGGTACGCACCTCAAGTCTTCAGGCCAGGTAGGTCAGTTCAGGATCGTTTCCGAAGCAGGTATCGCATCAGGTACGAGAAGAATCGAAGCCGTTACAGGTGCTAAGGCATATGAGATGGCTAAGTCCGACAGAGAGCTTATCTCCGAAGCGGTATCCGCACTCAAGTCCACAAGAGAGCAGATGGTAGAGCGTATCGATGCTCTGCATGCCGAGGTTAAGGCTCTGCAAAAGGAACTTGCTGATATCGAGAAGGCTAAGGCGGGTTCATTTGCTGACGATGCTCTCGGTAAGGCTTCTGACATCGGCGGCGTTAAGGCTGTTATCCTCGCATGCGATGCGGCAGATGCTGCAGCTTTGAGAGATACGGCTGATAAGATCAGAGACAAGCTTGATTGCGGCGTGGTATTCCTCGCAGCAAAGGGCGAAGATAAGGTCTTATTTACCGCAATGGCTACAAAGTCAGCAGTAGAGAAGGGCGCTCACTGCGGTAACATCATCAAGGAAGCTGCAAAGGTCTGCGGCGGTGGCGGCGGCGGACGCCCTGACATGGCTCAGGCAGGCGGTAAGGATGCAAGCAAGATAGATGAAGCCCTCAGCAAGGCTTCCGAAGTCCTCGCATCCCAGATAAAGTGAGGTAATACTATGTGCTTATTTTGTGACATCGTAGAAGGTAAGATCCCTTCAACTAAGGTATATGAAGACGATATGGTCCTTGCATTCGAAGACATCAATCCGGTAGCTCCTGTGCATGTCCTCGTTGTGCCCAAGAAGCATTTCGATGACATCACCGATATGGCAGTAAAGCCTGAGGGCGATATCTACATGGCAGCAGTCATGAAGGGCATCAAGCATGTAGCCGAGATCAAGGGTCTTACAAACGGTTTCCGCGTGATCAACAACTGCGGCGAAGACGGAGCTCAGACCGTGAAGCATGCACACTTCCATGTAATAGGCGGTGTTAAGCTTACGGAGAAGATGGTCTGATAATACTCTTTTGTACTTTCTGTGCACTCTTAGAGGCGGTTTCTGCTGTATGGTGGAAATCGCTTTTTTAGTATGCTATTAATAGCTAAAATAAAAGGGGGGGGATATGGATATGAAGAGATTTTGTGCTGCCTTGCTCATATGTCTTTTGCTTTTTACATCATGCAGAGTGGGAGATTCCGGGACATCTATCAGGGCAGAGGAATTTGTAACTGATTCAGAGTGGTTTGACACAGAGGTCTATTTTACAAGGCAGTATGAGGATGCAGGCGGTCAGGAAGCTCCTGGCGGCTGCGGAGATATCATCTACGCAGACGGGGATAAGGTCCTGGTATATGAATGCTACGACATAGGAGCTCCTGACTACTTGAATGTCGAGGGCGATATGCCGGATGTATGTCATCTGAATGAATATGATCTCACATCTCCTCAAGATGATCTGTCGCCTCAGGCTACCATTGATCTTAAAGCTTATGGTCTTGTGTATCAGAATGAGGATCTCACTGATTATGCTTCTATCAAGATGATATGGTATAGAGACGGAATCTGTTATTTCATAGTAGGTAAATATAGTTACGGTGTCTATCAGGCTAAGATAACAGCCATAGATATTGCAGATGGGAAGATCGTTAAAGAGTGTGAAGGGGATGATATAAACAGCGTCTTTGCAAATGAATCTGTAATTATAGAAGGCTTAAGGCAGGATGGATCAGGCGTTACTGTCTTGGTAACTGATTATACTTCTTCAGGCGGGATCAAGACCGTAAGGCTTAGTGAGACGCTTGATATAGAGAAGATCGAACCTGTCGCAGGTCTTGAGGGCTATAATGCCGGCATGGTCTACAATATGGAGGACGGATTCCTATTATCCTGCTATAACGGAGATTCACCTGAGACCTGGTTTAAGGTCGGAGCTGATAACGTGGCAGTGCCTTCGGAGGGTATCGATGAATCAGGCTCGGGCAGGACAAGTGTTCTTGATGGAGAGGTCTATAAATCTGATATCTCATCAATCAGAAAGCTTGACAGAACCAGTGGTGAATATCAGGACTTCCTTGATTACAATAACAGCAATATCGACAGGCAGTATGTAGATAGGCTGAGACTTATCTATGCGTCTGATGACACCATGATCGCAACTGCTACTACAGGTTCCACAGGAAGATATGCTTTCTTCCGTTTTACCAGAGCTGAGCATAATCCCAATGCCGGCAGATCCATAATAAGAGTCTGCTCACCGGATAATTATATTAGACCTGAAGTAACAGAGGCGATATGTGATTTCAATAACACTTCATCTGATGTCTACATAGTATATGATGACAGATATCTGTTAGATAATTTCATGGAGACTGATGCCTCAGATCTTTCTTTAGAGGAATACTATTCTGACGATTATGCTGTAGCTAAGGCAAAAGCAAGATCTGAAGCGATGAACCGTATCAGGCTTGATATCTATTCCGGCACAGGTCCTGATATCCTGCTGGACTGTTATGATATGGCTGGTCTTAGTAGCGATCTGATCCTTACGGATCTAAGGCCGTTTATAACAGGGGCAGAAGGTTTTACCGAAGGCGATTATTTCCCTGTTTTATTAGATGGAGAGGATGAGATCTATCAGTTCCCCTTGGAAGTAAGTCTTAACGCCCTGTATTATGACGGGGACTACAGCTCTTATTTTGACGGTTACGGTATAAGCTTTGAATCCTATAATGAGATGCTGTCAGATGCCAATAACGGCAAAGATCCCATATCCGCTCTTAATACCAGGACAAACTATCTTATAACTCTCTTTGACTACTATTACCAAGACTATGTTAAAGACGGCAAGGTTGATCTTGATAACGATGAGTTCAGAGCTCTGGCGGAATTCGTTAAGGATAAGCCTGAACTGTTTAGTTTCGACATGGATCCTGTTATGTGCAGTTACAATTGGACCGGGACGCCTGATTATCTTACCGCCGGATTTAATGTTGCAGGACTTCCTTCGGCAGGTTCGGGAGGCCTTATGCTGAATTGTGACGCTTCAATTGCCATAAGCGCGGCATGTCCTAGGATAGAAGAGCTTAAGCCTTTTGTAGTAAGCCTGCTTACAAAAAGCGGCATGAACAGGGAAGTATACCGTCAGAAGTCTACAGACATTATATCTTTATATAATGAGCAGATCGCAAAACAGGATGAGATCTGGGGTGAGAGCAGTCCCAAGATCCCCTTGGAAAATGTAGATATCCAGATGGAAGCTATTGATAATGCCCGGGGAATAATAAGCTTCGATCCTGATATAAATGTCATTCTTATGGAAGAGATCCAGCCTTATTTTGAAGGGGATAAGACCCTGGACGAAGTGATCCCTGTTATAGAGGACAGATGCGCCACCGTCATATCCGAGAGGAGCTTATAGGTTGATTTACCCTGCGAAAATGCTAAACTACCTTAGTCTTTCCAACTGACAGATAAGGAGATCTTATACTTATGACCAGAATGAGGACCAAGCGTAATATACCTGCCCGTATGGAGAAGTGCCACGAGCGTTGGTTCGATATGCCCCTTCTCAATAAGGGTAAGTGGAGACAGGAGTGCAATGTGAGCGAGGATACGCCCATATGGCTCGAGATAGGATGCGGCAAGGGCAAGTTCTGCACGGAGATGGCAGCGCTCCACCCGGAAGTCTTATATATAGCAATGGAGAGGGAACCTTCCGTTATCCTTGCGGCAATAGAGAAGGCACATGCCATGGAGCTTCCCAATCTCTTCTTTATAAGAGGCGATGCCGGCCTTATCGAAAACTATTTTGATGAAGATGAGATAGACCGTATCTTCCTCAATTTCTCAGACCCCTGGACAAGGCAGAATAAGCCTAAGCGCCGCCTCACCTACAGGGCATTCCTCGAGAAGTACAAGTTCATGATGAAGAAGGGCGGAGCAATAGAGTTCAAGACAGATAACGACGAGCTCTTCGATTTCTCCATAGAAGAATTCAAAGAGTGCGGCTTTACTCTGACTCAGGAATCAAGAGACCTTCACCGGAGCGAATTTGACGAGTCCAATATCAGGACCGAGTTCGAGCAGAAGTTTGCAGATCAGGGGATAACGATCAAGAGAGTCGTTGCGGAATACCTGTAACGGAAATCTGCTTTGATCAGCTGAACAACTTATATAAGCCTCCCGCTTGTGCTATATTTCAAATAGTATATGTCGGGAGGTTTTTATATGCAGACAGGTAATATCTATGTTCCGTACGATCAAAGAACAGGTGATAAGTCCACGGTGTTTTTTACAAGGGACCTCTCGGCGCAAGGCCTTGCAAAGATCTATGCAAGGGTATCGGGAAACATAACCGGTAAGGTTGCGGTAAAGCTCCATACGGGCGAGCCCCACGGACCCAATATAATCCCGAGATCCTGGGTAAGAAACCTCATGCAGGAACAGATCCCGGATGGCGTTATCGTCGAGACCAATACTTATTACGACGGTGACAGATACGAGACTGAAGCCCACAGGAAGACACTTGAAGTAAACGGCTGGAACTTTGCCCCGGTAGACATAATGGACGAGCACGGCACCAAGATGCTCCCTGTAAAGGGCGGCAAGTGGTTTACCGAGATGAGCGTAGGTGAGTCCATGACAAACTACGATTCCCTTGTTGTTCTCACTCATTTCAAAGGTCATGTTCAGGGCGGCTTCGGAGGCTCCAACAAGAATATCGGTATCGGATGCGCTGACGGCAGGATAGGCAAGGCGATGATACACACAACGCCGGGTCAGGACGACCAGTGGGATATCGCAAAGGATGAATTCATGGAGAGGATCACCGAGTCTGCCAAGGCAACGGTGGACTTCTTCGCGCCCCATATCACATATGTAAATGTCATGAGGAACATGAGCGTATCCTGTGACTGCGAAGGTGTGGCAGCTGAGCCTGTCGTAACGCCCAATGTAGGCATACTTGCTTCAACGGATATCCTTGCCGTGGATCAGGCCTGCATAGATATCGTCTATGCGATGAAGCCTGAAGAAAAGCATGCTCTTGTTGAGAGGATCGAGTCAAGATACGGCTTAAGGCAGCTGTCCTGCATGAAGGAGATGGGAATGGGATGTGACAGGTACGATCTCATCGATATCGATAACGAGGACAAACTGATCGATGCTTCAGTTGCTGCTTCAGGTCTTAAACCCTTTGAAGACGACGGCGAGAGATGAGTTGAAAGTATAGTTGTAAAATCACTCCCAAAAGTGTAAAATTACACCAAAGGTAAAAATATATACTTTTGGGGGTATTGCTATGAGAAAGTACTATAAAGCGCCTTTGGTAAAAGACTTTAACATGGGATTCCATCCGTCGATGCTCTATTTCTTTCCTACGGCATGGCTTATATCCCTTCCTTTCAACTTCCTTGTAGACAGTATCGCTCTTCTTATCGGATTTAAGATATTCGGTAAGGATAAGGTCTGGTTCAGATGGAGAAAGTCCATCCTTAAGAGCTGGATCTTCGGATATATTTCTGATGTTGTGGCAGCCCTCTTGATGTTGCTGTTTGAATATATGACTGACAAGGGAAGCATAATGGCAAATCCGTTTGGCGGAGTTTTGCCCTTCCTCTGCACGCTTTTGTGCGTGACACTGGCAGGTGTGCTCATATTCGTGTTTAACTACAAGATAGCCCTGAATAAGACAGAGCTTGACAAGGCAGACCGGAAGAAGGTAGCGCTCCTTATGGCGATCGCTACTGCACCTTATCTGTTCTTCATGCCCCTTTGGATCTGATACAGGAGAAGAATATGGAACGAAGCGAATTCATATCGATAATGAACCATAAGCTTAAGCTTATAAGGACTGAGACATGCCTTACCCAGGAGAAGATGGCTGATGTACTCGGTTTATCCAAGAAGACACTTGTCGAGATCGAGAAGGGCAGAAGCTCGCTTACATGGTCTGCAGCTATTGCTCTTGCGGTTATATTTGCTGACAGTGACATCGTGTCGGATGCTTTTGGCGGCGATGCAACTGAGGTTGCAAGGGTCATTGCCCTAAGCGGGCTTGATGTTAGGATGCCGCAAAGGACGATGGGCGGACATATCTGGTGGCAGAATATCAAGGAAGCCAAGGGATATAAGATACAGCAGAACCTTATCTCGAGACATTACAGGATCTTGGATGCCGAAGACCACAGGTACTTCTCGACTTTTGAGAGGGCTGAAGCCGATCGCAGGCTCAAAGAGCTCACTTCCGGAAGTTGAAAGTAAAACAAAAATCGTTTGAAAGAAATATAAGGCAAATTCCTTGATTTTTAACTTTTATTTACAAGAATAAAACAAAACCTTATGGAAAAACCTCACCAATTGGGGTAGAATTTTGTCGGTGCAAAAGCACAAACAGTTAATTAAACCCATTTTTGGGTATTTAGGAGGAAATTTATATGGCAGTTAAAGTTGCGATTAACGGTTTCGGTCGTATCGGTCGTCTTGCATTCAGACAGATGTTCGGTGCTGAGGGTTATGAGGTAGTTGCTATCAACGATCTTACAAAGCCTTCCATGCTCGCTCACCTTCTCAAGTATGACACAGCACAGGGCGGTTACGCTGGTGTAATCGGCGAGAACAAGCACACAGTTACTTCCGACGACGAGGCTAACACAATCACAGTTGACGGTAAGACACTTCAGATCTACAAGGAAGCTGATGCAAACAATCTCCCTTGGGGTGAGCTC
>JAIKWA010000004.1 GCA_024685135.1 Saccharofermentans sp.
ATGACCGGGGAGCAGAAGGCTTTATACAAGACAAGGGTAGAAGCGCATGCAAAGGAGACGGGAGTATCCCTTAGCACTGCTTATTTCCAGGTGAAGTTCGGTACTCCTCCGATGCCGAGGATAACAGATGAGGATGTAATAGCTTCAGGTACCGATACGGCTATCTATGTAATCTCAAGAGATTCAGGCGAAGGTAAGGACAGAATTGCCGAGAAGGGCGACTACTATCTTACCGAAGACGAGGAATACAATATCGGATTTATCGCCGAGAAGTACAGCAAGGTCGTTGTAATCCTCAATACCGGCGGCATAATCGATATGTCTTATCTCAAGCGCGAGAGAAGGATAGGAGCGATAATGCTCGCATCCCAGCTCGGCAATGTAACAGGACATGTCGTTGCAGACTGTATAACGGGCGCCAAGGATCCCAGCGGAAGGCTCACTGATACATGGGCAGGTTCTTATAACGACTATCCCGGATCAGATACCTTCGCATCAAGGAACGGCGAGCTCGACGACGAATACTACACTGAAGGTGTCTTCGTAGGATACAGATATTTCGATTCCTTCGGCGTAGCTCCCATATATCCCTTCGGATACGGCAAGAGCTATACGACCTTCATGAACACGGTAGTATCGAGGAAGCTCGATGGCGAGACCTTCACGATCGATGTCAATGTCAGCAACACAGGCGATACATATAGCGGCAAGCAGACACTCCAGCTTTATTGCAGCGCGCCTCAGGATAATCCCGCAAGACCTTATCAGGAGCTCGTAGGTTTTGCAAAGACAGACCTTATAGAGCCATCTTCAAATCAGACCATATCCATAAGCTTTAACATGAGCGAGATGGCAAGATATAACGAAGCTAAGAAGGCTAAGATGCTCGAAGCAGGCGACTACCTTATAAGGCTTGGCACAAATTCGAGACAGACCGTAATAGAGGCTGTGATCAAGGTCGAAGCTGACATCGTTACCACCCAGTGCACGAATATCTTCCAGGACGAACCGGGCTTCGAATTCGAAGAGCTGACAAATCCCGGAACAGGCGCAGAGCATCGCAAGCTCTTAGATGACAAGCAGCTTCAGGATGCTGAAGTATTTACTTTGGATTCCCGCTATGTCCGCAGGGAGATAGTCCGCTATGCAGGCGTGCACCATTTCTACGAGGATGAGAGGCACGATACAGAGCTTACTTTGGGTTCTGTCATCGGAAGGAACTGCGGCATGACCGAGCTCGTAGCACAGTTCTCCGTCAAGGATATGGCTAAGCTCTGTGTCGGAAGATACAAGGAAGAGCGCGATACCGATATCGATTTCTGCGCATCGCCTTCAGTCCCCGGCGCGGCATCTGAGACCATAGACGAATATGCCGTATCGAGAAGGATACCTCCCATCGTTATGGCAGACGGTCCTGCAGGCTTAAGACTTCAGCCTCACTTCAAGGCTCTTCCCGATGAGACGCTTCTTCCGGGCGGCGAAGTTTTCGATGAGATATCAATGGGTTTCCCTGCTGATACGCCTGCTGATGCCGAAGACTACTACCAGTATTGCACGGCGATCCCGATCGCTACTGCACTTGCACAGTCTTGGAATCTCGACCTCATAAGACAGCTCGGCGAGATGGTCGGCAAGGAGATGGAAGAGTTCGGCGTAGACCTCTGGCTTGCACCCGGCATGAACATACACAGGAATCCTCTCTGCGGCAGGAACTTCGAGTACTATTCGGAGGACCCTTATCTTACCGGTATGTGCGCTGCAGCAAATACTATAGGTGTGCAGTCGGTAGAGGGCAAGGGTACGACCATCAAGCACTTCTGCTGCAACAACCAGGAAGACAACAGAATGTTCACCAATGCTCATGTTAAGGAGCACACCTTAAGAGACCTCTACTTAAGAGGCTTCGAGATCTGCATCAAGGAATCACAGCCCTTCGCGGTAATGGCATCCTATAACCTCGTAAACGGCGTGCACACGGCTAACAGCTACGAGCTTCTGTCTATGTGTCTCAGGGATGAATGGGGCTTTGACGGCGTAGTCATGACCGACTGGTTCTCTTCCTTCGAGGACGTTCAGTTCTTAGGCTACAAGGCTGTGAACAAGTATCCGCCCGCAGCGAGCAGGGCGTGCATCTATGCAGGATGCGACTGGCAGATGCCGGGCTCCAAGGAGAACGTAGATGACATCATCAGTGCCATCGCTGACAGCAAGCTCTCCAAGGCAGACCTCCAGCGCTGCGTAATGAACATCTTAAGACTTTGTATGAGATGTACCAAAATCTAAGACCAAAGGCAACCATTAAATGACAGAAACGTACTCAACCGACGTCATGTCGGCAAAATACATCAAAGAACACAACGTAGTATTTATCGAATTTACAAAGCCTGCAGAAGGCGAAGCATACAGAACACCGCAGATGCATGTCTGCGAGATCGCAAGGAAACGCGGAGCAGAAACAGTTATAGCTGACTTAAGGAAGACGGATATCAGCGAAGTCGATATCAAGTGGTCTTCCAAGGTCCTTATGCCCGCATACGAGAATGCAGGCATTAAGACCATAATCTATATCTGCGGCGAAGATCTTGAAGAAGAGCCTGCGGAGTTTAAGAGCAAGCTTACCATCAGGAAGGCTAAAGATTACGACGAAGCCATATCTATGCTCCGTCCCGAGAAGACAACATTTACCAGGAAGGAAGCCTTAGATCTTCTGGGTCTTAAGGAAGATGCCAACGCATTTGCGATAGACGAGAGGTTCTACCAGCTTACAAAAAGATACAGAGGCAAGACAGACGAAGAGT
Organism: Saccharofermentans sp.; assembly: GCA_024685135.1. GTDB lineage: Bacteria > Bacillota > Clostridia > Saccharofermentanales > Saccharofermentanaceae > Saccharofermentans. The sequence goes on from JAIKWA010000004.1 coordinate 2,799, forward strand.
CCCAGGCTAAGCTCAACGAGCTTTCCGAAGCATATAATACGGCAACCGGACAAAGGGACAAGGAACGAAGGGAGCAGTTAGACCGCGACCGGAGCAAGAAGTTTTTGGGCAAGACTGCAGGTGAATGGAAGACATATTTCTCCTATACCTGGCTTCGCTGGGTGATCGTCCTCATAGTCTTAGTCATCGCAGGTAACCTAATATACAACATCTTTATCAAGGGCAGCTACGACTGCTCCGTCGTCGCCTTCGGACATTTCGATTTCGACGGAACATATATATCTGACGTCCTTGAGGCAAATGAATACGACAATCCCTATGTGGCAAGTGCGGATGTAGTAGTACCGAACGAGGAAGGCCAGACCGAGAATGCATATTCGGACCAGACTTTCTCTGCGCTCTTGCTCTCTAATCCCGACGTACTCATAACGGACGAGGTCACACTTCCTTACTACTTTAACCAGTACCAGGATCTGTCTAAGATCTACTTTGATCTCGAAGACTTTGTAAGACCTGAAGTATACGATAAGCTCGAGCCCGTCTATCTCAGTGAAGCGGCTTGCGCCGAGCTTATGGCTGAATACTCCGAGTCTCAGATGCTCGATGCGGGCGAAGATGTAGACATGAGCGAAGTTTCGTATCAGTCCATAATGGTAGGTATTCGCATAAGTGATCCCGAGATAATAGCAAAGCTCGGCTTTACAACGCGCTGGACAGAGCAAGACCCTGATCTCGTTATCGCTATCTATGCAGGTCAGGACGACCTTACGAACGCTGAGAATGTGCTCATAACTATCCTCAACAAGGCGGTCTGATATGCGTCTGGATAAACTCCTTGCAAACTCAGGTTTAGGCACGAGAAGCGAAGTAAGAAAGCTGATATCGCAAGGCGTTGTCACGGTCTCGGGCAAAGCAACCAAAGACGCGGGACTAAGTGTCGACATGGATACCGACATAACGGTAAACGGAGTAAAGCTTCAGGCTACTGAATATCTGTACTATCTTCTCGATAAACCTGACGGTGTACTTACCGCAATGGAAGATCCGAGGCTTGCAAACATAGGAGACTTCATCCCGGATAACTTAAAGGGCAAGAAGCTTGCCCCCGTGGGAAGGCTCGACTACCATACATCAGGTCTTCTCATAATCACCAACGACGGCACCTTGTCTCACAGGCTCTGCTCTCCCAAATATAAGATACCCAAGACTTATCTTGTAACTTACGCGGGCAAAGATTGGGAACAGGAACAGATAGACGAGATAGCAAAGGGCATAACCCTTACGGATATGGATAAGCCCGTAAAGCTCGCTCCTGCAACACTCATAAAGCAAGAAGGCAACAAGTCACTTATAACTCTTACCGAAGGCAAGACGCACGAGGTAAGGCGCATCTTTGCTAATTATTCCAAGGAAGTGCTATCCTTAAGAAGGATAAGTCTTGCGGGACTTAATATAAGTGAAGAAGACGATAAGACAGGCACTTTGAGACTGCTTACAAACGAAGAGATCGATCTTCTCAAGAAAGCTACGGGTATCACATAATGGCAATGGAGATAATCAACATAGAGCAGGGAAGGCCCAGGGTTGCAGAAGCTCTTACAAGGCTCAATAACGGGCTTCACAGAGCCAGGGCGACAGGTAAGCCCTTTGCCAAGATAATCCACGGATACGGCTCGTCAGGTGCTGGCGGCGCCATCAAGGATGCACTCCCGAGAGAACTCAGAAACTATTGTATAAGGAAAGTCATAGTAAGCTATTGTCCCGGCGAAGACTTCGGTCCTTTCTCATCAGAAGCAAGGGATATGGCTGCAAGGCATCCCGAGGTCTCAAGAGACAGTGACTGGGGCATGCATAACGACGGCATAACCATAGTGATGTTCAAATAGGGGGATATATGGATCAGGCTAAATGGCAAGAATTCGAAGATAAATGCAGGAGCTGCCATAACTGCGGCTTAAGAGACGGCGCTACAAATGTCGTTATCTACAGAGGCGGCAAGGATGCTCCTCTCATGATCGTAGGTGAAGCGCCCGGACAGCAGGAGGATATAAAGGGTCTGCCCTTTGTTGGAAGATCAGGCCAGCTCCTTCAGAACCTTCTCTCGGCATACGGCTTCAAGGAAGAGGACTACCACATCTGCAATATCGCAAAGTGCCGCCCGCCGGAGAACAGAAGACCTACTCCCGAAGAGATAAAGGCTTGCAAGCCTTTGCTCGCTATGCAGTTTACTCTGGTAAGACCTAAGGTGATCCTCTTATGCGGCTCTACTGCTTACGAAGGTTTCTTCGGGACTAAACCATCGATGCACGAAGTGAGGGGTAAGATGATCGAGAAGAACGGTTATTACATCATGACCACCTACCATCCCGCATATGCCTTAAGAAACCCCAAGAATAAGATCCCGATATACGAAGACATGGGCGTGGTAAGGAATAAACTCACGGAAATAGGCGCCATGCCTCCGCTTGAGCCAATTGACAAATAGATATTGATTTTTGCTTTTTGATGTGTTATATTTTCTTGCGTTGCAGTCAAGCACTGCCGAATGGTGTAATGGTAGCACATCGGCCTCTGACACCGCTAGTCAAGGTTCGAATCCTTGTTCGGCAGCCATACCGCAGACTTCCTTCGGAGGTTTGCGGTTTTTTTATGCCAATCCGGCCAGAACGTTATATACTCCAAAAACTGCTTAAATACGGCAGGTGGCTTTTATGCCGGCGTAGGAAGTTATATAATCCACGGATGAAAGTTTTATAAGCTGAATTGCAGGAGACCATATGTTAAAGACAATAGTTGTTGCTCTGATCCTATGTTTGATAGAGATTACGGTAATCGTGGTTGCAAGTCCCCTGGCCAAGCCTGCACTTGTACTTGGTTTTTTACCTGAAGATGTACGCCTTGCCGCAAAAGATCATAAAGAACCTGCTAAATGGAAACAAATTATAGCGCATGCATTGTTGGCATTTTTCCTCATAGCAATGTTTGCCGGCCTTATCTATCTTGGCATAGACGGATTAAAGAACGGCTATGGCTTTTGGAAATTAACGCTGAGATTCATAATCCTTCTATATATTATGAAGGCCTTTGATATCATCGTTCAGGATCAGTGGCTGGTAATGACTGTTGGTTATTTTAAGAAGATCTTCCCGGAGACTTCTGATTGTGACGGTTGGAAAGACAGAGGCTTTAACAACAAGAATCAGATCGTACGCATAGTAGCATATCCGTTCCTCTGCATGATAACTGCAGGGATCTTTATGTTGTTCAGATAATATGTAGCTTGTTCCGGATTTTGTTCCAAGATTTGCGATTTTTTGGAACAGATTTGGAACTACGAGGCTTGTTCCGGATTTTGTTCCAGGATTTGCGGTTTTACGGAACAGATTTGGAACTACGAGGCTTGTTCCGGATTTTGTTCCAAGATTTGCGATTTTTTGGAACAGATTTGGAACTACGAGGTTTGTTCCGGATTTTGTTCCAGGATTTGCGATTTTCTGGAACAGATTTGGAACTACGGACTTTGTTCCGGATTTTGTTCCAGAATTTGCATTTTTCTGGAACAGATTTGGAACTACGAGGCTTGTTCCGGATTTTGTTCCAGGATTTGCGATTTTATGGAACAGATTTGGAACTACGAGGTTTGTTCCGGATTCTGTTCCAAGATTTGCGATTTTATGGAACAGAGTAATCTCATACTCCGGAGTAGTTATCGGCGGTGCATTAAGATATACTATGTCAGGATCTTTTTTATAAGGAGACTGACTATATGGGATTTATGGGGATGGTATTCGGTGCGGCAGCTATTTTTGTATTGATCTGCCTCACATTACTTGCACTTTTTTTCTTCGTGCTTGCGATCGTATTCAAGGTGATAGGTAAGGTCAAGGAAAAGAAGGGACTTAAGATAGCAGGCACTGTTTTTATCGTACTGGGAACGCTATTTATCCTGCCTGATTTAATTATCGCAGGTGCCATGGTTTACAATGCGCTTTTCATAAATGTTGAACTTCCTGACGGTGGCAGTGCCACTGTAAAGACTTCTGATTATTCTGATATGCTCAGGCTTGCCGAGGCAGGTGATGAGTCTTCTGTTGAAGAGCTTAACCATCTTTTGGATAAGAGTCCGAACCTTATATATGTTCGCGATGCCAATATGGACAGCGTGCTCGAGATAGGTCTGGATAACGGTAACAGCGAAGTGGTAAGAGTTGCTCTTGAGCACGGATCTGTATTTGATGATCCTG
>JAIKWA010000029.1 GCA_024685135.1 Saccharofermentans sp.
TCCTTACCGGTGTCCTTTGCTTTATCACCTGCTGGAGATACTACTGCGACGTCGAGTTCAGGCTCAACATCAACTACAAAGGGTACTTTATGTACTACTTTGTCATATCCGTAGGCTACGCTCTGGGAATACTGCTCATGAAGTTTATACCTTACTGGCCTGTTGCCCTCATCCCGGGCGAGCTTGCCGGCATCATATATGTAAAGATCAAGGGCAATGTCATAAGCGGGTTTACTGACAAGAGGAGTCCTCACTTCAAGACGCTTCTCGGCACAATACTCCTACTCGCTCTTACATATTGTATTAATAACCTTGTATTTAACGGCGACAGGCTCCTGCTCGAGCACACTTTGGGCGGCGACTATGTCACCATCTACTACCTGGGTTCCCTTGTCGGTAAGACCATGACGCTCATAACCAGCCCCATGAACTCGGTAATAATAGGTTATCTTGCAAGATACCACGGCAAGTTTACAAAGAAGATGGTCACCTGGCTTCTTGGCGTGACCTTCCTTACGATAGTTATCTTCTCGGGCCTTAGCGTATTAGGCTCTTATATCCTTATATATATACTCTATCCCGAGAGCTTCGATCAGGCTCTGCCTTACTTCCTGATAGGCAACGCCGCTCAGATCTTCTACTTTGTCGCAAATGTCGTAACCACGGTACTGCTTCGTATGGCAAAGGCAAACTACCAGCTCAAGATCAATATCGTCTACGCTGTTACTTTCCTTGCCTTCTGCATCCCCGCAACGATATTCCGGGGACTCTGGGGTTTCTGTTTTGCGATACTCGCAGTAAATATCGTGCGCTACGCAATGGCTATAATCCTTTGTTACACGCATACCGGAAGCAAGACTTTGGGCGCCTCCGAGGTTGCGGAAAGCGGGCAAAAAGGATAATCTAATTTCATGGAATTACAAGAGCTCAAAGAAATCCTGTTCGGTATATTGGTAGAGGTTGACGATTGTTTCAGAAGGAACAATATACATTACTTCCTGGATTCCGGAACGGCTTTGGGCGCAGTAAGAGAGCACGATTTCATTGAATGGGACGACGATGTCGATCTGTGCGTTTTCGACGAGGACTTAGATCGGATCAGGGATGCCATAGAGGGGAGTGATTCCCACCTGCACTTCTGGTGCCCCGAGATGCTCACCACGGATTTTTGCAATTACACGGTAAGGATCTACGACGACAGATACACCTGGTACGACGGCAAGACGCCTCTTACGGGGGATTTTGCGCCCTTCAATTACATCAGTGTCGACCTGTTCTGTATGACCGAAGCACCCGAGAACAAGATAGCAAGGAAGCTCGTCAAGTACAGATTCTTATGGTATAACGCGCAGTGCATCGCGCACAGGAAGAAAAGAGACGACGATCTTATCCCGTTTACCAAGATGTCGCCTGTGATGCGCCTGGCAAGCAAGATCATAGGTAAACCCTTCAAGCTCGCAAATATCTTAAAGGCGAGAAGGAGATATATCGAGAAGAACCGCGGCAAAGAGGGAACATATTACACCAAGCACAATTACACCCCTTTGCACATCGAAGCCGAATTCAGGCGCGAGTGGTATACTTCTTCGGTGCCCATGCTGTTCCACGGCAGGGAGTTCCCCGTATGTCAGGGTTATGATGCCGAGCTCACATATATGTACGGCGATTACATGACACCCGGACAGAAGGGCAGGATCGTTCATTTGAGGGAGAATTCTTAATGGAGAAGATAGATTCATTTATATGGCTTATGACAGGATGGTTCTTTAAGCTCATCCGCAAGGAGCTCACCGAAGAGCAGAAGAAGGGATTTATCCAGTTCGTCAAGTTCTGCATCGTTGGCGTTACCAATACACTTATATCCTATCTTATAAATGTAGCGGTACTCGCTCTGCTCAAGAACACCTCCTTATCAGAGCAGACCACGTGGGGGGATCTCACTTTCTCGCCCGACGTCGTTATCGGCAACACGGTAGCCTTTATCCTGTCGGTACTCTGGTCCTTTTACTGGAACAACAAATATGTCTTCAGTCTCGAAAAGGGGCAGAAGCGCAATCTGTTCTTATCTCTCATGAAGACATACGCATCTTATTCGGTAACGGGCATCTTCCTTACCTTCCTGTTATCCTGGCTCTGGGTAGATGTTCTGGGAATATCCAAGTTCTTAGCACCCATCATCAACCTGTTTATAAGCGTTCCCGTCAACTTCCTTCTCAACAAGCTCTGGGCCTTTAAGTCCAAGAAAGTGGAGGAGTAAGCTGTATTCCTTGACAATCCGCCACGTAGGGTTGTATAATTCATAGGCTTATTTTGTATAACTATGCGCTGCCGCAACAGATGCGGGTGCGTTTGTGATTAAAAGAGATTTGGAGGAATCAAGATATGAGCAAGATGACATATCAGCCTAAGAAGAGACACTATGCAAAGACACACGGTTTCCGTGTAAGAATGAGAACAGCTAACGGCCGTAAGGTTCTTGCAAGAAGAAGAGCTAAGGGCAGAAAGCAGCTCGCAGTCTGATAAGCGGGGCACAAATTGAAGCCCGAGACTCTCAAATTCAACTTTGAATTCTCGAGGGTATACCGCTACGGTAAGTTCGCCGGCGGTAAAGTCCTCTCGGTGCATATGATGCGCCGGTATCCGGGCGTTAAGCAGAGTGGATACAGTGTAAATCCCCGTGTCATCAGGCCGGGGTTCTGTGCTAATAAGAGAGTGCTTGGGGCAGTAGGAAGAAACAGAGTCCGCAGATTATTGCGTGAAGCATACAGATCTTACGAAGATCAGATCCCCAAAGGCACCGATATCGTGCTCACTTATAAGGGAGGCAAGGATATACCTCCGCTTGACGCATTCAAAGAAGACCTTGCTAAAGCATTAGATAAGCTTTTGAAGGGTAAAGCTCAATGATATCCCGGATTCTCATAGCAATGGTACGCTGGTACCAGAAATACATCTCGCCGGCTATCGGAGGCTGTTGCAAATATCAGCCGACTTGTTCGCAATATATGATAGATGCCATAACCAAGTACGGACCTGTAAAGGGTGTACTTATGGGTATCTGGAGAATATTAAGATGCAACCCGTTCTCCAAAGGCGGCTATGATCCCGTAAGGTAAAAAGGAAACCTATGAACGATTATTATATGATGCTGGGAATCTTAGATCCTCTCTATGCCCTCTTCGGATGGCTGGTCAGGATCCTTTATGATTTCTTCGGCAATTATGGTCTCGCGATCATCGCGCTTACGATCATCATAAGAGGACTTCTTATCCCTCTTAATGTATCCAGCCAGAAGTCCATGCTCAAGATGCAGGCGTTAAGCGGCAAGCAGGCTGAACTTCAGCGTAAGTACGGCGACGATAAGGAGAAGCTCCAGGAAGCAATGATGGAACTCCAGAAGGAGAATGGTGCAGGCGGTCTGTCCGGTTGCCTTCTCCCTATAATCCAGCTCTTCCTCATCTGGCCTATCTACCGTATCGTATCCGGACCTCTTATCTATCTGTCACAGATCTCCAAGGATACAGTTCAGGCCATGATCGATCTGGCCTCTGCATCGGAGCTCATCTCAAAGGTAACAACAGTAACAAATCACATCGGCCTCATCCAGGTCCTTAACGACAACGCGGAGTTCTTCAAAGAATGTGTCGATAAGGGTTACATCTCTATGAGCCAGATGATCGATCTGCACTTCCTCGGAATAGATCTCACTCTGATCCCCTGGAATGTGATCAAGGAGAACTTCCTGCATCCGCAGACTTATCTCCCGCTCCTCGTATTCCCCATCGTAGTACTTGCGATCAACATGCTTCAGATGCAGCTTACAAAGATCCTCAAGCCCGGTTACAAGGAAGAGAAGGAAGCTAAGGAGAGAGCTAAGCAGAATCCCGCAAGAGCAGGACAGGTTCAGGCTGAGAATCAGGCTGAGAGCACCATGAAGATGATGAACTGGATGATGCCTTTCATCATGCTCTTTACGACATTCACGCTCCCCCTCGCCATGGGTCTTTACTGGATCGTAGGCGGCATCATGGCGATCATCACACAGCTGATAACATATGTCCTCTTCACCAAGCCTTACGAGCAGAAGAAGGCAGAAGCCGAGCTCCGCAAAGAGCAGGTCTTCAAGAGGAAGGCTGCTATTGAGACAGCAGGCGAAGCAGGCGGCAACAGCAAGGGCAAGAACAAGAAGAAGAAATAATTTAGCCACGGAGGCTTTTGATATGGAAAAGACAGTAACAAAGCAGGCAGCTACAGTAGAAGAAGCAACAAAGCTCGCACTTGACGAGTTAGGCGTTACAGAGGGCGAGGCTAAGATCGAAGTTATCTCCGAAGGAGAGAAGGGCGGTTTCCTCGGCATTGGCAAGGAAATGGCTGAAGTTAAGGTTACGGCTGAAGTAACTGAAGAAGCAGAGGATGCAGACGACGTTACATACTACGGCGACGACGAGAATTTCGAAGGTGATGCAGCAAGCGAAGCTGAAGAAGCTGCTGTTAACTTCGTAGCAGAAGTCTTATCCGGTATCGGCATCCACGGCAACATGGATTCTTACAGAGAAGACGATACGATCTATATCTCTGTATCAGGTTCTGACTGCGGCGCAGCTATCGGCCGTCACGGTGAGACACTTGAGGCTATCTCCTACATGACAAACCTCATCGCAAACAAGCACAGCGAAGAGAGAGTTCATGTTCACCTCGATGTAGGCGGCTACAAGAAGCACAGAGAGCAGGTTATCAAGAACCTCGCAGACAAGGCTGTTTACAAGGTTAAGCGCTTCGGCAAGAAGTATGTAATGGAGCCCATGAATCCCGCAGAGAGAAGGATCGTTCACTCCTATCTCCAGAGCGTAGAAGGCATCAGCACACACAGCGAAGGACAAGAGCCTTCAAGATGTGTTGTGGTAACTCCCGCAGATTCTGAGCAAGAATAATGTTTGCCTACGACAGCGACCCCATCTGTGCCTGCTCGACACCTGCAGGCATATCCGGAATTGCGGTAATAAGAGTATCCGGAGACGGGTGCGCTTTATTGGCAGACAAGTGTACTAAGATCTACCGCGCCTGTGAAGATATCAAGAAGGTATCTGAGCTTAAGGGATATACCTGCGCTTACGGCAGCGTTATAAACCCTCAGACAAATGCGGTCACAGACGAAGTAGTATTTACAAAGTTCGATAATCCCCACTCATATACGGGTGAAGATATGTTAGAGATCTCCTGTCACGGCTCGTCGGCCGTAAAGCAGGAGATCCTTCGCATTCTGGGGATGTGCGGCATAAGGCTCGCATACCCCGGAGAGTTCTCAAGAAGAGCCTTCATAAACGGCAAGATGAGCCTGGCTTCCGCTGAAGCAGTTATGGATGTCATCAATGCCGATTCTGACAGGCAGCTTGCGGCAGCAGGAAGCCTTATGTCAGGTGCCTTAGCTGATAAGATAGCCTCTTTGGAGAGCGAGCTTTACAAGGCTATGGCCATAATAGAGATGCTCGTGGAATTCGATCACGACGAAGACGATACCGAGCAGGAGACCAAAGACATAGAGAAGGTCAAGGATATCCTCATAAAGCAGCACAAGGTCTTATATGACTTGGTTGACGGCTACGATAAGGGCAGGATCTTATCAGAGCGCATGAGAGTTGCCCTGATAGGTCTTCCCAACAGCGGCAAGTCAACTATCCTCAATACCCTTACGGGCTTTGACCGCGCGATAGTAACAGAGGTTGCGGGCACCACGAGAGATACCATAGAGGTAGCCTTAAATGTTGACGGCATCCCTGTGACACTTATCGATACGGCAGGCCTCAGGCAGACTGAGGACTTTATAGAGTCCATAGGTATCGGAAGAGCGATGGATGCGGGCAGGAACGCTGACCTCGTATTCTATGTGATATCTCCCGATCTGAGCATCGAGGAGGCCGAAGACGGTATAAGCGAGCTCGCCGAGGATATCGGAGGCGAGTATATAACGGCAGTCTTCTCCAAGAGCGACGAAGGCGATAATCCGGACCGCGAAGAGATAGAAGAGGTTTTAAGGGATTACGGCATAACCAAGTTTATCTCCGTATCCGCAGAAGAAGGCCTCAATATAGATAAACTCGAAGATGTCATAAGAGAATATTACGACTCTTTGGGCGGCAGGCAGGAAGAAGGCATGCTCATCACAAATGAGAGGCACTACAATAAGCTCGACAAGGCATTGGGATATCTCGATATGTCGGTTCAGGCGATGAGCGATCTTGCGGGCATAGAGATATGTTCTTCGACACTCAGATCCTGCCTTGACGAGATAGGTGAAGTAACAGGTAAGACTGTATCTGCGCAGCTCGCAGATACGATATTCTCAAGATTCTGCATAGGCAAATAATATGACGATCGAGCAGGCATTAGAGCTTAAGGGCGCTTTCGAGGCCGGTGTCAGCGATTGTTTAGTCGTAGGCGCAGGCCACGCCGGTTGCGAAGCGGCACATGCCGCAGCGAAGATGGGGCTTAGCACCATATTGTTCACCTTGTCTTTGGACAGCCTTGCAAACCTTCCCTGTAACCCGAGTATCGGAGGCACCTCCAAGGGTCAGCTCGTAAGAGAGGTAGACAGCCTTGGCGGCATAATGGGAAGGATAGCGGACAAGTGCTGCGTCCAGATGAGGATGCTCAACCGTTCCAAGGGACCTGCAGTGTTCTCGCCGAGAGCGCAGATGGACAGGTCGATGTATTCGATAGAGATGAAGCACGCCCTTGAGAACATGGATAATCTCTCGATAAAGCAGGCACATATAACAGAGCTCCTGGTAGACGGTGAGGGCAGAGCCTCCGGCGTCATGACAGCGGGCAAAGCGATATACAGGGCTAAGACCGTGGTCATATGCTCGGGCACATATATGGAGTCGAGGACGATAAGAGGCGAGGTCATAACCGAGAGCGGACCTGACGGACTTCCGAGATCTGAAGGTCTGTCTGATTCTCTTAAGGCATTAGGGCTTCCCATCTTAAGGTTCAAGACCGGAACTCCGGTAAGGGTCAATTCGAGGTCCTGCGATTTTACAAAGATGACGAGGCAGGATGGCGAGGAGGATTGTCCTCCGTTCTCGTTCGTAAACGAGATGGACGGCATGAAGATGAAGCCGCAAGATGAGCAGATGCCCTGTTATTCGATCTGGACCACCGACGAGACGCGCGAAGTAATAAGAGATAACATGGACCGCTCGCCCCTTTACAGCGGCGTTATAGAGGGAATAGGGCCCAGATACTGCCCTTCGATAGAAGATAAGTTCATGCGTTTCAAGGACAAGACGAGGCATCAGATCTTCGTAGAGCCCATGGGCAGGCATACCAACGAGATGTACCTGCAGGGCTTTTCGACATCGCTTCCGGAAGAGATACAGATCAAGATGGTGCATTCTCTGCCCGGTCTTGAGAATGCCGAGATCCAAAGGAGCGCATACGCGATCGAATACGATCTTATAGATCCCTTATCGCTCAAGGCGACGCTCGAATCCAAGATCGTGCCGGGACTTTATACCGCAGGCCAGATAAACGGCTCTTCGGGCTACGAGGAGGCTGCAGGCCAGGGAATAGTCGCAGGCATTAACGCAGCGCTTAATGCTCTGGGCAAGGAAGAGATAATAATAGACAGATCCGAAGGCTATATCGGTGTTCTGATAGACGATCTTGTCACCAAGGGAACAAACGAGCCTTACCGCATGATGACCTCCAGAGCCGAATACAGGCTCTTCTTAAGGCAGGATAATGCGGACATGAGACTTACCCCCATCGGATACAAGGTGGGGCTCATCGGCGACGAGAGGTATCAGAGATTCCTTGCTAAGAAGCAGGCGATAGAAGATGAGAAGGCAAGACTTAAGACCGTCTTCGTAGCGCCTACAAAGGAATTAGGAGAAGCGCTTGCAAGCGTAGGGCAGACTATCCCTAAGTCGGGAAGCTCTCTTGCCGAGCTCATAAGAAGGCCGGGCGTAACTTACGACCTGCTTAAGGACTTTGATCCCACAAGGCCCGAATTGCCATCTTACATCACCAAGGAATGCGAGACCGATATCGAATACGAGGGATATCTTAACTTGGAACTCGAGAAGATAAGAAAGTTCAAAGACTTAGAGAGGATAGCGATCCCCGGGGATACCGACTATTCGCTCATAAGAGGACTCAGGATAGAAGCTACGCAAAAGCTTGCCAAGATAAGGCCCGCTAATGTCGGAATGGCATCGAGGATCTCGGGAGTATCTCCCGCAGACTGCGAAGTCCTTCTGGTATGGCTTGAGCAGCAGAGGAGAAAAAACAAATGACACGTCCCATCAAGCCTTTAGGCAACAAGAGACTTACCAAGGAAGATATAGAAAGGCTCAGGAAGAACTTGCCCAAGCGCATGGACATAACCTCCGAGGGCGTTACCACGACTGAAGATGAGGAAGAGATGGAAGACATCGCTCCCATATTAGAGCAGGAAGCCCCCAAGGTGGAAGTGCCTTTGAGCGCAGAAGAGATAAGGGCCTTCCAGGTCTATGCAAAGATGCTCCGCGAGACCAACAAGGTAATGAACCTCACCGCGGTAACAGACGGCGAGGGCATCGCCATGAAGCACTTTATAGATTCTCTCACGCTCTGCCCCTATATAAGGAAGGAAGAGGAGAGATTGGAAGGCAAGACCTTGAAGCTCGCAGATGTCGGAACCGGAGCAGGTTTCCCCGGGATCCCGCTTAAGATATCCATGCCCGGGATCGAGGTAACCTTGCTCGATTCGCTCGCAAAGCGCCTTAAATTCCTCTCTGGCGTCATCGAAAAGCTGGGCCTTGAGAAAGTAAACCTCGTCCACGCAAGAGCCGAAGACGGCGGCAGGGACAAAAGATACAGAGAAAAGTACGATATCGCGACTGCAAGAGCCGTTGCCGCTCTTCCCGTACTCGCTGAATACTGCCTCCCTTTTGTTAAGGTAGGCGGAGTATTCCTTGCCATGAAGGGCAAGGCTGAAGAAGAGATCAAGGAATCAGAGAAGGCTATAGCACTTCTCGGAGGCACGATAGAAAGCTCAGATACATTTACTCTCCCGGGCTCTGATATGGAGCGCACCATAGTAGTCATCCGCAAGATGAGACCTACGCCCGCAAGATTCCCGAGGAAAGCCGGAGTTCCCGCAAAAGAACCTCTTAAGTGAACTTTTTGCTCTTTATATATTATAATAATATGCGCGTACGCGTTAATAGTATGTTATAATATGCAAGTTGAGTAAAAATTAAGTAACGAGCCGGAGGTTAACGCATGGCTGAGAGTGAGGAAAAGAAGCGGGCAAGACTTGAGATGGAAGCCCAGATGGACGACATCTTTAAGTCTGAACAAACAACGATAGTCCCGGTAGATCTTGACGGAGAGATGAGAAAGTCGTTTATCGACTACGCGATGAGCGTTATCTCTGACCGTGCATTACCTGATATAAGAGACGGTCTTAAGCCGGTTCACAGAAGGATCCTGTATTCAATGTTTACACAGGGCTTTACGCCGGATAAGCCTTACCGTAAGTGCGCCACCACCATTGGTGACGTATTAGGTAGATTCCATCCGCATGGCGACGCATCCGTATACGATGCTCTCGTAAGACTTGCCCAGGATTTCTCCCTGAGACATCCTCTGGTAGACGGACACGGTAACTTCGGTTCATTAGACGGAGACCCGCCGGCTGCTTACCGTTATACGGAGGCGAGACTCGATAAGATCGCTCTCGAGATGATGAGAGACATAGGCAAGAACACAGTTGATTTCAGACCTAACTTCGATGAGCACGAGATGGAGCCTGTAGCGCTTCCTTCAAGATTCCCGAACTTCCTCGTAAACGGCGCCGTAGGTATCGCGGTAGGTATGGCAACCAACATCCCGCCCCACAATCTCGGCGAAGTAATAGACGGTTGCATGATGATGATAGATAACCCTGATGTTACGGTCGATGAACTCATGACCGTCGTCAAGGGCCCTGACTTCCCTACGGGAGGCGCTATCCTGGGTACATCAGGTATCAGAGAAGCTTACCTCACAGGCAGAGGAAGGATCATGGTAAGAGCTCACGCAGAGATCGAGGATCATGCGGGCAGGACCAGGATCATAATCCACGACATCCCCTTCGCAGTTAACAAGGCGCGTCTCATCGAGAGAATGGCTGACCTCGTTAAGGAGAAGAAGGTTGAAGGTATCTCAGGCTTAAGAGACGAATCCGACCGTAACGAGAAGGTCAGGATCGTGATCGAGGTCAAGAAGGATGCAAATCCCGATGTCGTCCTCAATCAGCTCTATAAGAACTGCTCATTGCAGGAAGCTTGCTGCGCTAACATGCTCGCACTCGTACCTGACTCCCAGGGCAAGCTCGAGCCTAAGCTCGTAGGCCTCAAGGATGCACTCTACTACTACGTTAAGCACCAGGAGGACGTCGTTACAAGACGTACTCAGTACGATCTCGAGAAGGACGAAGCAAAGCGTCACATCGACGAAGGTCTCCTTATCGCTATGGACTATATCGATGAGATCATCGCGATAATCAGGTCATCACGTACAGAGCCTGAGGCAAAGGAGAAGATGTGTGCAAGATTCGGTCTGTCAGATAAGCAGGCTCAGCACATCGTAGACATGCGTCTCGGACGTCTCACGGGACTCGAGCGCGAGAAGCTCGAAGCCGAGATCAAGGCTCTCACGGAAGAGATCGAATACTTCAAGAAGATCTTGTCCGACAAGCTCCTCTTAGACAGTGTTATCAAGGACGAGCTCGCTGAGATCAAGCGTAAGTTTGCAACTCCCCGTGTAAGTGAGATCATCAACGGTTCCTTCGAGGACATCGACGACGAGTCACTCATCCAGGAGGAGAATATCGTTGTAACCCTCACACATTTCGGTTACATCAAGAGACAGAAGGTAGATAACTACAAGGCGCAGCACAGAGGCGGCAGGGGTATCTCCGGCCAGGCCACGAGAGAAGAGGACTATGTAGAGAAGATCTTAACGACCACCACACATAAGTTCTTGCTGTGCTTCACCAATACGGGAAGAGTCTTCAAGATCAAGGGCTACAAGATCCCCGAGACAGTATCGAGGACATCCAAGGGTACCGCTCTCGTAAACCTTCTCAACATGGCTGAAGGCGAGAGCATCAGGAACATAATCCCCGTAGACGGCTTCGACGATGAGGATCTCTGCCTCACGCTCGTAACCAGGTACGGTGTTATCAAGAAGACATCCATCTCAAAGTACGCTAACATCAACCGCAACGGTCTCATCGCGACCAAGATCCGTGAGGGAGACTCCGTTGTAGCAGTTCAGCTCACAAGAGGCGGAGAGGAAGTCATAGTAGTATCCGCTCACGGTAAGTCGATAAGATTCAGCTCCGACGATGCCCGTGATATGGGCAGAACGGCATCCGGTGTCAGAGCCATGAAGCTCGAAGACGGCGACGAAGTAGTCGGTATGGAGGTCGTAGATCCCAATAAGGAGATCCTCGTTATCTCCGCTAACGGCTTCGGTAAGAGGACACCAGCTGACGATTACCGTGTTCAGACGAGAGGAGGTAAGGGTATCATCACATACAAGATCGCCGAGAAGACCGGTAACCTCATAGGCACGGCTTCGGTAACAGACGACGATGACCTCCTGATCGTAACGAGCCAGGGCGTAGTCATCAGAGTATCTGCCTCTGAGATCCCGACCTTGTCACGTGCGACATCAGGCGTTAAGCTCATGAAGTCCAAGACCGCGAGCATCGTTGACTTTGCGATCACAGAGCACTATGTGGAAGAAGAGGAACAGACAGAAGAAGCCGGGGCTCCTTCTGAAGATACAGACAATGCTGATAAGCCGGATCAAGAATAAGATAATATCTGCCGCAATGGCAGCAGCTCTGACCGTCAGTTGCCTTTTGGCAGCGGGCGGCTTTGCTGTTTCTGCAGATGTAGGCCAGCCGGAACTCCCGGTGCCTGCCTTATCTGATGTCCACTGCGCTTCTTATTGCGTTTACGATAAGACTACGGACATGTATGTCATATCCTATAACATGAACGATAAGATCTATCCGGCTTCGCAGACCAAGATAATGACCTGTATGCTCGCATTAGACTATCTCGATACCAGCGCAAAGCTCACGGTAAGCGAGACTGCGATGGCGACGGTCACCTCGGATTCATCCGTAATGGGCGTCGTGGTAGGCGAGAAGGTCAAGGTGTCAGAGCTCTTATACGGTCTCATCCTCCCTTCGGGCAACGATGCGGCAAACGTCCTTGCCGAGGGCGTCATAGACCTTATATTCGAGAAGTACCCTGAGACCGGCACAGATGTAGGTCCCGACGGCGTTAACGCGCAGTACTTCATAACGGCTTTGGGAGATACCAGAGAGAATATCCTGGCGTCAAGGAAGATAGAGGCCTTCGCACTCCTCATGAACCTGAGGGCTGAAGCTATAGGCTGCACGGGCACTCACTTTGTAAATCCGAGCGGACTTCACGACGAGAACCACTACACGACGGCAAGAGATCTCACACAGATGATATCTGTTGCCGGAGATAATGAGGACTTCAAGACCCTCATAAGCTCGCCTTCACATGTATTCCAGGCTACCAATATGCACAGGGCAGATGCCTGGGCATATGTTAAGAGCACGGACTATCTCCTCTTTGACCCCTGGCTTGCGGCAAAGACGGCTAACGGCACGGACTCGCATCTTGCAGCGGTAATAGGCGGCAAGACCGGTACGACATCTGCGGCAGGTAAGGGTGTTACCATCTATACGGTAAATGAGAACGGTCACGAACTCATGATCTCGATCTGCGGTATCCCTGCGGAATACTATTTCTATACGACGATGTATCTGGCATCCGTTACGGCTCACGGCCATCTGGCATGCTGGGAGAACGATCCGGTAACCGTAGTGCCCGGCACGACGGGAGACTACAGGACTGTCAATGCTCCTGATTCGGAGCAGCCTCAGTACGATCCTTTGCACTATCCGGGAGACGAGCTGCCGCAGGCCTTGATAGAACCTGAAGCAGAAGACGTGACCCCTGCGCCCGAAGAAGGCTCCGGAGAAGCAGAGCCTGCACCGGATACCCCTGAGCAGCAACCGGAAGAGGGCTCTCCTCTGATCCTTTTTATTAAGAATAATAAAAAGACATCTATACTCATAGGCTCCATCATGGCTGCCATAGTGATACTTAATATAGTATTACTTATAAGAATAAATAATATGAGACGTCCCAAGACCAGGAAAGCCAAGGTCAAAAAGGACAACCGTATAGGACTTTAATGCCTGCAAACGCTTGTTTTAAGCGCCTTTAGAAATTCTTTTGATTTTTGCAAAAAAAGTCCTTGACAGAAGTTATCCCATGCCGTACAATTATCAAGCACTTTG
Organism: Saccharofermentans sp.; assembly: GCA_024685135.1. Taxonomy (GTDB): domain Bacteria; phylum Bacillota; class Clostridia; order Saccharofermentanales; family Saccharofermentanaceae; genus Saccharofermentans. The sequence goes on from JAIKWA010000029.1 coordinate 13,385, forward strand.
ACGGAGCGCACATGCGAAGTCATAAGGCGCGGAACTTGAAAATTGAATAGAATGCAAGAAACTTGAAGTAATAACGGACCTTTTTCAATTCTATTGAATTGAGTTTTTATAAGAAGTAATTGAGCCAAACATGGCTCTCAAATTTTATT
>JAIKWA010000057.1 GCA_024685135.1 Saccharofermentans sp.
GGGTTGTAAGCAGGTGCGTTATCTTCAACAGAAGTCTCTGTCGTCGCAACAGTTTCTCTTTCACGCGTCTCTGCGGTAGTGGTAGCAACTGTGGTTTCTTCGGTTTCAACTACTTCAGTCTCTTCCTCTTCCTCATCATCGCGGTCTCTGCGACTATCGTCTTTTCCGCACGCCGCAATGGAAAAACACATTGTAGCAGTAAGCAAAATAGCTAATACTCTTTTCTTCATAATAACCTCCGCATTTAAAACATATAAGCTGTGCTTAACAAGCACAGCTAAAAGTGATATGCGTAGGATATCAGGCATTTTATCAGCCTATTACACTTTTTCTAGGGCGTTTTTAACAAACTACTCTTTTGCAGCGAGTTGATAACAATCTGGGACTAAACCTTATTTTGAACAATTAAAGAGGTTGCCTCTCAGTGAACTTACATCACTTTTGAGACACCCCCTTCTTGGTTGGTTGCAATACTGATTACAGGTGCCAGTAATGTCTGGGCGATAACGTGATGTAGATCACATTGATCCAGCAGATAAAGCTGCCGATCAAGAGATGCAAGATTATCGAATGCCCTTTCTGAACACGTACATAAGTTGCACCATCCATTGCTCTTCTAGCCATATCTTTATCCTCCTTTTCCGTATCTATATTATACCAAGGAGGATAAACGAAGTTAATATGAGTGATTTCAAGACTGGAAATAATCTGTAAATATGGCCTTTGCGACTTCGATATCAGCCGGCAGCCAATCTACGGAATAGAGGGTATCTTTGGTAAGCCATCTGGCGCCTTCGTGCTCTAGGAGCTTGATGTGTTCACCCTCTTTAAGATGCGCCCATATGCAATGCATTACAAGGTGGAAATCGGGGTAGTCACAATTGACGGTTATAAGCTCCTTGCCCGGGATTATGTCGCAATCTAATTCTTCCCTGATCTCGCGGATGAGAGCCTCGCTCTCGCTCTCGCCTTCCTTGATCTTGCCGCCGGGAAATTCCCATTTGTCCTTGAACTCGCCGTAGCCTCTTTGAGTTGCAAGGATCTTGCCGTCATCTTCAATTATCGCCGCAACAACATTAAGTGTCTTCATCTGTCAGAACCGTAAGACTTGCGCATTGCATGCTTACGCTTAACCTCTTCCGCTTTTGCTATTATCTTCTCTTTCCACTCGTCATCTTCGGCATCTAACTGGTAAGCATCGAAGCCGAACTCTCTGCCGTAAGAACAGATGACAGCTTCGTCGTCTACATGCAGAGATATCCTGTATCTGTTGGGGACCTTCTGCGGGAGGATCTGCTTCTGGTTCTTCTGCACTTCCTTAAGGTGTCTCGTACCGTTGACGATACCGTCAAACTTTATCTTGTAGTGACGGAACAAGCCCTTAATATATCTCTCTGATCTGAAGGAAGAAGTATATACCCAGACTTCGTAACCCATCTTCTGCAGGGTGTTTATGAGTTCAGGCGTGCCTAATCTGAGCCTCTCCTTGTAGATGTTCCTTAAGGGGAAAGGCAATTCAGGCTCGATCTTATGAGTCTTGGGATTAACGAATAAGACCTCGTCCAAGTCGAAGGATACTCTTATCTTCTCCTCCGGACTTTGGGCTTTGCTCTTTCTTCTGCTTCTACGTCTTGCCGCCACGCTTCTCGATCTCCTCAATTATTGCAATGGCCTTCTTGGACCATTCTTCTTCCGGTGCATCGATGTCGTAATCTTCAAATTCGTTGGTCTTGCTGTGCGTCTCTAAGATCGCCTCGTTATCTATATGAAGCGTAGTCTGGTATTTGTTTGCGATAAGCTCCTTCATGCGCTTCTCGCTCTCGGTCTCAGCCTTGTCAGACCTGCCGACACCGGTGATTATGCCGTCGACATGAACAGAGTACGCCTTGAAGAATTTCTGGATATCGTCTATTGAATAGTAGTCAGCCGCATATACCCAGATATCGTAACCGTGCTTTGCAAGATAGTAGAAAAGAGCAGGCACTCCGAGTCTGATCCTCTGCTTGAACCTGAGGCCGAAGAAGAAGGTAAAAGCCTTCTTCTCGAGGTAAGGATAGGAAGGATCTCTGAATACGACCTCGTCGAGATCTATCGCAACGCGCTTGTCGTGCTTGGATTTCTCGAGGATGGTCTGGATGTCAGACTCCGTCGCGCAGTTGATTATGCGGATAGGCACCTTCTTTATCTGGCAACGCATCGCTGCCGCCCATCTGTGGTGGCCGTTAAGCAGCAGGTATCCGTGAGGACGGAGTTTCTCTACGATGAGGGGATCTTCTATGGGCTTCTCGTCGAGCTTTATCGCTCTTCTGAACTTCTCTTCGTATTCGCCGATGATGCGGTAGCTGGGCCCGACAGAATCGATCGAGAACTCGTCGTCTGCATTGGGATGGAGATTGGTGCAGGCAGTCTTCCGTACGAGCAGTCTCTCAAGAAGACTTGCATGTACCGGAATAGATATACCCTTGCGCTTATCGAGATCCTGCTCGACGAATTCAGATAACCTTGTCTTTACCATAAGCTTCACCCACCGTTTTATTATGTGTTGATTATACTACACGCCAAGGCTCAATTTGAGAAAGCATAAAGTTTTTAACAATAATGTTAATCTCCACTTAAGTTAGACACACCTGAGATTTTGTCTATTGTTCGGAAGGCCCCCCGGACCTACCATTTTTATGATCGAAAAATATAAAGGGGTACAAGATTATGATCAAAGAAGAATGGAAAAGGTTATTAAAGAATCCGATCTTGTTAGTGGTTGTCATAGCGATAATCCTGATCCCCTCCATCTATGCAGGTTTCTTCCTCGCATCGATGTGGGATCCGTACGGCGAGTTAGACAAGCTGCCGGTCGCTGTCGTTAACCTCGACAAAGGTGCGGATTACAACGGCACGGAGCTTACGATCGGAGACGATCTGGTCGAGAGCTTAAGGCAGGACGGTTCATTGGACTTCAGATTTGTAGAGCTCGAAGAAGCAGAGCAAGGTCTCAGGTCCGGCGACTACTACATGGTAGTTACCATCCCGGAGGATTTCTCCTCTAACGCAGCATCTGTCACATCGGCTGATCCTCAGAAGATGCAGCTCCTCTACGAGACAAACCCTGCTACAAACTACATCGCAATGAAGCTGTCTGAATCAGCCATGAACAAGATCGCCATGAGCCTTCAGCAGAAGGTATCCGAGACTTATGTCTCCGCCATGTTCGAGCAGTTCGGAGTGATCTCAGACGGCATGCAGGATGCGGCAGACGGCGCAGACCAGCTCTTAGAGGGCGAAGGTCTTATTGCTGACGGCGCAACCGAACTTGCAGAAGGCGCAGGCGAATTAGACGACGGCGTTCAGACATTAAGAAACGGTACTAACACCCTTTCTGCCGGTGCAGGCGAATTAAGCAACGGCATCTACTCTTACTTAAACGGCGCAGGTGAGTTAAATACAGGCATAAGAAAGCTCGATCTTGCAATGGGCGATCTTGCTTCAGGCTCTGAACAGATAAGCACAAACACACAAACACTTTCAAACGGAACTGCGCAGTTAAGCTCTGCCGCGAGCACTCTTGCAAACGGCAGCGCGCAGCTATCTTCCGGAAGCACGAGCCTTGAGACAGGCACGGCTTCCCTCGAGCAGGGCGCATCTAATCTTGCAGCCGGAGCACAAAACCTCAGCACCGGTCTTAACACCATAACAGCAAACATCCCTGCATTATCTCAGGGAGTTACCGCTTTAGACGAAGGCGCAGCAAGCCTCAAGACCGGTCTTACTGATTACACAGCGGGAGTCGCAAGTGCTTATGCAGGAGCCGGTCAGCTTAATACCGGTATCAACAGCGCAAGCGCTGCTACCGATACTCTTGCTGCTTCCTCTAATGAGATACAGACCAGCATCACTCAGATAAATGCCTTCGCTCAGCAAATGGCTCAGTCAGGTGATCCTTACTGGTCTCAGCTTGCAACATATACAAGCCAGCTTAATTCAGGCTATCAGACATTTAATGCAGGTCTTGGTGAGCTGAGTGGCAACATGCCGGCTCTAGTCGCAGGTTCAGATCAGCTTACATCCGGCCTTAACACACTTAACACTTCATCTGCGCAATTAAACGCAGGAGCTGCTGCTCTTGCAGAAGGCGCGGCATCACTCGATGCTTCAGTGCCCGCACTTGCAAACGGTCTTACTTCTGCTGCTGAAGGTGCCAATGCTCTCTCGCAGGGCGCTACCAGCTTATCGCAGGGTGCAACTCAGGTTGCATCAGGCGCATGTGATCTTGCTGAAGGTGCCGAGGCCGTATCAGCAGGTTCATCTGCCCTTGCAGGTGGCATCGATCAGGTAAATCAGGGTGCTCAGGCTTTATCTGACGGCGCAACAAGGTTAAGCGCCGGAGCGCAGCAGGCTCAGGAAGGCACTCGCAGGCTTGCAGAAGGCTCTGATACATTGGTAAGCAACAATCAGGCCTTATCTGACGGCGCAAGCGAGCTTGTTAGCGGTGCTGAAGCATTGGATTCCGGCGCCGAAGAATTGAAGGACGGCACCTCAAGGCTCGCAGACGGAAGCGGTGAGCTCGCTGATTCCATGGTAACTTTGCAGGACGGCACGCAGGAATTAAGAGACGGTCTTACTGACGGAGCAGATGAGATAGAGTCTAACTCCTTTACTGACGATAACGCCTCCATGATGGCAAGCCCTGTCGAGACTCAGGAGACAAAGATCACAAGCGTCACTGACAACGGTCACGCCATGGCAGCCTACATGATGTCAGTAGGTCTCTGGGTTGCATCCCTCGCCTTCTGTCTCATGTATCCTCTATCTTCTCACGATAAGCTCACGAACGGCTTTGCATGGTGGCTTTCCAAGGCAACGGTCATCTACCCGATGGCGATACTTCAGGCAGTTATCCTCGTGCTCTTGCTGCACCTTAAGCTCGGCTTCGAGCCTGCAAGAGTTGCAGGTACGATAGCAATCGCTTGTCTGGCATCCATGGCCTTCATGTCGCTCATGTACTTATTCAATGTGCTTCTCGGTAAAGTCGGCAGCTTCATAATGCTGATATTTATGGTCCTCCAGCTTGCAGGTTCTGCAGGCACCTATCCTCTCGAACTTTCAGGTCCTCTTGCCCAGGCCCTCAACAAGTTCATGCCCTTCACATACACGGTAAACGCGTTCAGGAGCACCATAGGCGGCGGCGAAAAGATAACAGACTGCATAGCAGTCTTAACGGGCATCATCATAGTATCTTCCCTGCTCACCATCCTCCTATTCATTGTAAGAGGCAAGGAAGAAGCCCGCGGCAAAAAGACGCTGTACGACTTTATGGAGGAAAAGGGATTTGCGTAACTGACACAACTCTTACCCCTTTAGAAGGGCGGTTCGATCCATTCGGACCGCCTTTCTTTTTGTGATACAATCTTCTCATGAGTTTATCTAAGAAAGACATCATCAAGGAATCCTTCCTTGCTCTCCTGGAGCAATATCCCTTATCACAGATCACGGTCAAGGATATCGTTGAAGCGAGCGGCGTAAACAGGAATACCTTCTACTACCATTTTGCAGACCTCCCTACCCTCATAGAGAGCATCGTTATGGATGAGACGGCAAAGATAGTAGAAACGCATCAGACATGGGAGAGCATCGAAGAAGCAGTCATTGCAGCATTAGACTTTACCCTGCAGCACAAGAAGGCAGTAATGCACCTTTATAACTCAAACAACAGGGACATCTTCAATCAGTACTTCATGCAGATAAGCAGGCATGTGATAACAGACTATTTCGACACTCTCACTCAGGATATAAAGATCTCTGATGCTGACAAGGAGCTCCTCATCCACTACCACACATGCCTTGCCTTCGGACAGGCTGTAGACTGGGTCAGCAACGGCATGACCAAAGACATAAAGGAGCAGTTCGAGCGCCTCTGCGTGCTCTACAAAGGCATCCCGGAAGAGGTTATAAAGAGAGCATCTTTAAACTGATGCTGTGTCCTGCGAGGACACCAAATTTTCCATGAATTTTCTAATATTTGAATAACACTAAACATTGGAGGAACCCAATATGTTATTCAAACAAAAAGCAGCTAAGATCACTGCGTCAGCTCTCATACTAAGCATGCTGTTTGCTGCTGCTTCTTGCGCAAACAAAGACACACCCGGCGTAAATAATCTCATCCCCGCTTCCTCAGAAGCATCCCTGCCCACACCTACACCTGAGCCCGGACTCCCGGATAAAGTAATTATCGCAGACGGAGATCTCACTTTTCTTAAGATCAATGACATTTTCCTGTTGGAAAACCAACCAAAGTATTATATGACACTTCAATACAACTATCAGCCCGGAGATGTAGCCATAGCAGTCGAAGAATGGTCTTCTTCTGATGAGAGCGTGGCAACGATTTCAGATAAAGGCAAACTCGAACCTGTAGGTGTTGGAGAATGCGAGATCTCACTTCATGTAACCGACGGATTAACAGACGGCGCTTATACAAGCATCACGGTAACAGTCGAAGATGGCGTAACAACTTTAGAGAATACATCCTGGCCTGACTATGACACTCTTCTTTCCATAGCAAAAGACTATTTCAGTGAAAGTGATCTGGATATCTATGACGCATCTTTTTATGCAATCGAAGATGGTCTTCCTTTTATAGCATGCAGTAACAGTGCCGACGAAGACTATGACGGCGACATTCAAGATGCCATCAGCGATTGGGGAGAAGAAGAATTCATATACATCGAGAATGGTGATACGGCGATGATCCTCCGCAATACCAGTATCCTTGTAATATGCGACGAATACGAATTATACTTATACGTGAACGATACAGATTACACCATAATTGAACTTGCAGAAGAATTCGGATTCACGCTTCCTGAAGACCAGATAGATCTGAGTAAGATATCTTAAACCTCACTATAGGGACTTCCATATTAAGACAGGTCACTTCTATTTGTGAAGTGACCTGTTCTTTGTTAGTATTGCTTCTGGCCGTTTACGATGAACATCTTATCCTGTTTTTGCCTGATCTCACCGTTTACTATCTGATCTTCCCAGTTCTCCGGTGCGACCTCTTCTACCGAGATGCTGATCGCAGTCGCAGGGCAGCCCCATTCCCTTGCAAAGATCTCGTGGATCTGCTCTGCTACCTTGCGCTTTGTCTCTTCGTCCTTGGGATAACCCTTTATTGCGATATAAGGCATATTCGTATCCTCCTTTGATAGACTTTACTCTACCATTTTACGATCGCAATTTCACCCTACCCATGTATCGTCACTGTATTTCTTGATATCCCTTGTCCTGTAGTACCTGTTGGGGTTATAAGCTATCGTGTATCTCGTGATACGGCCTGTAAACTTGTTTACCATGTAGAATGGGTCTAATTCACTTCTCGAGACACAAGCGGTTATAAGATAGCTTGTTATGTAGTCTTTTACCGATAAGATCCTGAGACCCGGGTATGCTCTTTTGAAGATCTCTACTGCTGTTTTTGCTCTCATGTCGGGTTTCTCCTTTCTATTCCGTTATTCCAAATAAAGAATATATCCTTCCTTATAAAGCGTGGTGTTCCCGGTGGACACATTTGTGTTTTTCAGTATATTTATATCGTTTTTCGATAAATTTATATTGACTTTCGAGTGTATGGGGTGTATGGTAAAGACAGTTTCATATGGGGAGGAATAAATATGAGATATAGATCTTTGGTAGTTATGGCAGTGTGCCTGTCTTTTATTCTTGCAGGCTGCTCGCCTTTGGGGCCTGATGCCGGGCTTCCTTCTATGGAGCCTAACGCTCCTTCTTACGAGCTTATATACGATGAGGATACGGGCGAGACAAGAGTAGAGGCATTTGGCAGGACTTATTCTTTCTTCGGATGCGTAAACGGATCCATGAGAGAAGACTCTGCAAGAGAATGTATAGGCTATGCGGGTTCGAATGAAGACTTAAGGTTTTATACCCTGTCTGAAGATCCTTACGATAACTACCTGATGCTCAGGAAGACAAACTGCTCATCTGAGGATATTATTTTTTTGCGAGACAAATCAACGCTCCATCAGGATATATTTACCCCCTCTTATATTAAGTCTGCAGGCTATGAATCCTGGGGCTCTTCAGGGGTATACTACGAGATGCAGGAAGCCTTGGTAGGCTTTACCGTAAATGCCGATAACATCAAATACATCCATTACGACATTAAGGTCAACGGCAGGGATGCGATGTCCGGTTATACAGGCGATATCCGCGGTGACTCGCTTCCTTCAGGAGATGTAAATCCTATAGGCATAGATGAAGCAGGTATCAGGGATAAGGCTGATCCGGACAAGCCGTTTGATATCGAGATTACTCTGCACATTACCGATATGGATGACAACTATCTGGATGTCTCAGGCACATACAGCCATGAGATAATGCTCGGCGGTTACATAAACGGTCCCGAGATCAGATACAGCGAAGAGGACGGATATTATCTTTACGAGGCCTGAAGCATGCTGTTTTGCTTCCTTAAGAAGCATACGAGCATCAGGACGTAGCAGATGGTCTTAGGCAGCATCAGCATACCGAGTATAGGCAGCACTGATGCAAAGAGCGCTACGGGGATATAGAAGATAAAGGAGAGAGCTATATAAAGCCACATCCTTGCAAAGAATTTGTCCTCGCGTCTTACTCTCAAGTAGATAACAACGGTTATCGCGCCTATGACTATAAAGGGGGCATTGCGCAGGAAGGCCCAGAGCATTCCCGATCCTCCGGTAAACCAGAGATTCTTCGGATGGATGCATAAGATAACTCTGAGAAATGCCAGACCCGTGATGCTGATGCCGACATTGGAGGTAGCCTGATCGTCCTTGCCGTAGACATGCCTGTATAAGTGGAACATAAGCACATAGAAGGCTGTCATGGTGATGGAGGTAACCAGTTTGCCTAGACCCAGAGAGAAAGTAAAATCGTAATCTATAAAGTAGTTTAATACCCTCGGGACCAAGTGGAACGAATCACCTACTCCCAAGGTAAGAGCGGCAAGTCCCATTATGGTATCAGTCTTCTCCTTGCGTCTTACAAGGATCACGATGCCCGTGATCACTGCAAAGAGAAGATATAAGATATCGAATGTGGACTCGCCGTATCTCACTGTTATGCCTCGTCAAAGAACTCTATTATGGTGTTCATCATGTCGTCGTCGTGCTCCATATAAAGCGATCTGTCTATATCGCCCTGAGGATGGGACGCTCTGTATGCAACTGCTTCGTCAGTAAGGAAATAGCCGTAGTGGTCTGTATGCCCTTCATCTGTGATGAGGATATATTCCGCATTGGGATTGGTTATCTCATCGGAATTGGTATAAAGAGGGCACGGACCATATCCGAAGTATTCGTCCTCGCTGCCGCTTAAGATAAGTACCGGGATATCAGTTGAATTGATGCCTTCTATTGCGGATATATCGGCATCTGCTCCATAGCGCACACTGATCAGGAGATCGTTTACGGGGCGGATAAGAGGATAAGACCTTCCGCATCTGATCGCTTCTAAGCAATGCATCAGCTCTCTTGAAGTATCGAAGCCTGATGCTGCTACCACCTTCTCTACCCTGTGATCGTAATTAAGCACTGCGCAGCTTGCATATGCGCCCATGCTGTGACCGAAGAGATATATCGGAGTATCTTTGTATTCGGGAAGAGCTTCCACATAAGTAAGGATATTGTCTAAGTCTATTAAGGCATTAGAAGCACTTCCGAGCTCGTCACCGGTTGAGCCGTAGCAGCCTCTGTAGTCGAAGCAGACTACATCGTATCCTGCATCTGCAAAGTACTGTATCTCGTATATCTTGATGTCGTTTGAATCAGTAAGTCCCGGAGGAACTACGATAACGGCCTTGGGGCTTTCTGTCTGATAGAGGAAGGTCGCAAGCTCGTAGCCGTCTGAACTGACAGTTACTTCAGTCCTCGGATAGGAAGCGGTATCTGTCTCTTCGTATAAGTAGGCCTTATCTACCGGGAAGGTCGCATAGTCGTATCTTCCGAACTTAATGTTATAGTCCCTGATTATCTGATAGCTTGCTACTGCATAGCCGATAAGTATTGCTGCAACAACAGCTATGACTGATATCAGCGCTATCTTCTTGCCTTTCTTCATGTTCCCTTAAGATCTCCTTATGTCATGTCTTCTAATGTGACCTTGAGCTCGCCTGTTGCGATCTTATCCTGAAGCGCCGCGTAAGGCATGGGCTTAGCATAGTAGTAACCCTGCAGCCTGCCGCAGCCTATCTTGGTTAAGAACTCAGCATCGAAATCAGTCTCGATACCTTCAGTCAGAGTCTGCATGCCGAGCTTGTCAGCCATCTCGATTATACAACTCAATATATGCTGAGCGCTCTCATTCTCCTTAAGATTATGCAGGAATACCATATCGACCTTGAGCACGTCGAACTTGTAGTCCTTGAGAACGTTAAGGGATGAGTAGCCGCTTCCGAAGTCGTCGAGCCAGAGCGCAAATCCCAATTCCCTGAAGCGGGCAAGATCTGCCTGGAGCTTCTCCTGATTCTCTGACAGAGTAGACTCGGTTACTTCGATATGGAGCATATCCTTGGGGATATCGTAACGCTCGACGAGATCGCTCATGAGCTTTACTACATCCATAAGCTCGAAGTCGAGGCGCGAGAAGTTCATGGATACCGGGACAACAGGTTCGTCCCTTTCTATCGACAGGTGCATATCGCGGCAGACCGTCTCGTAGATGTAACTGTCTAACTTATGTATCTGCTTGCATTCCTCGAGGACGGGGATGAACTTGCCGGGGCTTAAGAAACCGTGCTTGGGGTCTATCCATCTTGCAAGAGCTTCGCATCCGCAGACCTTACCGTCCTTGGAGAATACGACGGGCTGATAGTAGACCTGGATATAACCTTCGGCTACTGCCTGGTCTATGTGGTTTACGACATACTGACGCAGATGGAAACTCTCGCCTAATGCCTTATCGTATTCACGGTATGTCTTGCCGTACTGGTTCTTGATGAGTCCGCAGGCATAGCGCGCTCTGTCACAGCATATAAGGGGTGCCTCTTCGCGGCTTAACGGGCGGTAGCCTCCGACCTTGAGCGAGAGGTAGATCTCGGAGTGTCCTCCTCCGATCTCAGCGTCCGCCTTGCTTATATATTCGTCCTTGCGTTCTGCATCTACGAGGGCGATAAAGTGGTCGTCTGATTGCCTTGCAAAGATCGCATCAGAGAATATCTCGGCAAAGCGCCCTGCTATGTGCTTAAGGAATTCATTACCCTTCTCGTATCCGAGCTGGTCGTTATATGTCTTGAAGTTCTCGATGTTGAGGAACAGGTATATCTTCTTGGCAGGATTAGTAGACCAGTCCTTCATGAGCTCCTCGCACTGTCTCGAGAAATAGTACTGATTGGGCACGCCGGTAAGATCGTCTTCTATCGCCGCGCGCTCTAACTCCTCGCTCTTCCTTGCTTCACTTAAACGCTGGTGGTAGATGCTTATCGCAACCATGGCAAGCGCTATGAGGAAAGTCACGTAGTTTACCCAGTCGCCGCTTCGCATCGTGACCTGAATACCTTCTTCCGTGAAGGTATAGTGGTTCAGGTAGCAAGCATAACCGAAGAACATCGTGCCCAAGATGAGCATTGATACATAAGGCTTCCAGATGAGAAGGCATGCCACATAAAGTGACATGGTAAGGAAGCATGTGACCATCTTGCCGGATGCAAAATCCAGATGCGATACATACATGCCAAATCCTACACACGAGCCCGCAAAGATGATCATGACGATATCGGTAAGTATCCTCGATCTTATCTTGCCCATCTTGTAGCACAGGGCATAGATGAGCACGGCAAGTGCGAGTATCAGGAGTATCCAGAAATTCCTGGTATACTTCATTACCGTCACAAAATCGGCGGGTTCCCCGGCATCTAAAACATATCGCTTGATGTAGCGGATTATCATCCAGATCTCTATGAGGATAGTTACTGTGGTCATGTAGATGCTGCTCGATACATTTGCATCCGTGTTGTGCCTTGCAATGTAAGCAGAGTTCTTACGGAACCCGAACAGATCTGCTATAAAATTCATGATCTTGCTTCCCATGGCATACCTACCTTATGTCATTGATCTGAGCCCTAATAAACATATATTACTAATTTCTGTTATAAAAATGTGAAGATACATAAAATCGTTTCAACATTTTTCCACTTTGGTCATTATTTGGCTTTGTCTTTCCGCAAATGTAACAAGCAAGGTGATGTATAATGTACATGGATCTAACGGGGGATATTAGTATGCAAAAGATCAAAGAGCTTGTTCCGTTTCTGATGTTTACCTTCACGGTATCGTCTGTGATCGGCTTTATATATGAAGAGATCTGCGGCTTTATAAACGAAGGCGAGTTCTTCAAGCGCGGCACTACCTTCGGGCCCTGGATCCCGATATACGGAGTTGGCTGCCTTTTAATACTCGCGCTCACCCATAAAGTTAGAAGCAAGCCCCTTTGGGTCTTCATCATAAGCTCTGTATCCTGCGGACTTTTGGAGCTCCTGGCAGGTCTTTACTTCGATAAGGTCATGCATATAAGGCTCTGGGACTATTCGAACGTCATACTTAACTTCGGCAATGTTAACGGCTATATATGCCTCAGGTCCGTTATAACCTGGGGCCTTATGGCACTTTTGTTTGTCTATTGCGTATTGCCCCTGTGCGAGAAGTTCAGATCTTCTCATCCCGGGGCATTTAATATAACCGCCATAAGCCTTTTCGCGATATTTGCTGCGGATATAGTATTAAGCCTTACATTGAGATAGATAAGACGTTGAGTCCCAGAAGAGAATGGTATTCCATCTGTTTGCACTCGTTCCTTACGAGGCGGATACCGATATTCTTAACGGGATCACCGGGATCGAAGATCGCAACGATCTCCTCGGGATTGAACAAGGGACAGTTGTCCTTGAAGGTGATAATGAGACCCTCCTCGAGTCTTGTGACACTTACGTCCAAAGCCTCGCCCTTCTTGCCTTTGAAGCCGTGTTTAACAATGTTAACCGCAAGTTCTTCGATGCAAAGACCGGCTCTGTAGGCGACCTTCTTATCCATATTGTAGGAATAGCAGAATTCTATTACCTTCTCCGAGATGTTGATGACCTCTTCTATGCTGTGGATGGTGATGCTGAGTCTGTGCTCGTCGTCGATGCCGAAACCTTCATCGAAGCAGCAGTAGTCTTCTATGGTCTTCGGGAAATGCTTATCCAGTATCCACGCCTGGAAGAATATGGTAACTACTGACATAGCGCAGCCTGCGAGCTGTGCGATCCAGATACCCGTCATGCCCCAGATCCGGGCCATTATAAACGAGAATAATAAGACGAATATAAGGCAGTCCGTCAGCACGATAACGAGCGCGGACTTCCTGTGATCCAAGCACCTCCAGAGATCTCTTATACCTACGATAAAAGTCGACATCGGAGAATACAAAGGGAATAAGATAAAGCCTGTGAAGGTCATCTTATAAACATCTGATACCGGATCGTGGAAGAACAGATTGGTAAGAGGATATGCGAGGCACGAGAGGACAACAGATACCAGCAATACTATAGGTATCGCCTTCTTTATGTAGATCCTGACAAGTAATTCTATCGCCTTCTTGTCCCTCTCACCTGCATATACGCTTGCAAGGGTTAAAAGAGCCGATGACATTCCCGCGGGGACTGCCCAGTAGACATAGCTGAAGGAGCCTACTGCCGTAAAGGCGGCAAGGCCGCTCTCACCTGCATACTTGATTATTATCGCGTTGAGGAGGATACCTCTTATTGCGAGCATCAATTGCGAGCTCGCACTCGGGATGCCGTGCTTGAAGATATCCTTGAGATCTCTCATATGCAGATCGCTGAAATCTATCGAGAAGACAGTCTTGCCTCCGATATAGTAGACGACTGCGATAATTACCGGTACCCAGTTGGATACTGCGGTTGCAAGGCCGAGGCCGAAGATGCCCATACCGAAGACCTTGATGAAGAGATAGTCGGCTATTGTATTTGCTGCAAACATTCCTCCGATACCGATATAACCGAGCTTCTCCTTCTTCTCGAGCTGGAGGAATGAGGTGAGCTGGGTTCCGAGAAGGAACGGGATGATGCCGAAGCTGATACCCCTTAAGTATTCAGCCAGATCGTCGCTTAAGGGATTTTGCGAGCTTACGCATATCTTTGCGACATATGTGGGGAAGAACATAAAGGATATCGTTGTGATGAGTCCTACTACAAGGATTATGAGCATATCCAAAGTGAAGATGCTCTTGGCTCTCTTGACCGTATTCCCGCCTAAGTACTTGCCGCAGAGGATCTGCGCGCCTCCGAATACGAGAGCGTTGATCATGTCCAGGATCTTGGCAAGAGGACCATAAAGGCCCGTAGTTGCCATCGCATCCGGACCTATGAGATTACTTGCGAAGGCGCTGTCTATGATGATGTTGACACCGCCGCACATGACAAGGAGTATCTGTATGGGGACAAGGCTGAAGAACAGCTTGCGGGTTAACTTGTCGTCATACTGATTGAGCATGTTCTGCTTGTCCCTCTCCTGTATATGTTTGATGCTAATTGATTATACCTATAATATCACCGATACACAAAATGCCTGTCCGCTATTTATTCTGATTTCCTTTGGATTATCAAACATTTAAAATAATTACAAATACTACACAGTTTATTCATTGTTTTTCGGTTACTACCTTGTAATATTGAATGTATAGATAGGGTTTATGGGTGATTTATATGTTGATTACTGAATACATTACAAGCAATTGGATACTGATTCTCGTATTACTGGGATTTGCGATCTCACTCATTTCAACTGTGTTCATGGACCGCAAGATCCTCAACAGTATGTACCTTCTCATAGTAGAATGCTTCATCCTGTCCATCGTTGTATTCGCCGAATTCAAGATCGTAAGCCCCGGGCCGTATGACACATTAAGGCTCTCACTTATGGCTATCAGATATACCTCTACCCCGCTTATCCTCGCGCAGGT
>JAIKWA010000024.1 GCA_024685135.1 Saccharofermentans sp.
GTCGAGCTTGAGATTATTGATATCCATGCATGTAACCATAATGGGATTATGTTATATGCCCTGCTATTCAATGTAAAATACCCTAACAGTAGACCAATAATACTTTTTGAATATAAACCAATACTGTCAAAATCGGATAATAACAATTTATCCGCCAACGAATTGACCGTTTCAAGTTGACCATTCTCATTAAATTCGAAATACCATAGCCATCTGTAAGAATCATTATAAACGGAATAGCAATAAGTATTATCACTATCATCAACCGAATCAGGATCTCCCGAATTCTCAACTAACTGGTCAGCTGTAATCGTAAGAGGAAAATCATATTTAAGATTGTCTCCCCAATATGAAGCACTATTTACATCTGCACAAAGCATTCTCCCATGGGTGCTTCTGCAGCATCCAACGGAATGAAACAGATAAGAGATAAACCGCCGGCAGATGATGAACAAGCTGCTTCATCGGGTTATATTGTAAAACTAATACTATCGCCCAGAGCTATAACGGTATCCGGTGAGAAAGATTGGATCGTATCGTTGGAATCATCTACATCAATATAGCAACCTGTATCATATAAATCCTGTAAGGTGCTGACATTAAATATGATCTCTTGTCCGATGATAAAGAAGGTTCATCGGTGTTATTGATTACGCTCTTTCGCTGAACTTTCATTATTCTCGGTAGATTCCGCCGGTTCTTCTTTAGGTACACAAGCGCAGAAAGCAAGTCCCAATGAAACTGCCAAAACAATTGTAGTGATCCTCTTCATAGATATCCCCTCCCCAAATACAATTAGAGTTTCCCTAACTCCATAACAAGTCTACATTTATCAAATAATACTGTCTGCGATAAAACCTTTTACATAATTACCAAACAGTGATTCAGCCTTATGCATCCTATCTTTCAAGAGCAACAGAACAAACGATATATTATTTAAGGAAAAATAAAGGAGCTATCCTGGGCTGTAAGATGTTCGCCCTTCTGATCCTTCATGAACTTAAGGATCTCGCAAGATTGTTTAGTGTTGTATGCCATATCAGCCTCGATTAAAAATGAAATTCATTATCATTTTATCGGCGAAACTGAACATGTCAAGCGATCTTATCTTACGCTCTTCCACAAAGACCTCGTTGGAGCCTATATAGACTCACAAAGAACATAAAACTGTTCTTCCAGAACCTTAAGCGTGGCGGCATCATCATTATCCAGATAACAGTCGGATCGCTTTATATGTTCTCGGTACCCAGAGGCTATACGGACGGCTTCAACCAGTGGGTCAAGCAAGTCTATGTCTTACATTTTGCTCTGGATATCTGCAAGCATCTTGTTTCGCTTATGATTCTGTATCAAAGAACCGGCTTCCATATAGTTACCTGCTCTGATACCACTCCTGATACTTTCAAGGTTAGAGAGCATATCAGATTGAATCTCATTTCCTTGTTGAATTGCATCATAAATACCGACAAAACCGTCACGGAGATCTCTTCGCATATCGTCAACATGATCCTGGATATGAACGAGTTCTTCTTTAATCTCTTTATTGTTAAGCAGATCGATTGATCTTTCGATATCGTGTTCTGAAGTACTCATATCCTCATACAACCACACAAGTCGATCGAGGGTTCTGTATGTTGAAGGAATGATCTGAGTTGTTTTGTAAAGAGTATCTAAGGCTTCAACATTTTTATTCAAATCAGTTTTTACAAACGCAATCTTATTATCATTGTTATCTTTCCAAACCATTAAGCTCTTTTGGTATTCAGGAAGGAGCTCATTGTCGTACTTTTCCTTTTCTGAAAGGTATTGAGTTTTAATCGCTTCATTCTGAGGCTCAAGAGGTTTGCTCGCTTCCGCAAATGCATTCTGATACTCTTCTCCCTGCTTGTATTCTTCTACCAGTTCATCTTTTGATTTTTGATACTTTACCTTTTTACCGTGAATAACAATAGTGTTCATTAATATTGATATAAGTAAACAAGGATAGAATAAGAATCCAATGTAGTAGCCTATCTCTGTTTGTATCAGAGCAAATGTTAAGATTACTACTGCTATTGGCGAAACCGTTAAGATGTTTGCTAATAAAAACTTCTTTTTGAAAAGCACCTGTTCGAGTTTATTATCAGCGTTTTCTCTAGCCCAGTCTCCAAATGGTTTAATCTTAACTGGAACTTGAGGCTCAATTAGTGAAAGCACCGGTTCATTCGGCGGAGGCGTGGGATACTTAAGCGATTCTAAACGACCTAACTCCTCTTTCTCGGCATTAATTGCAGCTTGCAATTCAGCAGCCATCCCCGTAATATTCGTCTGTTCTTCCTTAGAATACTTACTCATATGAACCTCACTTGCTAATATAAGGATTCATTAGTTGCCCTCTTTTCAAGAGGGCAACTAACTGATAGCCGTAGGATATCAGCGTTTTTTGGTTCTTCACGTTTTCCTTGGACTAAGAACATTAGGAATAGATAAACTCTTTAATATTTCAACCTTAGCTTCTTCCGGGAATGTAGGATCAAACGGATTATCAGATATCCTTAATTCCAACACTAAGGACTTCGTATTTCTTGAAAGCAGCGGCGATTTGTATCACATAATGAAGCTCAACCATAAGCTCGACAGGATTTCGATAGCGATCGACAAGGAAATCAAGTGCAAAGGCTCAGTAAACGGTCTCAAAGGCTTTCCCCATGTCCACAACCACCTGTTAAGGCATACGGTCGCGACGAGGATGAGAGAAGCCGGAGCTTACATCAAGGCCACAGCCGAAATCATCGGACACCACGAAGAAGGAATCACTCGCGAGAAAAAATAAAGGGTTTACCAATTTGGTAAACCCTCTATGGTGGGAAGAGGTGGATTCGAACCACCGAAGTCGAAGACGACAGATTTACAGTCTGTTCCCTTTGGCCGCTCGGGAATCTTCCCATATTGTTTAAGTGTATGATGGTGGGCCTTCGGGGACTCGAACCCAGGACCCGCCGGTTATGAGCCGGATGCTCTGACCAACTGAGCTAAAGGCCCACTTCTAACACACTTATTAGCGCGTTCTTCAAAGCGCTTGATTATTATATGAATAACTCCCTTGATAGTCAAGTGTTTTTTTGTAAGAAAGCAATTATTAATATTTCTTATAAATAGAAAAAAGGCTGTGAATACCGAATAGTATCCACAGCCCTTAATAGTTCGTTTATCCGGCTTATTTAGCTGTTAAATAACCCTTAGCCGTGAGGAGCTCTGCCGTGAGGACTCCGCCGCCCGCTGCGCCTCTTAATGTGTTGTGAGACAGGCATGCAAACTTATAGTCGAAGATGTTATCTTCTCTGAGTCTTGCAACAGATACGCCCATACCGTTCTCGAAATCAGCATCGAGCTTAGGCTGAGGACGATTGTCGTCAGGAAGATACTGAAGGAAGTGCTTGGGAGCTGAAGGAAGACCAAGCTTAACTGCTTCGCTCTCATAGTTATTCCATACTTCGATCATCTCTTCGATAGAAGGCTTATTCTCAAACTTAACGCTTACGGCAGCCGTATGACCTTCCTGAACAGCAACTCTGTAGCACTGTGCAGAGATTACCGTATCCTGCTTAAGCTCGATATGGTCACCTGCAAGCTGACCCCAGACCTTGAGAGGCTCCTTCTCGGACTTCTCTTCCTCGCCGCCGATGTAAGGGATAACGTTGCCTACCATCTCAGGCCAGTCCTTGAAGGTCTTACCTGCACCGGAGATAGCCTGATATGTGCAAACGCTGATCTGCTTGATACCGTTCTTAAGGAAAGGTGTAAGAGCAGGAACATAGCTCTGTATGGAGCAGTTAGGCTTAACTGCGATAAATCCTCTTGTTGTGCCGAGTCTCTTCTTCTGAGCTTCGATAAGGCCTGCATGATCGCTGTTGATCTCAGGGATGATCATGGGAACATCTTCAGTCCAACGGTTTGCTGAGTTATTGGATACAACAGGTGTCTCAAGCTTTGCGATCTTCTCTTCGAGAGCACGGATCTCATCCTTCTTCATGTCTACTGCGCAGAATGTGAAGTCAACCTGGTCGCAGAACTCCTCTATATTATCAGTACCATAGACAACCATCTTCTTAACATACTCAGGCATGTCGATACCAAGCTTCCAACGGCCGCCTACAGCTTCCTCGTATGTCTTGCCGGCACTTCTGGGAGATGCACATAAAGCTGTGACCTCAAACCAAGGATGATTATCCAGGAGGGTTACGAAACGCTGTCCTACATAACCCGTTGCACCAATTACGCCGACTCTTAACTTCTTGTCCATTTTAAATACTTCCTAACGATTTATTTTTATCAGAGTGTCCGTGTACCGCGTACACTTGTACCTCCAGCGAAAACAAGTTTAACACAATGACTTTTGTATAACAAGTACCCTGTAAACAAATTTAGTAATTATGGTTATGTTAAAATATAGCAAGTTAACCATAAGGAGCCAAAACATGCAGACTTTCCCTATCTTGGATCTATATTGCAACTATATGGTTGCCGCTTTGGGCAGATCTGAGAGAACTGTTGTTGAATACAGATACGACATAGTGGCCTTTGCAAGATTCTATAAGCTAGACCACGGCATGGTGCCTCAAGGCACAGAATTCGACGAGATCGATGTATCTGACGTTAATGCCTCCATGCTTAACAAGGTTACGACAGATGACCTGCTGGCCTTTATTATATGGCTATCCCGTACAAGACATCAGTCCAACGCTTCAAGAGCAAGGCATGTTGCTTCTCTTAAGAGCTTCTTCAAGTATCTTCACTCCAAGAAGCGCCTGATAGACAATAACCCCGCATACGATCTTGAGACACCCAAGGTCGGCAAGCGCCTACCCAAGTATCTAACCCTCGAACAGAGCCAGACTCTACTTGAGACGGCTTATAACAGTCCCAAGGAATCCAATGAGCGTGACTATTGCATGCTCACCTTATTCTTAAACTGTGGTATGCGTCTTTCTGAACTCAGGGGGATCAACACAAACGATATCAAGGGCACTACCCTGACCGTCATCGGTAAAGGTAATAAAGAGAGGACCATCTACTTAAACGATGCCTGCATCAAGGCCTTAGACGATTGGATGAATGTCAGAAGCACCCTTAAGGTCAAGCCGGAAGCCAAAGAAGCTTTATTCATATCCAAGCGCGGAACCCGTATATCCGATGATATGATACAGATAACCATAAAGAGGCTTCTTACGGAGGCAGGTATCGATACGAGAGTATATTCGGTACATAAGCTGCGTCATACGGCAGCGACATTAATGTACAAATACGGTCACGTTGATATAAGGAATCTTCAGCTCATATTGGGACATCAGAGCGTATCGACTACACAGATATATACCCATGTAGACGAAGAACAGCTCCATCAGGCCATTGAGAGCAATCCCCTGGCCGGTTTCGATCCGGATAAAAAGTAAATAATATCAGCCGCTTGTAGCAGAAACCTGAGTATCCGTGGGTTCAGCAAGACTGGGTGCCAATACTCCCTGTGTATCAGAAGGTGCTACCTCACCTGACTCTGTGATCTCATCTGAAGGACAAGCCTGCTGCATAGTATCGTTATAGTATGCAGACTTGGTGACATTAACATTGAGCGGATAGTAATCCATAGCACCAACGAACTGTTCCTGGACAGATACGGCTTCGAAGATGCCTCGCTCATCAATGAGCTTGTCGCTTGTATAAGGAACCGTTATTGCAGCATAGCTTACTACTGCGATAATGACAGCGAGCACGATTATCTCGATCACGAGCAGAGGTGTAAGTACAAACAGCCCTGCCCCGCTCTTAGCCTTGGGAACTTTATTCTTCTTGACGTCGGTAGAAATGAACTCCGCCATCTTGAAGCTCTTGGAATCGATCTTGGATAAGATCTTCTCGAGCATTGAATTACGTGTATATTCGTCTAAGAGCCTGTCCTGGAAAGTTACATCTGCAGGAAGCGGGAATTCCTCTACTACGCTCTTGGCATTCTCCAGAAGAAGATCGCCGAATACGAATATTACCTGCTCTGCAGGAACTGTATTACGTCTTGAATAGATATCAAGATAAGACTTGACTATCGCTCTCTCACACCTTGTAGCTTCCTTTGTGATCGGATAAACCGATGAGAAGACCATTACAACGGTCTGATAGTAGAAATCTGAGATATTCTCGCGGGTAAGCTTGGCATTCCAAAGTTCATCAGACATAACTGCCACCTCCCATGTTATTAGGATCATTCGGATCCTGAGGATCCACAGGGCTGTCATTAAGGAATGACATATCATTGCCGTAAGGGATGTTGTCGTTTGCAGGCGCCATATTAGGATCAGAAGCAGGCTGCTGCTGATAGTCCATAGGAATATTGGGATCCATCATCGGCTGCTGGGGATATGCTGCAGGATCCATCACAGGCTGCTGCGGGTAAGCTGCAGGCATATTAGGATCTGCCACGGGCTGCTGCGGATAAGCAGGAGCCGGAGCTGGCTGATAAGCAGGCTTCTTGACAGGTGCCTTTCTCTTCTTTGCAGGCTTAAGTGAAGGATCCTTGTCGTCTAAGGATGCCGAGAAAGAAGAAGCCGGATATACAAAGGAAAGAAGGCCGATTATTGCTGTTGCAACGAGCATTACTATCCTGATCTTACCGAGCATGAATGCGAGCATAAATACCGGTACAACGATACCCATTCCGAAGAAGAATGTGTATTCAGCCACCTTACGCAGATTAGCCTTGATACGCTTACCGCAGATAAGATAGAGAACGTAGATGTAATAGAAGTCGTGTATTCCGAGTGCAACACCTAAAAGCGCTACCGTTATAACGAGCATCTTTGCTGAGGGTAAAAGTGAGAACAAAAGCAGTCCCAAAGTTACCGCAAGTGCCTGGATAACTACTCTTGCTCTTGAATTGAGAATGTGTGCATAACGGTTCTTAAGGAACATGCATACTATGCAAGCTACAAACCAGCAAAGCAGGAAGTAGAATGAAGATGTTGCAAGTGAGATACCTACCTTCTCAAGATAGTTAGGAATGAAGATGAGAAGGAATGACAGGCAGATACCAAGGATCAGGAATGAAGAATTGAGGAACTTGCCTGCATACTTATCTGTTGCGATCTGCATCCAGTTGCTGATAGAGAGAGGCGCTTCCTTAACGGGGTTATTGTTCTGCATGAAGATGATCATGCCGATAGCCGTAAGGATAAGAGCCGCACCGGATATGATGGATACGATAAGGATACCGAATCTCTCATAGCAGATACCTGCGATCACGGTACCGACACTGACACCGAGGAAATAAGACGAGCTCTGGATGTTATGGATATTCCTGTCACTGAAGTCCTTATAACCCAATCTGCCAGCATTGATACGATAATCACGCAGGTAGTTAAGAGGCATGCCGTAGCAGAAACCTACAGGAAGCGTCAGAGCGAGGAGTACATAAGGATTGCCGATTATACCTGCAATGAGCATTAAGAAATAACCGAATGCAGATACGAGCACAACGGCGATCCTTGAAGTGAGCTTGGACTTGATAAGGAGCTTGATCTCACTGAAACCAAAGAAACCTACAATAAAGAGGAGATCTGCAACAGCGATGATAACCTGAACTATTATGTCGTCAAACTCGAGCATCTCCTTGAAGAAGGTCGAGAATGTGATCGGTACCATGATAGAGCCGAATGCCATAAAGAATGACAGGAATCTGTTTGCATTCTCACCATACATAACGAGTACCGGAGCATTGCCGGATACACCCTTGGCAACTGTTGAGATGAACAGATTGAGCTCAAAGATCACGATACCCATTGAGATAGCGATCGATATGATCGTGAATACCCAGCTAAGGCTCATGCCGTTAACCGTTGCTTCGAAATCAGCTCTCGGCATCGCGATCTCGAGAACGCCTGCAACGGTATTCTCTGCAGAAAGGATAGGAGCTATAGCGCAGACATAGGAATTGCCGCCCTCAGTCCTTGCGGTAAATGCAGTCTCCTGCAATGTAAAGCAATTGATGTACTGATCGCCGATATTACCTGTCAGGTAGAACTGCTCTGTTGTGTTATCGGCTGTAGATGTGTAAAGCCTTAAGAAAGAGTCGCCTGCCATCGTATAGATATTGACGATATAAGGTGTACCTTCTGCATACTCGTATATAGGGAGCATGTAGCTCATATTCTCTTCGATCTCGGAATAGCTTAATGCAGCCGCTGAAGAAATAGCGCACTTCTCCATTGCATCTGCCCTCTCGCTCTCCAATGCCTGGACATAAATACCGGACAATTGATTAGACAAGACGAGCAATACCACAAGCACTATCGCAAAACAGAATCCTATTGTAGTAGATGTGATCCTCTTATCTCTTGCTTTGGGTGTCTCGGAGTTGCGTCCGTTGGCACCGCTGTTCTTACCGCGCATTATCTTGAGGAGAACTTCCTGGATAACGAAGAGTACAACGCCTACTACAACGGATATGATCACAGAGATAAGTATCCTTGTCTCAAGCTTGTCTCCGATATCGTAAAGACCGCCAAAAGATACCTTGTATTCAAATACTCCTACGCAGACACCTGCAGAGTTAGTAATGGGAACGATAAGGCTCTCGAAGTCATCGCCTTCTACCGTTGATACGGCATTGGATGACAGCCAGTCGGATATCTTCCTTCCGGCAACCGCAAATTCGGACACATCGCTTACGCCGCTGCTGAGGAGCAGATCGAGCCTGCCGTCCTTGTATGCGAATAAGCCGTAGCTCTCTGTAGAGAGATTCTCGGATGAGGTATTAGCGAGCATGAGCTGTAAGATCATGCCGTACTTCTGCGCTGCTGTGCCTGTATCAGCCTCAAGCTCATCGCCGTCGACTGAGATCTTAACTATGTCTGCGACCTGGTTTACCTTAACATCAGATATTCCCTTGAATTCTTCTTCGAATTGCAGACGCATGTGGTGAACTGCAAAAGAAACAGAAGCCACAGAGATAAGAAATGAAACTATTATTAATATAACAACCCTAAACAGTCTGCTCATGACATCAGCCTGGGGCTGACTGTTGTCGGTTTGAATATTGGCCATACTAAAACCTCCCTCGACAGGAATAATACTAATTATACATAAATAATAAAAAAAGAAAAATCAACGGAAAAGCAAAACTGGTGAAAAAGAAAAAGAGTTGCCATAAGACAACTCTTTGAATGGTTGCGGAGGCGGGACTCGAACCTCACGACCTCCGGGTTATGAGCCCGGCAAGCTACCAACTGCTCCACTCCGCGATATTAATGGTGCTCGTGACCGGACTTGAACCGGTACGAATTTTACTTCGACGGATTTTAAGTCCGTTGCGTCTGCCAATTCCGCCACACGAGCTTCTCCGTTGAGCGCCAAATGATAATATCATTCGATGTTACATATGTCAAGTTAAACATGATTTCAGCCTATATATATGTAACATAAATTAAATATGTACTTATTTATATTAGTGTTAAAATAATTAAAATCATAATTTGGAGGAGATATACATGTTATTCGACCCTAATGAGAACAATAACAATGAGGGCATGAACAACGACAATCTCAATAATGACGATCTTGTCGATTCTTCCTTTGCAGTATCTTTTAAATCAAACGATCCTGTAAACACGGTTGAAGGTAAGCTTAAAGAAACACAGGACAATATAGACGACGGTTTCAAGGATGATTTCGACGATTTTGAGTTCGACGATTCAATCTCTGCATTTAAGCCTCTTAACAATGCACCTGCAGATTCCAAGCTTGCATCCCCTGAAGAAAAGACTGCAGCTGAGCCTGCAAATACTTTTGCCCCCTTCAAAAAGGCTGAGCCTGAGATGCCCGCAGTTGACGAAGAGCCTAAGGCAAAAGAAGAGCCCGCAGCATTTAAGCCTGCACCTGCTCCCTTTAAGCCTACTCCCTCTCCTTCTGTTTCCTTCCCTAAGGATAACGGAACATTCGATGTAAATAAGAGCGAGGCTCCCAAGGAAGAACCCAAGGCAAAGGCTCCTGTTTTTGACGATAACGATGCTGACCTTATGGACTTCGGCGGATTAAAGCCTGAAGATACAAACAAGGATAAGCTCTTCAATTCCGGAAGTGATCTTGATTTTGCTTCATCTACACAGGAAAGTGCGAAGAGTCCTTTTGCCGGCCCCAAGGCTGAGCCTCAGAGCCCCTTTGTCGCAAAGAAGAAAGAACCTGCTGAAGATACAGGCATAAAGACATTCGGTACTGTTAAGTCCGGCATGGATGCATTTAAGACTCCCGAAGAACCCAAGAAGGCACCTTCCGCATTTGCACCCAAGCCTGCAGAAAAGAAAGATACAACTGAGCCGGTTAAGCCTGCAGTAGCAGCTACCGCAGCAGCTGCAGCAGCAACTACGGCTACTGCTTTTACTAAGCCTGCAGAGCCCGTTAAGCCTGCTGCTCCCAAGGCAGCTGAGCCCGTTAAGCCTGCAGCTCCCAAGGCTGCTGAGCCTGTTAAGCCTGCTACACCCAAGGCTGCTGAACCCGTTAAGCCTGCTTCTCCCAAGGCAGCTGAGCCTGTTAAGCATGAGCCTAAGGCAGCAGAACCCTTTAAGCCCGAGGCACCTAAGGCTGCTGAACCTGTTAAGCCTGCAGCTCCCAAGGCTACACCTCAGAGCAATTCAGGTAGAGTTCTTAATAATGCAGCACCTGCTACACACCGTCCCGGTACAAACGAAGCAAGACCTACCGCTGCCACAAAACCTGCAACATCTCCTACTGCAAGACCTAAGCCTGCAAGCAGACCTATGAATCCTGCTTTTGAGAATGCAGCAGCAAGACAGGAGCGTAATGCTGAAGCAGCTAAGGCAGCTCAGCTTAACCATGAAGCACAGAAGCAGATCACTCCTGTTACACCTAATGTAAGCAAGAAGAGAAGGAAGTCTGATAAGCCTGTAAGAGATCCCGGTAAGGGCGGCGTTATCACTCTCGCTGTGATCATTGTCCTCTTCCTCGGCATACTCTGGGTATTAGATAACACAGAGAAGCTCGCAGGACTCTTCAATGGTAAGAAGGATGTTGAGACTGTTCCTACAAGGATCGAGACAGAAGCTACTTCTGAAACAACAACAGCAGCTCCTTCAGAGTCTGAGACGACTGCTACTGAAACGACAACAGAAGCAACAACCACAGAGACTGAAGCTACTACCACTGAAACTTCTGAAACAGAGACTGAAGCTACAACTACAGAGACTTCTGAGACAACTACTGAAGCTACAACTACTACAGAAGCAACGACAACAACTGAAGCTACTACTACAACTACAACAGCAGCTACTTCAGGCGATGGTGTTTACTGCGTAGACTTCAAGACAAAGCTCAACCACTTCACAACAACAGCCGGTGGTTTCAAGTTCGATATCACGCTTACAAATAAGTCCAATAAGGATGCAAGCCTTGTATTGTCACTCAAGGAAGTTGATATCACATTAAGATCTGATGCTACGATCACTGAGGTTACATCTGATTACTTCACATTCACAGGCGAAGGCAACAAGTACGTTGGTGTTCCTAACGATGTAGTCGTTCCCGGCGGCGAATCGCTCACCTTCACGGTTTATGTATCCACATCTTCTTCAGTATCACACTTCGGTTATGATTACTGCTACTTCGATTGGAAGTAATTCTAAGTAAGAGTTTACAAATATATACCCCCGAAGAATTCTTCGGGGGTATATTTATGGTTTGTTTGATCAGACTTTGTACTTATCTATTAACGTCTCAGTCTTCCTTTTTGACCGTATCGAATGTGAGCTTACCCTGTCTGAAACCGATCTTAACTTCGGATACATTGTTAAGTTCACCGTTAAGGAACATATCGGCAAGATGGTCCTCAACCTCTGAGCGGATCGCTCTTCTGAGAGGTCTTGCACCGAACTTCTCATCGTAGCCTGTCTCAGCGAGATGGTCACCTGCCGCCTTGCTGAGAGTACACTTGATGTCCTTAGCTGCAAGAGAGTTGATAACTTCCTTGAACATAATGTCAACGATAGATCTGATCTCGTCCTTAGTAAGAGACTTGAAGATTACTACCTCATCGATCCTGTTGAGGAACTCAGGTCTGAAGGTCTCCTTAAGAGCGCTCTGTACGTGCTGCTCCATAGCTTCGTTTGTACCTGAGAAGAAACCGATCGTAGCAGCCTTGTTGGTGCTGCCGGCATTAGAGGTCATGATGATGATGGTATTCTCGAAGTTTACGTGCAGACCATGGCTGTCTGTTAAGACGCCGTCGTCTAACATCTGCAGCAAGAGATTGAATACATCAGGATGAGCCTTCTCGATCTCGTCGAAGAGGATTACGGAATAAGGCTTACGTCTTACCTGCTCTGTGAGCTGGCCCGCATCGTCGAAGCCTACATATCCCGGAGGAGAACCGATGAGCTTACTTACTGAATGAGGTTCCATATATTCGGACATATCGATCCTTATGAAGGCATCTTCTGAATCGAACATAACCTCAGCAAGTGTCTTAACGAGTTCTGTCTTACCTACACCTGTAGGTCCTACGAAGATAAACGAAGTAGGCTTATGCTTCTTTGTAAAGCCTGCTCTTGTTCTTCTTACAGCCTGAGCTACTGCCTTAACAGCATCCTCCTGGCCTATGAGTCTCTTGTGTAGTCTCTCTTCCAAGTGGATGAGCTTATCCTGCTCAGTCTCTGAGATAGACTTTAGAGGGATACCTGTCCACATCTCTACTACCCTTGCGATATCCTCGATCTGGATAGGATCGGGTGCAATATCCGATTCAAGAGCTGCAAGCTCATTTGTAAGCTTATCCACCTTGGACTTGAGCTCGGCAACCTTCTCGTACTCGCCCTCACGCTCCTCGGGAGATGCACTTTCCATGGATTCGACCATCTTCTTGTGATCTGCCTCGGCTTCTTCAAGAGCTTTGCGTGTGTTCTCGAGCTTAACAAGCTTAACATTCTTAAGGTTTGCGGCAGAGCCGGCCTCGTCTATTAAGTCGATTGCCTTATCCGGAAGATATCTGTCTGTTATATACCTCTTGGAAGCGTTAACCGCAAACTTAAGTACTTCATCAGAATAAGTAACATTATGGTGCTTCTCGTAGTAGTCCTTGATGCCCTTAAGGATCTCGAAGGACTCTTCGATTGAAGGCTCGTCGAGCATGACCTTCTGGAAACGTCTCTCAAGAGCGGAATCCTTCTCGATCTTCTTATACTCGGCAGTCGTTGTAGAACCCAAGATCCTGAGTTCGCCCCTTGCAAGTGCAGGCTTTAAGATGTTAGCTGCATTTGTTGAGCCCTCAGCATCTCCGGCACCCACTATCGTATGGAGCTCGTCTATAACGAGGATTATGTTCTCTGCCTTGATAGCTTCGTTAATTACGCCCTTGATACGGCTCTCAAACTGACCTCTGAACTGCGTGCCTGCAACCATTGCAGGAAGGTCAAGCTGCCATATCTGCATATTAAGGAGCTTGGCGGGAACAGAGCCTTCAACGATCTTGACCGCAAGACCCTGAGCTACGGCTGTCTTACCTACACCCGGAGCACCGATAAGAACGGGATTGTTCTTGGATCTCCTGTTAAGGATCTGAATACATCTGTTTATCTCGTTCTCTCGTCCGATTATGCGGTCGATCTTGCCCTGAGCTGCACGCTCTGTAAGGTTTGTACCGAACTCGTTAAGGAACTTCATGCGTGAACGGTTCTTGAGCCTGGGTTCCTTCTTGGAATTCTTATCCTTATCCTTATCATCGCCTGCTGAGCTGCCCGGTCTTCTCGGGAAGAAATTATCCAGGAAGCTCTTCTTGTTGTTGTCTTCGAGATCGTCATCTGCGTCAGCGACATTGATGGGCGTTGAATCCTCGTCAAAATCGTAGCTGTCGTCGTCG
The DNA here is from genome assembly GCA_024685135.1 of Saccharofermentans sp. Taxonomy (GTDB): domain Bacteria; phylum Bacillota; class Clostridia; order Saccharofermentanales; family Saccharofermentanaceae; genus Saccharofermentans. Next base: position 13,889 of record JAIKWA010000024.1, read on the forward strand.
AAGGGCATATCGTCGAAATCTCCGCCTGCCAGGGATTTGAGGAAATCCGTAGGATCTACGGACATATCGGATGAACCGATCATCTTCTCTACCCTGTCAGACATCTCATCTATGTTATCGTCATTGATACCGGTCTTATTGAACATATCGGTAACGCCCGCAATACCGGACTGATATGCGCACTTAAGGCAAAAACCTTCGTCTATCCTCTGACCGTTCTCGTATCTGCTGGTAAATACGATAGCATGTCTCGTCTTACATATACTGCAAAGTGCCATTAATCTTCTCCCTCTTCCCGGATCTTACGTCTAACCTTAGGTCCGGTCAAAATTTCCATTTGTTCCTCTTCGAGCCTCTTTGTATCGATAAATGCAGAGATATCTCTGTACTGGTCATTCTCTTTTGCTCTTGCAAGGATAGGCTTGAGGAACTGTCCCGTATAGGACTTCTTGACCTTGCAGATCTCTTCAGGAGTACCTGAAGCAATGACCTCCCCGCCGTCGTCACCACTCTCGGGGCCCATATCTATAAGATGATCAGCTGTCTTGATAACATCGAGATTATGCTCGATCACCACGACAGTATTCTTATTCTCAGTTAAGCGCTCTAAAATGTCAACAAGCTTGTGTACATCTGCGACATGCAGTCCTGTGGTAGGCTCATCGAGGACATAAATGGTCTTGCCTGTGGAACGCTTGGATAACTCAGCTGCGAGCTTGATCCTCTGCGCCTCACCGCCTGAGAGCGTCGTCGAAGGCTGTCCGAGCTTGATGTAGCCGAGACCAACCTCCTGAAGAGTCCTTACCTTCCTATATATCGCCTGCTGGTTCTTGAAGAACTCACAAGCTTCGTCTACCGACATAGCGAGGACATCCGCTATATTCTTGCCGTTGTATCTTACCTCGAGCGTTTCTCTGTTATATCTATTACCATTGCACACATCGCACTTAACGTAAATATCAGGAAGGAAATTCATCTCGATCTTGTTTACGCCGTCGCCCTGACAAGCCTCGCATCTGCCGCCCTTGGTATTGAAGCTGAACCTGCCTGCAGCATAACCCCTCTGCTTTGCATCGGGAGTTGAAGCATAGAGCTTACGTATGAGATCGAAAAGACCTATATATGTAGCAGGATTACTCCTCGGGGTCCTTCCTATAGGGCTCTGGTCGATGCATATGATCTTATCGAGATTCGAATATCCCGTTATCCTGTCACACTTAACGCGCTGCTTACGTGCACCGTTGAGCTCGTGTGACAGATAAGGCACCAGAGTTGAATTGATAAGCGAAGACTTACCTGAGCCTGATACGCCGGTTATAACGGTAAATAGACCTATAGGAATAGATACATCTATATTCTTAAGATTATTTACACTGGCATTCTTTATTGTGAGGACCTTCTTGGGATCTTTCTTCCTTCTGTTTAAAGGCACCGGTATGAACTTCTTGCCTGACAGATACTGACC
>JAIKWA010000027.1 GCA_024685135.1 Saccharofermentans sp.
ACGCCCGAGAAATCGGAGATCATGATGTCCGATCTTCTGAGGCAATCGAAGTTATCCGCGTCGCGGTTCCACTCAAGGTCATCGCTTCCCGGATACTTTGCCATGAGCCTGTCTATTACCTCCTTATCCGCGGTAAAGGACTGCGGATGAGGTCTTATGATCACATGGTAACCGGTCTTGAGAAGACTTCCGATCATCTCCTCGCCATATCTTACAAGAAGGCTCGATACGCCCCAGGAGGGTGCGAGAAGGACTGTCGTCTTATCGTTCTTTGGAAGCACGGGCGCTTCCTTCAGCCTTTTGGCCATATCGTCCATGTAGGGTATGCCTACGATCTCAAGCTCTTTTGCAGGAAGCTGTCTTAATTCTTCAAGCTCTCTTATCTGATCCACCTGGATCTGTCCCGAGAACAGTATCGCGTCGAAAAAGTCCAGCTCGAACATCCTGTAAGAAGCTGCATCCCTCGGCGCGTGCATTATGTGTACATAGTAATCAGCAAACTTGGATCTCTTCCACTGCAATACATCGAGGCCCGGTGTCGTGCAGAACACCAGATTGGCATTAACTATATTGAGCTTTGCAAAACCCTTATTACCCTCGCCTATAAACTCGGTCCTGATATGAGCATATTCGGTATCAAGAGCCGGATCGTCGGGAGAAGAGGTATAGAAGACCGCTTCCTGTCCCCTCTTGTCCAATTCATCCAGGATGGGTTTAAAGGTAGTCCAGTATCTCTTGGAATCCGAGTAGATAACAAGAGGCGTCTTGTTCTTGTCGACTTTGCCTCCCCTGCCGGTCTTAAGCTTTATGATGGCAGACCTTGCAAAGAACACTATGGCGCTCATCGCACCGAGAAGTACCGTAAAGAGCATGCTGCCTGTTCCGGGATCGATGTAAAGTATCATGTATTCTCCTTTGCGATCCTGGCATAAAGCATCTTAAGTTCTTCAGTGCTCAATATCTTGGGGTTATTTGCAAGCCTCTCCCTGTTGACGGAAGACGCTAACACATCTATTTCTTCAGCTGTAAGAACGGGTCTGCTAAGCCCCAGGAAATCATAAAGATCCATAAATCCGTTCTTAAAACCTGAGGCTGCCTTAAGGTCAACTCCCTCATCTTGCATATAGTCCCAGAGGACCTTAACTGCAAGAATGCATGAGTGTCCGTGAGCAAAGCCCTTCATCGTCGTCATCTTATAAGCCATCGCATGTCCGCCTGTCGTAGCGGTTATGTTGATGGCGCGTCCCGCATCGTATGCTGCCTGCTGTATCAGTATGGCCGCTTCAGGTGACAGGTCCAGATATTCTTTGTAGTTTTGCAATATGCCTGTAGCTGCTGCAATGGCATAAGATGTGCTCTCTTCATTTGCCCTGTTAGACCACATGGATTCGATCGCATGGCACATTGCATCAGCCATGGCAGATCTTCTCTGGTAGTCGGGAAGCGAGAGCAAAGCAGCAGGATCGAACATTATGGCGTCTGCTTCCATCTTAGGATCTCCCAAGGAGAGCTTAACGCCGTCTTTATAGATAACTGCTATCTTAGTAGCCTCGCTGCCGCTGCCTGCTGTGGTGGGCACTACTGCAAGAAGCGTGTCTTTGGCATATTCAGTCTTGATAGCCTTGGCGACATCTATTGCGCTTCCGCCTCCCACTGCAAGGATCAGATCGGGATTAATACCCTGACATACACCAACGCCTTCAATAACCGAGGATATATCGGGATTAGGCTTAAAGTTTGAGAATACCGTAAGGCTTACCTTGGAAGAAAGCTCTTCCATAAACTTCCCGCCGTCAAGTCTTGAGAGCATCTTGCCCGTAACCGCAAAGACTGTCTTTGCGTTTGAGCTTATATATTCGAGAAAACCGTTGTAATCCTTGAATATGGTGGTCATAAAGTCTCCCCGAGCCTTGCTCTTATATTCATCAGGTCTTCTTCGTTATCGATCTCGCCGCAGAGCGTATCCTTAACATCGTAAGGGATTATGTTGGTCTTATCTGCCACCAGATTAAGCGCATTCTCTGCATAGCATGAGGTAGTGCCTGCCTCGCAGAAGCTGACTATGGCATCAAGCCAGATCTTCCAGTCCTTACGGTCTAATCTGTAGAGGGGCTGGCATGCCATCGCATTATCGAAGAATTCTATTCCGACCTTGGTGACCTTGCCGCCTTCTATTACGGCCTTGAAGTCCTTCTCCGGCAGAGCAAGGGTGCTCGATACCGCAACACAGGACCCCCCGAAACCATATATGCCTTCCAAGACCGTCTCGTCAAATACCAGATCGCCATGCATCAGAAGGATGTCATCATCAAGCAGTTCTCTTGCCATGTAGATCGAGTATATGTAATTTGTCTTATCGTAGATGGGATTGTTTACGAAGCTTATATCCAGACCTGTATCAAGCGCTCTTACGTAGTCTTCGAAGACATCCGTAAAAGGCCCTGTGGTTATTACTGCTCCCCTTATCCCCATCTTTGCAAGAAGCCTTAATTGCCTGCTTATTATCGTATCTTTGTCAGTTATCTCCGTCATGCACTTGGGATGTTCCTTGGTGTAGGAACCCATTCTCTTGCCCAGTCCGGAGTTGAGTATAAGAGCTATCATGTAATTCTCCGCCTTATTAGATCACTTTATTTTACTTCAAAATAACACGCCTGTCATTTGTCGGCCGAATGCTTCTTCTGATACCTGTTATAGAAGAGATATCCTATGCCTGCAGTAACGATTATCACCGCTATGACGATGATCGCCATGAAGTATCTCTTCTCGCCTGCCGCGTCTCCGCTTACAACGGAGAGGAATATCGCAGGGAACCTTCCTACGAAGGTTATAAAGATCCATGTGCTGAGCTTCATGTCGGTAAAGCCGACAAAGTATGTGAAGATGTCCTTGGGCGTTCCCGGTATAAGGAAGAACAGGAACGTCAGAAGGTCTCTTCTGTTGGACTGCTTGAGGAACTTGACCGATTCGATCTTCTCTTTGGATACGAACAGCTCTGCAAAGCGCATACCAAACCTGCGCACCATGAGGAAGACAAAGACAGAGCCCGTCGTCATGGAGATATCGCATATAATGGTGCCCCTTAAGATACCGAAGGCATAACCCGCAGCAAGCTCAAAGGGTCCTCCCGGGATGACTGCAGCCACCACCTGAAGGAAGCTTGCACACATAAACATCAAGATGCTCCAGGGCTTCTTCTCGTGCATATAGTGCTGGAAGGCCTGAGGGTCCCTTGCCATCTCGAGCATCGGCTTGCAGATAAAATACGAGATTCCCAATATCACTGCCGATATGCAGACAAGGATCAGTATGGCAAGTATTCTTTTGCGTTTAAGTGTCTTATCTTTGGTCATATCAGAAAAAGCTCGGCGGGAATATAATGCTCAGGTTCTTGAACAAGGGCGAGTAGGATACAAGGTCGAACAGAACGCCCGAGAACAGGAAGCAGAGTATGAGGTATACGGGCAGCATCGCGGCAAACATTCCGCTCTTGGATGTCCTTACCGGCAATAGTGCAAAGGCGATGCCGATCAGGATGCTCATGCCAAGGACGATAAACATATAGGCTATGACCCACCACAGGTTAAAGCTCGTATGCGTTACAAGGAACGATGCTATGGACACCAGGGTCATAGGCACTATATATACGCCTATCTGTATCAATATCATGTAGATCTTCTCAAACACCTTAAGCCTCAAGTAGATCTTGTTGTCGTAGTCGTTAAGGAAAGCGAGTATGCCCATCAGAGCCGCGGTATAGATAAACAGTCCCGCAAACTTGTAGATCGGGATATCGACCTTCTCGGTCCTGGTCTCATCGTTATAGACATTGCCCTCGAGACCGTGCATCGCAAAGATCTCACTGCTGTTTGTCTTCTCGTCGTAGATCTGATCCAAGAGCTGTCTGTCCGCGTCGGATCTTATGAGTCCCTCCTCTTCGAAGATCTGCTCGGTAAGAAGTCTTCCTGACCTTCTGAAGAGCTTCGAGAAGAGCTCTTCCGTCGCAAGCGAGGACAAGGCTCCGGCTGCGGGCGTGCTTATTATCTTGATCTTGAGGGATCTTGTGGGCTTGCGGCTCCTGATAAAGAAATCCTCGGGGATGATATAGCCTGTTGCGACATCGCCTGATGCCATCTGCTGATACATCTCTTCTTCGGAATCGACCTCATAGAATTCGAAAACAGAATTCATGTTGCAGAGCTCCTCTATTGCTTCGATGGTCTCCGGGCTCTCATCGTAGTTTAAGATGGCGATCGGTATATATGCCGACTTCTGCTTCTCGGGGATGAAGAGCTGCAGGAGCATAAGGAACACGGTCATGATGACCATGACATACATGAGAGGGCTTAGAAGACTTCTCTTGGTGGCGACCTTCAACCTGTTGAGCATCAGCTTCATCCGAACATCACCTCCAATGTGTAATCGATGATGTAGCACATCGGGTTGTAAGGAGATGCCAAAGTAAAGAATCTCGACATATATTCAAGGGGCATAAGACCGCCTGCCGAATACATTATGAGCGTTCCGAGGCCGAAGCCTGCAAAGGCAACCGTGGTAGGTTTTTTGAGCAGATAGCATACGCCTGTCATTACAAGCGAGAAGAGCAGTATCACGGGGATGATATAAAGAAGAGTCATCGCATTTAACTTGATCTTAACAAGATGCAGAGCTATATACATGATAACGAACAGGACATACATCATAAGGCTCACCGCTCCGGCCTCTATCAGGAACACCTGATAAGGCTTATATCCCGACAGCCTCGCCCTCGTCATGAAGGCTTCCTTATTGCCCTTGTAGAAGAATGCGAATACAAATATGGACATCATGAGAAGGAACAGCGAGTAAGATGCCGTCATCTTCTCCTTGAGAGTAAATACCTGGAGTTCATCCTGATCCTTACTGTCAAAGAGGCGGTTCCTGTCCAATACATAAACTACCGATTCGTTGGAGATACGGTCTAAAGCTTCCTCGCATTCAGCATAGCTCATTCCCGTAGTGTTCACATATTCATGGCCGGTCCTTATTATTCCCTGACCGGTTCCCAAAAGATTTGAGAGCGTTAATATGAGGTCATTTACGGCATGCTCCATAAAGGTTCCGCCGTCACGGTAAACGATCTCGGCCTGCATATTCTCTCCGGTAAACACGCTGTCTACAAAGCCTTCGGGAATAATAACGCCTGCTATCGCATTGCCGTCTCCAACTATCTCATAGACTTCATCGGGCGAATCTACCCTGTCTATGATCACCGTTTCCTTAACTGATTCGATCTTGCTTACGAGAGAAAGACCGATGTCGTTCATGTCGGAATCGCCGGGCAGATAGCATACGAGCCTTACGGCACTAAACGAGCTCTTGTCCTTGAACAGGAACGCGTCACCGTAAGTTACTATGCAAAGTGCCGCAAAACCGAATGCCAGAAGATAGCACATAACGAACGGCATAAAGTGGAGCATTCTCTTAAGGTAAGCTTTAAACATTAAGCGCTTCCTCGATAGAAGCTCCCTTGGGGAGCAATTCGCATTTGCCTTCGTGCAGATAATAGATCTTGTCGCAATGCGCGAAGATATCTTCGCTGTGGCTTGCAACGAACACCGTGCCGCCTCCACTCTTAAAAGTATCGATAAAGCTTACGATATCCTTCTTGGCAGGGATATCAAGAGCAGCCAGAGGCTCGTCCATCAAAAGGATATCGGGGCGCTCCAATATTACAGAAGTGATCGCAAGGCGCTTCTTCATACCACCGGACATACGTCTGACCTTAAGGTCAATGAAGTCCTTTGTCTTGAGTACACAAGCCTCCGAATCACTTATCGCGTCCAGTATGTCCTTGCGGTTTAATGACGACCACATCATGAGGTTGTCGATACCCGTGAGCTCTTCTATGAGAGCATTCTCCTGGGTTACAAAACCGACCTTGCCATCGACCTTGACATTGCCTGTCCCGGGCTTTTTTATACCTGCGATAGCGTTAAGAAGAGTGGACTTGCCTGAACCGTTAAGACCCAGAAGACCAATGCATTCGCCCTTATCCGCCGTAATGTTTACATCGGTGAGAACGCTCTTTTTGTAGTTAAGTGTAAGGTTTGTTATCTCTACCATATCTCGTTTTTATAAAAAAGGCCGAAAGCACTGTGGCTCCCGGCCTTGTCCGTCAATTCAATAAACTGTCAGATCAATAATCGTAGCTGCTGTAAGCAAGGGAAGCGTAATTTTCAATAGCTGTCTCAACGATAGTCTCGATGAGCTCTGTGTTGGACTTGATCTTTGTAACGTTCTTAAGACCGAGTCTTGAGCATACTGAAGAAAGGATAGAAGCATCGTTGTTGATTCCTGCACCGAAAGCAACAGTGATGGATGTCTTTGTAACTTCAGTTGTTATGCAAACCTGACCTGAGAGAGCCTCGAGAGCCTCGATTACATCGTCTTCATCTTCGCCTAACATCTCAACGATGTCGTCGTTCTCGACAACAGCAGCAACGAGGTCCTCAACATCGATATTCTCTCTGAAGTAACCTGCAGTAGCTGAGCTGTAGTACTCTGTTGAAGGGAGACCTTCTGCATCGATATCGTATTCATCAAGACCATCTACCAGAGCATCCATAACATCTTCAACATCGATATCTTCGTTGAACTCGATGCATACTGCAAAAGCGATGTCTGCTGAATAATCTTCGAGATCATCAGCATCATTGATATCCTCGAGCTCGTCGATGCCTGTTCCCTTTGCGAGAATAGCCATGCTCTCGATAGTTTCAGCATCAACGATGCCATCTAAGTCATAAGACTCAAGTGAATACTCGATATCCTCAACGCTGTCCTCGATATCATCAGCATCAGCAACGCAGTAGATACCATCTTCGATATCGTCCTGGGCATCGTTGAAATCATCAAGATCAACTTCTTCGCAATCGAGAGCTTCAGCTGCCTTAACGAAGCTGTCTACTGTAACCTTCTTTGCCTTTGAGCATCCTGCAACGCTTAAGATCATAGAAGCTGCTACGATAGCGGCTAAGATTCTTTTATTCATTACCATAATCCTCCGTATTTTAAGATTAAATGAATTATACCACACTAACTCTTCTATGCTATTATGTAAGGGCTTTATTAAAGTTAACAAAAATCGTTGATGTGGGGATTTAGATATTGGATATAGTACAGACAAACATCGGCAAGGTCAGAGGTAAGCTCATTAACGGAGTAATGAGATTTACAGGCATACCGTTTGCCGAGCCTCCGGTAGGAGACCTGGCCTTCAAACACCCCGTCCCGAAGAAACCCTGGGACGGCGTATTAGACTGCCTTACAGGTTCATCTAATCCCATGCAGGGTCCGGGGCACAAGGTCTGTGACTACAGAAGCCGTGACTGTCTGTACATGAACATCTTCATCCCGCAGTCAGGCAGGGACAGTTACCCTGTGACGGTCTGGATCTACGGAGGCTCTTATACCAACGGAGGCGTCGGCAGAGACGGCGAGGATCCGGATCAGCTCGTATACGATCTGAGCCGCATAGCCAAAGAGACAGATACGATAGCCGTGGGCTTTAATTACAGGGTGAACCTCTACGGGTTCCTCAACCTGCACTTCTTAGATCCCGATTACGACATGAATAACGGCATCTACGATCAGATAGCAGCGCTTAAGTTCCTGAAGGAGAACATAGAAAGCTTCGGCGGAGATGCTGACAACATAACCCTTTACGGACAGTCGGCAGGCGCAGCTTCCATCCTCGCCCTTATGGGAATGGAGGAGGCTAAGCCTTATTTCAACAAGGCGATATCGATGTCCGCTTTCGCAAGATCCTTCTGGACAGAAGAAGAGAGCGAGAAGCTCACGCGCTACTACCTTAAGTGCGTGCATGTAAAGCCCGGGGAATTAGATAAGCTCAAGCAGCTGCCCGCAGACGTGATAAAGAAGGCCGGACAACAGCTCAAGACTCACGTTTATGCAAAAAGAGACCTGAGATGTGCCTTTTCGCCGGTTATAGACGGCAAGACCATCAAAGGCGAGCCTTACAAGCTGTGCCAGACTTCAGATAAACCCCTTATAATCAGCACCTGCTGGCATGAGGCTGATATATTCACATCAGATATACCGACCTTCCTCCTGCCTGCCGCAGCCCGCTTCTTCGGACTTAAGCCGGGCAAGCGCGAAGGAAGAAGAGAGCGTCTTTCAGATGAGGTTTCCGAAATGCTCTACAAGGGTCCCGCCAAAGAGATCCGCGAGAATTACAGGGGCAATGTCTGGGTATACGAATACCGTTACATGACGCCGGAGATAAGAGCGGGATTAAACCGCTGTTTCCATTCGAGCGATGTCGCAGTGCTTCTGGGGATAGATACCGTGTTTACCGGCACAAACGATCCCGAGACGGATGAGATGGGCATGAGGCTCCGCAAGATCTGGTCTGATTTCGCATGGAATTCCGACCCGGGTTGGAACAGATACTCGGACGATAAGACTATTAAGATAATCGAGTGATCACTTGCGAAGAGCGTCGAACTTAAGTAAGACCTCGCGCATCTCGGGGTCGATCCTTGCAATGCACTCCTCTTTAAGTTCTTCGGGAACTCCGTAGAAAGCTTCAGCCATCGAGCCCGCAATGCATGTGAGCGTATCGCAGTCGCCGCCCAAGGATACGGCGCATCTTATAACATCTTCAAAATCCGTGCCTTCAAGGAAAGCTGTTATCGCTTCGGGCACAGTCTCCTGACAGGATTCAACGTGGCGGTATCCGGGCCTTATCTCGTCTAATGTGCGGCCAAGATCGTAGCCAAATGCATCTTCAACATATCTCTTTATCTCATCTTTGGAAGAGCCTGTCCTTGCCATGAATATAATGGCTGCTGTCGCCTGTGCGCCCTTTATACCTTCGGGATGGTTATGCGATACGACAGAAGTGAGCCTTGCAACTTTTAATGTCTCGGCAAGCGTGGGATAGAGCCATCCTGCAGCAGAGCATCTCATCGCAGAGCCGTTACCGAAGCTGCCGTAGGGCTTAGGGTCGGGTGAAGCAAGCCAGCCTATAAACCTTGCACCGTAACCTGCATCAGGGTATCTTGTGCCCCACTTCTTCATGGAGCTGATAAGAGCCTGCTCATAGACTTCGTCAGAAGAAGATGCGGGAACGCTCATAAGCGCTTCAGCTACGGCAATGCTCATTACCGAATCGTCTGTAAAATAACATCCCCTGCTAAAAAGAGGAAAATCCTTCGATTTATCCCCTCTGTCAAATTCAAAGGGGCTGCCGATAATGTCGCCTAAGATCGCTCCATACATAACTTAAACCATCTCCATCCTTACTACGTTGGTATAACCCATGCTCTTGAGTGCTGCTTCGCAATTAGCAAGCAGATCAGGATTCTGGCAGGAGATTACAACAGCCTGGTACTTATCCGGGTAATTGGGCAGGTCACCGCTTCTGATACTGCCCTGGATAATGACCCTGTCTTCCACCGGATTCCCGTCTGGATCTGTTCCTGCGTTAGTGAAGAGTACTATAAGACTGTTCTCGTCTAAAGGTGTCTCGCTTCCTTCTGCACTTGCTTCAGCTTCCTTATGCTTTACATATGCATTGTGAACTGCATACCCGCCTACGCCGATAAATGCAAACGATATCAATAATATGATGATTATCATCCTGTATTTTTTTCTCATGATCCCCTTATTCCTTTCAAATATCCCGGTAAGAACATTATACCACGGGAAGCAAAATAAAAGGTCCGGAGAGCCGGACCTTACCTTGTTAATCTTCAGGAAGGTGTTGTTCCAACGAATATGTGAAAGTATCTGACTCATCTACTACTGTGTTTACCAGCCACTCTCCACGGGCCCTGTTATATGCCACATATAAAAGAACCTCGGTGGCGTATTGGTCTCTGTCAGTACCAACAGTTACAGGATAATAGCCGCCATTGTAACTTGTATTCGAGGGATAAAGCCCGGCTTCGTGCACCCTAAACGTATACCTCGAGTAATCGCTGATATTGCTATAGTCCTCCTCGTATAAGGACAGCTCCCTGCAGGTATCGTAATCACCCGATCTGAGAGCTTCAAGATACTCTTCTGCAACTTCTCTGCTCTGCTCTTCTGCAAGCTCCATAGTCTTCTCATAGTAGTTGTTACATGCTGCAAACGAGAAAACAAGAACCAGCATTATCGTTATAAGGACGATCTTCTTTGCATTATTCATATTGTTCTGCCTCCTCCGAATCAAATCTTACTTCGCTGTTATACGCGCTCTGCAAAAGGAGCGAGACAATAGCCACGCCTGCCACATCTGCTAAGCCGAGCAAGAAATACATTTCGCCATAAGTAGTTTTTGATATAAAACAACAACCGAAGAAAAAGTAGAAAGCTATGATGGAAAATACAGTCGCAAAGATACTAAGAGCATTAAAGAGGTTCTTCCCCTTGATCATCGCTGCTGCCATAAAAAGCGAAGCGAGCCCTGACAGGACAGTTCCTGCTACAGCAAGTAAGATGGGGGCTATAGCATGGTAATAGAACTCGAACCTTATTCCGTATATACCGCCGAAGACAGCTATAACGCCCATAACGGCAGGGAGGAAAACCATGTACTTGAGACTCTTTCGCTTCGCCTTTATGCACGCCATTACGCAGAATACGATCGTGCAGATCATCAGGGCAAAGGCTATGTAATAGTACAGATCCTCGAAGAAGTAATGAAGAGCTCTTGTTCTACTTAAATAGCTGAAAGCAAGCAAGTTTAGAAGTATTCCCGATACGGCAAAGAACTTGCTCCAGCCAAAGGCAGCGCCGCCTCCCGGTTTCTTTACCTTAACAGGCTCGCTGATCTTGATCTCCTCATAAGAAGCTGCAGGCTGCGATACAGGATCAGTAGCAGCATTTTCCTGAGATACCGATGCTGTTTCAGAGTTCAGCTTGCTTCCGCACTTGAGACAGAAATTGCTGTCAGCATCTATCTCAGCTCCGCAGTAAGG
>JAIKWA010000090.1 GCA_024685135.1 Saccharofermentans sp.
CTATGAGAAGGTAATAGAAGACGGTGAGTTCGAGGATATCGACGGACTCGTTGCAGCTATCGAGGATTCCGATGAGACCATCGAGATCACATACACAGCTGAGTTCGAGTTAGACGACGAAGAATGGCTCGTATCCAATGCTGACGATAAGGATCTTGGTAAGGTTTATGATTATCTTTCAGCAGAGCTTCCTGTTGCAGCTGCATCTGATATCTCAGGCCTGCTCGATTACACAGACTGGTTCTTCGACGATGATGATGAAGGTACATATGATGCATGGAACAGCTACATTGAGCTCGATCTGTGGTTCACAGCTGATATCTATGATGTTGATCCTGAAGCAAACTACATCACATATGAGGTTTACTACAACGACGGTCTCGTTTACACAAGTGAGAGCGTACCCGTTGGCGGTTCTTCTTATCTTGAATTGATGTATGGTGAAGCTCAGGGCGCTACAATGACAGACTCAGGTTATATTGCTCCCGGTGATTATGAGATCATGGTCTATCTCCCTGATGGAACCATGTTTGTTGACGAACAGTGCGTAGTTGAAGAAGACGAAACAACTCCGATTCAGACAACTGTTCCTACAACACCATCAACTCCCGTTGGCATGGAAACTTTTGAATTCCAGGATTCTTCGTTTGAAGCAAAAGTTATCAGTGCAAATTGGTGGGATTATGATTCAACAGTACCTGAACCCGGCGTTTTCTGCTCTGATACAGAGACTATTGCTTTCTCTATCCAGGTAGATCCTTCAGAGACAGAGGAGATCACATATTACTATTACTATTCAGAAGACGGTGATATGTCTGAAGAGGACATGGCTACACCTGCATATACTGCAACGATAGCTCCTACTGTATATTCTTCAGCGACATATTATGATATCGACTACACACCTTCCCAGATGGTTCCCGGTTACTATCTGCTCGTTGTAACAGATGCAAGCGGTGATACACCTTATCTCTATGGCGTTTGCCGTGTTGTAGAAGAAACAATCTCTGAATACTTATACTAATCACTTTAAATAGTGTATAATCCATGGCGTCTTCATTAGAAGGCGCCATGTTTTATTTGAGGAGACGGATAATGGAAAGAGGCTTTGTTTATACTCTCCTGTCAGCTTCTTTGATATCACTTATGCTTTGCGGTTGCAGCAATACCGAAGAGTCAGTACTTGAAACTGTGATGACTTCATCTTCTGAAAGCGGAGTAACTGTCATATCTGAGTCGGTATCCGAGAGTGAGGTATCCTTAGAGACTACAGAAAGTGTAGTCGATATCTGTGCACCTTCGACTGTTGAGGATTGGACTTCGGATGATTGTGATTATAAGCATGAGTATATAGCTGAATTTTTAGATCCCGCATTTGAATCACAGATAGACACTTCAACGAGCGGTTGGTGGGATTATAACGATAACATGACCGGCAGCAGCGTCTATCATTCCGGTGCCATAACAGTAGGTTATTCGCTTACCGTGACAGGAGATCGTGATGAGATCTACTATGCTTACTACGGACCGGAGCTTGATCTTCTCTATTCGGCGCCCTGCAGTCCCAGGGAATATACTTCATTTACAAGTTACGATCTTGACATTGCAAGGGAAGGTGATTGGAAGATCGGTCAATACTACCTTCTGGTCTCTTCTGATCCTGATTTTTCAAACATCATCTTCAGGGCTTCCTTTGAGATCGAAGATGTAAGAGATATCGAAGAGACCTGATTCTTTGATTTGAGATCGGCTATGCCGTATAATGCTTTAGTATATATCTATATTGAGATGGGATCGTTATGCTTAATACAAAAACACTTATCAGGAAGATCGCCTGCCTTGCAACAGTTTCCGGTATGCTCGTATCTGCAACCGGCTGCTTCACCTTTATGCGAGCTGTTGCCGAAGTTAATGCCGAAGATACCGTAGAAGAGTTCATCAATGAATTCTTCGCAGGCCCTTTGGATATCGACTTTGAAGAATACATAGACGATAAAGTAAGATTCGATCTTACTTCCGAGCAAGAGGAATTCTTCTATGTTGCGGTAAGTGACGTAACATTCTCCATAACTGAGACTGATCTCAGCAGCAAGCGTGATGCGTGCGACATTACGGTTACATTCAAGCATGCATATGATATTAATGACATCGATCTTGAAGGTGCTACATTAGAAGAATATGTTGAAGAACTCGATAACATCTCTTATTCCAAGGAAGACATAGAGTTTACTGTAGAGCGTGACAGATACGAACAGTGGTTCATAACCGACTACGGCGATTTCGAGGATTTCTTCATGACACCCTTCGAAGATCTCGAGATCCTAGAGGGCGGCTCCGTTACACCGGTGCCTACAACTACAGATCCTACGGATCCTACTGTTGTTCCGTCTTCTCCTTCCGGTTCAAATGCGCTTACGAGCTTTACGGACATTAAGAATGCATATATCTATTCAGTATGGTACGATGTTGAGCTCGACCAGCCTATGGACAGCAATTCCGTAGGCAGCGAGAAGGCTTATGCCGTAAAGAATGTATTCTATTTCAATGCTCCGGTATCGGCTACTATCACTGCTGAACTTTACGATTCAAACGGCAGTGTCGTATTGAGCCATGACATCAATGTGGATGGCAGTGTTATCTGCGCTTGTGATTTCAGTGCAGGACTTGAGGGTATGGTCGAATTTGCAAGCGGCGACTACTATATCGTCATAAGCATGGACGGCAATGAGATCGCCACATCTGATACGCTCTCGGTAGGATGATATGCTGATAGCTTCTTCATGGAAAGATTTTGAGGTGCTCTATGCCGGAGACGGCGAAAAGTACGAACGCTGGGGCGATATCACTTTAAGAAGGCCCGATCCGCAGGCTGTCTGGCCGGTCATAAAAGACGGCAGGGAATGCGTAATGGGAGATCTCAAGGAGCCTTCTGCCACATATAACAGGAGCAAAGAAGGCGGCGGCTCCTGGGACAGACATACAAAGTTTCCCGCAAACTGGAATATCTCATACGATTCTTTGGGTAAGAAGCTCACCTTCGGTATCGAGCTTACTTCATTCAAGCATACAGGCCTTTTCCCCGAGCAGGCCGTTAACTGGGATTTCTGCGGAAAGCTCATTGAAGACGCAAAGGCAAAGGGCAAAGAGAATATCAGTATTCTTAATCTTTTCGCATATACTGGCGCGGCTACCATAGCATCTTCCGCACATGGCGCAGACGAAGTGGTCCATGTTGATGCTTCCAAGGGCATGATCGCAAAAGCCAAGGACAATGTAAGGCTCTCCGGCATTGAGGGCAATTACATAAGGTTCATAGCAGACGATTGCCGTAAGTTTGTAGAGCGCGAGATAAGGCGCGGCAGGCATTACGACGGAATAATAATGGATCCTCCTTCATACGGAAGGGGACCTAAGGGTGAGCTCTGGAAGCTCGAGGATTCTTTCTACGACCTTATCAAGTTTACGGCAAATCTTTTATCCGACGATCCTTTGTTCTTTATCGCGAGCTCATATGCTACGGGCATAACGGCCTCGGCGTCGGGACAGATAATGGAGCTTGCCTTAAGAGAACACAAGGGCAAGATAAAGGCTGATGAGATCGGTCTGCCCATATCCAAAATGGGTATCGCTTTGCCTTGCGGTCAGGTCGCCAGATGGACAGCAGATTAAATATCTTATACGAAGATAATCACGTGATAGTGGCAGTAAAACCTGCGGGTGTGTTGTCTCAGTCTGACGGCAGCGATGCGCCTGATATGCTCACCATCTTAAAAGCTTATATCAAGGAAAAATACAATAAACCGGGAGAGGTCTATTTAGGGCTGGTCCATCGTTTGGACAGGCCCGTATCCGGCATAATGGTCTTTGCAAGGACCAGCAAGGCAGCTTCGCGTCTGTCCGAGCAGGTCAGGAATAAGACATTCAGCAAGTGCTATAAGGCCGTCATAGAAGGCGAACTTAAAGGGCAGGGGACATTCGTAAACTATATCCTCAAAGATCCGAAGACCAATAAAGTCCAAGTATTTGACCATGAGGTGCCGGGCTCTAAAAGAGCTGACCTTGAGTATACTTGCATAGGTACAGCCAACGGCTGCTCTTTGGTGGATATCAAGCTCGGTTCCGGAAGGTCACATCAGATAAGGGCGCAGTTTGCAGCCTGCTCCCATCCTCTCGTGCTGGACCACAAGTACGGAAACACAAAGGGTAAGAACGGAGATATCGCCCTTTTGGCCTATAAACTCGGCTTTATGCATCCGACTCTCAAGGAATATATGGAATTTGAGATCGAATGCCCCGATGCATGGCCTTGGAATCTTGACTTTGAAGCCGATAAATAATTATAATATACAGTCAAAATTATATTTATAAGGAAGTTGCTCTATGTACAAGAAAGTATCCAAGGATCTCAATTTCGTAGACAGAGAGAAGCAGGTTCTCGAATTCTGGAAGCAGAATGATATATACAGGAGGAGCCTCAAGCCCAAGAAGGACGGCGCTCCGGTATTTACTTTATACGACGGCCCGCCGACGGCTAACGGTAAGCCTCATATCGGTCACATCAAGACCAGAGTTATCAAGGACGTTGTTCCGAGATATCACGCAATGAAGGGTGAGGAGATCTCCTTCAAGGCAGGCTGGGATACACACGGTCTCCCTGTTGAGCTCGAAGTCGAGAAGGCTTTGGGTATCAACGGTAAGCCCCAGATCGAGGGTTACGGCGTAGAGCCCTTCATCAAGAAGTGCAAAGAGTCCGTTTGGACATATAAGGATCAGTGGGAGCACATGTCTGACAGAGTAGGTTTCTGGGCAGATATGGATAACCCCTATGTCACTTACGATAACAACTACATCGAGTCCGAGTGGTGGGCACTTAAGACCATCTGGGACAAGGGTCTTCTTTACAAGGGACACAAGATCGTTCCTTACTGCCCGAGATGCGGTACAGCTCTTTCCTCACATGAGGTAGCTCAGGGCTATAAGACGGTCAAGGAGAGATCTGCGATCGTAAGATTCAAGGTAGTAGGTGAGGATGCTTACTTCCTTGCATGGACAACAACACCCTGGACACTTCCTTCAAACGTTGCACTCTGCCTTAATCCCGATTCAGAGTATTCAAAGGTAAAGGCAGCTGACGGCTATACATATTACATGGCTACGGCTCTTCTCGACACAGTCTTGGGCAAGCTTGCTGAAGGCGATACCAAGGCTTATGAGATCTTAGGATCCTATAAGGGCACAGACCTTGCAGGCAAGTCCTACGAGCCTTTGTACGAGGGCGCTGCCACTGAAGCAGCAAACCAGAAGAAGAAGGCTCACTACACGGTAGTAGATAACTATGTAACAATGGAAGACGGTACCGGTATCGTTCATATCGCTCCCGCATTCGGTGAAGACGACGCGAGAGTCGGCAGAGAGAACGATCTTCCCATGGTACAGTTCGTTGATACAAGGGGTAATCTCACAGAGGAGACTCCTTTTGCAGGCATGTTCGTAAAGGACGCTGACCCTGAGGTCCTCAAGGATCTCGACGCAAGGCAGCTCCTGTTCGCTGCTCCCAAGTTCGAGCACGAATATCCTTTCTGCTGGAGATGCGACACACCTCTCATCTATTTTGCAAGATCCACATGGTTCATCGAGATGAGCAAGAAGAGAGATGAGCTCCTCGCATCCAACAACATGGTCAACTGGTATCCTGAATCCATCAGGGACGGCCGTATGGGTGACTTCTTGAGGAACGTTATCGACTGGGGTATCAGCAGAGAGCGTTATTGGGGTACACCTCTTCCGATCTGGGAGTGCGAGTGCGGTCACAGACATTGCATAGGCTCTATAGAAGAGCTCAAGTCAATGTCCGACGATTGTCCGGACGACATCGAGCTTCACAAGCCTTATGTAGATAACGTACACATCAAGTGCCCTAAGTGCGGCAAGCAGATGACAAGAGTACCTGAGGTTATCGACTGCTGGTT
Source organism: Saccharofermentans sp. (assembly GCA_024685135.1). Classification (GTDB taxonomy): domain Bacteria; phylum Bacillota; class Clostridia; order Saccharofermentanales; family Saccharofermentanaceae; genus Saccharofermentans. The sequence continues at coordinate 5,970 of JAIKWA010000090.1, forward strand.
CGACTCAGGCTCCATGCCTTTTGCTCAGTACCACTATCCCTTCGAGAACAAGGAATACTTCGAATCACACTATCCCTGTAACTTCATCTCCGAGGCTATCGACCAGACAAGAGGCTGGTTCTATTCACTCATCGCCATCAGCACGGTACTCTTCGGAAGAGCACCTTTCGAAAACTGTATCGTCATGGGTCTCGTTCAGGATAAGGACGGTAAGAAGATGAGTAAGCACCTGGGCAACGTTGTTGACCCGTGGGATATCCTTAACAAGCAGGGCGCAGATGCCGCAAGATGGTATTTCTATTCTGCAAACCAGCCCTGGCTCCCTTCAAGATTCTCAGATGATGCAGTTAACGATGGTATCAAGAAGTTCATCGGTACATATTGGAATACATATGCATTCTATGTAATGTATGCCGATATCGATAACTTCGATCCCACCAAGCATGAGCTTAAGGTAGATACCCTCTGTGCAATGGACAGATGGGTACTCTCAAGACTCAATACAGTCATCAAGACAGTAAGAGCAAAGATGGATGCATACGATATCTCTGCTTCTGCAAGGATCATCCAGGACTTCACGGACGAGCTTTCCAACTGGTATGTAAGACGTTGCCGTGACAGATATTGGGGCGCAGAAGAGACTCAGGATAAGATCGATGCTTATATGACTCTCTATACGGTATTAGAGGAGATGACAAGACTTTGCGCTCCCTTCGTTCCGTTCATGACAGAAGAGATCTATCAGAATATCGTAAGATCCGTAGACAGCAATGCACCCGAGTCAGTTCACCTCTGCCTCTATCCTGAAGCAGATGAGAGCCTCATCGATTCCAAGCTCGAAGAGGAGATGGATCTCGTACAGAAGATCGTTAACCTCGGAAGAGCATGCAGAGAGCAGGCTAACCTCAAGAACCGTCAGCCTCTTTCTACTATCTATGTCGTATCAGACAAGACTCTCGAAGAAGAGTATCAGTCTATCGTATTAGACGAGCTCAACATCAGAGCGATTGAGATGCTTCAGGATGCTTCAAGCCTCGTAGATTACAGCTTCAAGCCTCAGCTCCGTACTTGCGGAAGGAAGTTCGGTAAGCTCCTTAACCAGGCTAAGGATGTAATCGCAGCTCTCCCCGGTAAGGAGACATATGCTGCAATGAAGCAGGGCATAGTTAAGATCACTGTTGAAGGACAGGAATTCGAGATGACAGAGGAAGATTTCCTCGTTGAGACCAAGCAGCCTGAGGGCTTCTCAACACAGACTGATAAGGATCTTACGGTATCTGTTTCTACAGTCTTAACACCTGAACTCATCGAGGCAGGCTTCGTAAGAGAGATCATATCCAAGGTACAGACTCAGCGTAAGGAGACCGGTCTTGAAGTTACAGACAGGATCATCTTAGGCTACGAGGGCAACGATAAGCTCGGGCAGATCATTGCAAAGAACAGCGCTTTCCTCGCATCTGAAGTCCTTGCAAATGAGATCAATGCTAAGCTTGACGGTAATTCCAAGGAATGGAATGTTAACGGCGAGAACATCACACTCTCAGTTAAGAAGGCTTAAACATGATATTACAGTTACTTAGCAACAGTTCCGGTATGACGGTGCCGCAGATCATTCTGTCGGCACTGATAATGTTCTTTGCCCTTTGCCTGTCTTTCTCTATTCACGAGTTCATGCACGCAAAGGTATCCGACTGGTTAGGTGACGATGTAGCAAGGCTGCAGGGAAGAGTTACCCTCAATCCTATTGCACACTTGGATCCCATGGGTACACTTCTCATCCTGTTTGCAGGTTTCGGTTGGGGTAAACCCGTTATGTATAACCCCAACAACCTCTCAAGGTTTAAGAGCAAGCGATTGATGAACATAATGGTCCATCTTGCAGGTGTTACGGGTAACTTTATACTCTCGCTCTTGTCGATGATCCTTTGCACCATAATAGTCCGTATATGCGGTTATTCTGTGACTGTACCGATTACGGATGTATTGGTCTTTGCTTCAGCAGGTATTTCCGGTTCAGGTAATGTGCCGGCGTTAGCAGCCATAATCTGCTATTTATTCTATTATGTATACTTCTTCTCCTTGGGACTTCTTGCATTCAACCTTTTGCCGATTCCTCCTTTGGACGGTTTCCATGTCCTTCAGGAGCTCTTGCCCGTTAAGGTCAGATATTCGGAAGGTTATCAGAAGTTCGAGCGTATGAGCCCGATGATCATATTAGTAGTGCTCCTGCTTGGCAGATTTACAAACTTAAATATATTGTCTACGTTGATCACATTTATTGAGCTGCCATTCCACTTGCTCATTAATCTTATCTGCATGCTGATAGGTTTTATCGGGTGATAAGATGAGTGAAGACGTAAAGCCTGCAGTACGCTTCAGACACTTCGAAGGTCCTTTGGACCTTCTGTTTCATTTGATAGAGAAGAATGATATCGATATATACGATATCCCTATTGCAAGCATTACCGAACAGTACATGGATTATCTCGCGAGTATGCAGAGACTCGACATGGAGATCGCATCGGATTTCCTTGTAATGGGTGCTACTCTGGTCCATATCAAATCCAAGATGATGCTTCCCGGTGCAAAGGGTGCAAATTCCGACGAAGAGGGTGAAGACCCGAGAGAAGAACTCGTCATATCCCTTATGCGCTATAAGAGATGCCGCGTTTTTGCAAATGAACTTCGCGAGAGAAGAGATAAATACGACGGCATGCGCACAAGGCCGGCGTCTACGGCAAAAGATCTGGGCATTACGATCGACCTGCCTCCGCAGGGATTTGTCCCGGAATGCTTCGATCAGGCGATAGAAGATATCAAGGCCAGGAACGAAGTAAGATACGCGGACATCTCAACAAAGATAACCAACATCCTGCAAAGGGATAAGCTCTCGATAAAAGAGAGGATAAAGTCTTTGGCAGATGCAATAAGACGTAAGGGTAAGCTCTTATTCTCCGAGCTGTTCAAGGACAAGAAGGCCACCAAGATGGACAGGATAGTAAGCTTTTTGGCAGTGCTCGAGATGGTTAGGAACAACAGGGCAGAGGCAACGCAGAAGAAGAACTTCGGGGATATACTCTTAGAGGAGAAGAAAGACTGATTATGGCAGACGATTTTAAGATAACCGCACAGGAGATGCCGGCAGCTATCGAAGCGATACTCTTCGCATCCGGAGATCCCGTAAATATAGAGCGTTTGGCAGAGTGCCTCAATTCAAAGAAGGCAGCTGTTGAAGAGGTCTTGAAGGGCCTTATGGAAAAGTATGAGCAAAACCCCTGGGGCGGTCTTGTGATCAGGAAGATGGAAGATTCTTATTGCATGATGACCAAGCCTAACCAGAAGAGGATATTAGACCGCATGTTCGGCCCAAAGGCTCAGGTTCCTCTGTCACAGGCTTCATATGAGACTTTGGCAGTCATAGCATATAATCAGCCTTGCACGAGAGCTCAGGTAGAGACTGTAAGAGGCGTATCCTCAGATTCAATAATCTCCAGACTCTTAGACAGAGGCTGGATCGAAGAAGCAGGTAACTTAGATGCTCCCGGACGTCCCGCTTTATTCAGGACGAGCAGGCAGTTCCTGGCTGAATTCGGTATCGAATCCGTTGCGGAATTACCTCCTATGGAGCTCATGAGCTATAAGACGATAAGGGACCTCGAAGACTCCCTGAGGAAGGCTGCAGGCGGTGAGGATAAGCAGATCACCATCGACAGCCTGCTCGATAAGAAGGAAGAAGATAAGCAAGAGGAGCAGGAAGATGGCAGTGGAGATAATTGAACTCATTAAGCAGAGCGCTCCCGGTATGAGCAAGGGCAGAAGAGCCATTGCATCGTACATCCTTGAATATTATGACAAAGCAGCTTACATGACGGCTGCAAAGCTCGGAGAAGAAGTAGGCGTATCCGAATCCACGGTAGTAAGGTTTACGACAGACTTAGGCTTCGAAGGTTATCCCGAATTCCAGAAGGCTCTCAAAGAAGAGCTTAAGAGTAAGCTCACATCTCTTCAGCGTCTGGATTATACGGAGCGTTTCGCCGACGATTCGGATGCTATATCCGAGATCATGCGCCAGGATATTAATAACTTAAGAGAGACGCTTGCAAATATCGACGAAGCTGAATTCAAGAAGGCTGTTGATGCGATACTTAATGCCAAGAAGATCTATATCATGGGCATCAGGGCTTCAGCTCCTCTGTCCGAATTCATGCATTTTTATCTGACTGTCCTTTTCGATGACGTCATACTCGTAAGGAGTACCTGCACCAACGAGCTCTTCGAGCAGATCATGCCGATAGGCGAAGGTGATGTCATGATCGGCATATCCTTCCCGAGATATTCCGCGAGAACTATAAATTCAATGAAATATGCAAAGCAGAAAGGTGCTACAATAATATCCATAACAGACAGGGACGGCACGCCCATGACGGAGTATAGTGACTGCAAGCTGCTTGCAAAGTCTTCTATGGCTTCATTTGTCGATTCGCTTACCGCACCTTTGTCCCTGATAAACACATTGCTCGTAACACTCGGTATGCATCGTAAGGACCACATCAAGAGATCCTTCGAAGATCTTGAGACGCTCTGGTCACAGTACCGTGTCTATGAGACGGGCAGAGACCGTATATCAGGTGACGACGATATTTTATAAACACAAGGAGAGATTTTATGAGCATTTATCAGATCGCAGTCGACGGCCCTTCAGGTTCAGGCAAGAGCACACTTGCAAAAGGCGTGGCTAAAGCTTTGGGGATCATGTATCTCGATACCGGCGCAATGTACCGTACTTGCGGTCTTGCTGCCATAAAGGCCAGGATCGATCCCAAAAACGACTCACAGGTAAAGCACCTCATGGATGAGATCAAGATCGAGGTCAAGTTCATCGACGGTGAGCAGCACATGATCCTGGACGGCGAAGATGTAACGGGCGATATAAGGACACCTCAGGTATCAGTTGCAGCTTCCGATATAAGCGCTCTTCCCGTAGTACGTACTGCGATGGTGGATATGCAGAGAAATATCGCACGCAAGCAGAGCTTCGTGTTGGACGGCAGAGATATCGCATCAAACGTTCTGCCCAATGCTAAATATAAGTTCTTCGTCACAGCCAAGGCTTCGACAAGGGCAGAGAGAAGACTTGCAGAGCTCCAGGAAAGAGGAGATTTCTCCCAGAGCTACGAGGAGGTCTTAAGAGATATCGAATATAGAGACGAGCAGGACATGAACAGGCTCTCCGCTCCTCTCGTACAGGTTCCCGAGGCTGTGGTCATCAATACTGACGAGCACACCATCGAAGGAACGAGGGATATCCTCTTAAGCTACATCAACGAGGTAGACTGATGGAGATAACAACTGCAAAACTGTCGGGATTCTGTTTCGGTGTAAAGAATGCAGTAAGCGCCGCTGAGGCGGTTGCAGATGAAGGAGCAAGCGGCAAGCCGCTCGCTCTTTTAGGTGAGATCGTACATAACGAGCTCGTAGTAAACAAGCTGAAGGAAGCAGGCTATAAGGTCTACGACAATGCAGAAGATGTTCCGGGCGGCGCGATCGTTATCATACGTGCTCACGGCGTGGCTCCGGATGAGATCAAACTCTTGGAGGATAAGGGCTGCGATGTAAGGGATATGACATGTCCCTTCGTTGCCAAGATCCATAAGATCGTCAAGGAAGCAGCTCAAAGCGGGAAGAACATAATCGTTACCGGAGGCAAAGGCCATCCCGAAGTCCTCGGTTTTTGCGCAGAAGCCGCAAATACAGGGGTCAAAGTTGCCGTCATCTCTTCGCCCGAAGAGCTTGAAACCCTTGATTTCCCTATTGAATCGGCAATATTGGTCTCTCAGACCACTTTTTCATCAAATACCTTCAAAAATATTTGTCAGAAAATAGAAAATAAAATTGAAAAAAATAATCTTTTTGATACAATATGTAATACGACTGAAAGTAGGCAAAGGGAAGCAGAAGAGTTATCTGAGAAATCTGATTCGATGTTAGTCATCGGCTCGTCTCACAGTTCGAACACCAACAAGCTTTTTGATATCTGCAAAGGTCGCTGTGTAAGATCTTTCTTGGTGAATTCTGCACATGAAGTTCGGGAGCTTATTGCCCAGGGCAAGATACTACCGGATGACAAGGTGGGAATAACCGCGGGAGCATCTACACCGGAAGCTATTATTTTGGAGGTTGTTCAAGAAATGAACGAAGACGAGAAGACAACAAATCAGGAGCAGCTCGATTCAGAGTTTGCCAACGCTGTGGATGCACTTGCGCAGATCAGAAGAGGTGCAATTGTAAAGGGTACAATTACTTCAGCTGATGCTGATTATGTTTATGTAGACGTCCATGACAAATCCGAGGGCAGGATTGCACGTAAGGAGTTCGAGTCCGACCCGGATTTCGACCTCGAGAAGTCAATCGAAGAACATGCGGAAGTTACTGTCAAGGTAAGAAGTATTAAGAATTCCGATCAGGGCAAAGAGATTATCCTCTCTAAGAACGATGTTGAGGCTGAGAAGGGCCGCGCAGAGATCGAAGAGGCTTTCAATAACAAGACACCTATCGAAGTTAAGATTACCCGTACTGTTAAGGATGGTCTTATCGGAACATACAAGGGTGTTGACATTTACATTCACAGAACACAGATCAAGTCCGGCGAAGTTAAGGATCTTAACGCTTATGTAGGCCAGACACTTGAGATCGCTGTAACTAAATTTGATACAGAGAAGAACAGATTAAGGATCTCCGGTTCACACCGTAGCATCGCAGCTGCTGAGCGTTCCAAGAAGGCAGCAGAGATCTGGGACAATATCGAAGAGGGCAAGCACTACACAGGTACAGTTCGTTCCGTAGTTGCTTTCGGTGCTTTCATCGACATCGGCGGCGTAGACGGTCTCGTTCACGCATCTGAGCTCTCATGGAGCCGCAACGCAGTTCCTTCCGAGATCCTCAAGGTAGGCGATGAAGTTGAGGTTTACGTTAAGAGCTTCGATAAGGAGACAAAGAAGATCTCCTTAGGCTACAAGAAGCTCGAGGACGATCCTTACTACAATATCGAAGAGAGGATCCCTCTCGGCAGCATCGTTAAGGGTACAGTAGTTCGCCTTACAAACTTCGGTGCGTTCGTACAGCTCGAACCCAACCTCGATGCACTCTGCCACGTATCTCAGATCTCCTCTACACACTTAGAGAAGCCTGAGCTCGTTCTCTCCATCGGCCAGGAAGTTACTGCACAGGTAACAGAGATCGATCCTGAGAGAAGAAGGATCTCCATCTCCATCAAGGCAGTTGCTCCTATCGATCCCGATATGCCCGAGGCAGAAGCTGAGGCAGAAGCTGATTCATCAGAAGAGGCTTGATCTTAGTATCTTAAGCGCTTTACAGAGGTTGCGGTCTCCGCAACCTCTTTTTTTATAAAAAATAACTTGCATTATTCTTCCCGTTGTACTATTATTTATGAGCTTGTGAAAGGGAATCTCTTTCGGGGTGTGGCTCAGGTGGTAGAGTGCTTGCTTCGGGAGCAAGAGGCCGTGGGTTCGAGTCCCGCCACTCCGACCATTCGATTTCCTTAGCAGACAAGATACAATTCATCGGGGTGTAGCTCAGGTGGCTAGAGTGCTTGCTTAGGGAGCAAGAGGTCGTGGGTTCAAGTCCCGTCACTCCGACCAGGAAAGCCTTGGAACATAGTGTTCCAAGGCTTTTTGTTGCAAAAATGCGCCCAGGGTGCTAAAATTCCATTTACAAATTTGCTTAAGGAGACTTATCTTGCGTAAATCTATAGTTGCAATACTATTGGCAGTTTGCGTGCTATTGTCTTTCAATGGCGCTGTACTGGCTGATGTCTGCTATGATCTTATCGAAGGCAAGCCTACTGAAGAGGAGCTCATGCAGTATGACCTCATGTGGCAGAATGCAGATGATGAGACGCGCTACTATATGGATTCCAAGGTCAAGGCAAGAGCCGTCGGCCTTTCCAATAAAGAGTTTAAGTTCTTTGCAAGAGTAGTTGAAGCTGAAGGAAGGTTCTGCGAAGACGAGATAACGGATAAGGTACTGGTTGCCTGCGTCGTTATCAACAGGACCAATTGCAGCAGATGGCCCACATCGACCATTACAAGGACACTGCAGCGCAAGAATCAGTTCGCTACCGTAAATCCCCGCACACATAATTGCACGGTATCCCGTACTCTTGATTCAGAGTGGGCTATCATAGTTGCTTACAGGCTTATAAACGAGCACCATATCGATTGCCACATGGTATATTTCAATTCCATCGGCTTTGGCGGCACCTCGAGCCGATTCACTCCTTATGTTGACTGCAGATATTGCAGGGGCAACTGCTTCTCATGTATCTTCTGCGACTGCAAGCACTGCACGGAATACTGCGAGATATACGATCCCGAGTGGAGCCTTAAGTCCATCGAGATGATAGAGCCGAGGTATGAGAGACCGATCGGGCATATAGAGGCATCTGAAATAGTTTATTTGGGGAGCCGTTAATTAATGTTATAATTATCTGCATAATCTTGATCAAGGCGGTACCTTCTATGAGTCGTGCAGATGATATCTTCATTGAGAACATTAATACTATCCTTAATTCCGGATATTCAACCATCAACGATAAGGTAAGACCTCATTGGGCTGATGACGGAGCTCCTGCTTATACATATAAGGCATTCGGTATCGTTAACCGTTATAACCTTGCAGAAGAATTCCCGATGTATACCCAAAGATACATCAATTTCAAAGCTGCCGTAGATGAGATCTTATGGATCTGGCAGAAGAAATCCAACAATGTACATGACCTCAATTCCCATATCTGGGATGCATGGGCTGATGAGACCGGCTCCATCGGCAAGGCTTACGGCTATCAGTTAGGCGTCAAGCATAAGTATAAGGAAGGCGACATGGATCAGGTCGACAGAGTCCTTTTCGATCTGAAGAATAATCCTTCGAGCAGAAGGATACTTACAAATATCTATGTACATCAGGACTTGTCCGAGATGAACCTCTATCCTTGCGCATATTCCATGACATTTAATGTGACCGGCAACAAGCTCAATGCTATCCTCAATCAGAGGAGCAATGACATGCTCGTTGCAAATGCCTGGAATGTATGCCAGTATGCTGTGCTTACTTATCTCATGGCACAGGTATCAGGCCTCGAGGTAGGCGAGTTCGTTCATGTAATAGCTGATGCACATATCTACGACAGACATGTTGATATCGTTAAGGAGCTTATAGCGCGCCCCAAGTTTGAAGCGCCCAAGCTCGTTATCGATCCCGATATCAAGGATTTCTACAAGTTCACAGTAGATGACATCAATCTTGAAGGCTACGAATACGGACCTAAGATCAAGGGTATCCCGGTAGCTGTATAAGGAGAATATATGAAGCTTATCTTTATCCGTCACGGCGATCCTGACTATGTCAAGGATTCTCTAACCGAGAAAGGTTGGGCTGAAGCCGAGATCCTTTCAGAGCGCGTTGCAAAATGGGATATAAAGGATATCTATCTCTCGCCCTTCGGTAGAGCGCAGGATACTGCATCCTTATCGCTTAAGAAACTCGGCAGGGAAGGCACAACACTTGATTGGCTCAAGGAGTTCTATTACAGGGTAACTGACGAGGATACCGGCGAAGAGAGGATCGAGTGGGATTTCTATCCGAGATACTTCGTTCCGCATAAGGGCCTTCACGATAAGGACGAGTGGTTCAACACTCCCATAATGAAGACAGGTGATATCGAGAAATACTATCTTGAAGTGATAGAAGGCATCGATAAGCTCCTTGTAGAGCACGGATATGTAAGAAGGGAAGACGGCGTATACGAGGTAAGAGAGCATAACGATGACAATCTCGTATTTTTCTGTCACTTCGGTATAACGGCTCTTATAACCGGATATCTCACGGGTATCGCAGCGCCTTCCTTGTGGCAGGGCTTTTTTATGGCTCCCACATCAATAACCGTATTAGGCAGCGAAGAGCGCATTCCGGGCGAAGCGGCATTCAGGGTACAGTCCTTCGGAGACTTCAGACACCTTATAGAAGCAGGTGAGCCGGTCTCACCGTCGGGTTATTTTACAGATATGTTTGAGGGGTGAGCTTATGATAGCAATAGCAGCAGTAGATCTTAATTGGGGCATCGGATACAAGGGACAGCTTCTCGTATCGTTGCCGGAAGACCAGAGGGGCGTATTCAGGAAATACACCTCGGGACACACGGTAGTCTACGGCAGGAAGACCCTTGAGACATTCAAGGATCAGAAGCTCCTTCCCAAGAGGCAGAACATAATAATGTCCCGCAACTACGACTTTGAGAAGGAAGGTGCTATCATCCTTCATTCCGCAGCTGAGCTGTCTGACTATCTTGCTATGACAGCTGACGATGAAGTCTATCTTATAGGCGGAGCTACACTTTATAACGACCTTATATCTCTGTGTGACAAGGCGATAATCACATATATCCACGAGCGCTTTACCGCAGATTGCCATTTCCCGGATCTCGACGAGATGCCGGATTGGGAACTCGAGGAGGAAGAAGCTCCCATCATGAGCGAGAAGGGCATCGAATTTACAGTAAGACACTATAAGCGTATATAAATAAAAATATATACTTGCATTGAAAAAGCCTTTTTGTTAGAATACTTCCGCATAAAAATCACGCGCGTGTTCCTTTTGTTGGGCAATAGCTTGAATATTTTGCACGTGCGGAAGAATTAAACAGGAGGACTTTTTTTATGCCGATTATTTTAATGAAGCAGCTTCTTGAAGCAGGTGTACACTTCGGTCACCAGACACGTCGTTGGAACCCTAAGATGTCTGAGTACATCTTCACGGAGCGTAATTCCATCCACATCATTGATCTTCAGAAGACAGTCAAGAAGGTTGACGAGGCTTATGAAGGTATGAGAGCACTTGCTGAGAAGGGTGATATCCTTTTCGTAGGTACAAAGAAGCAGGCTCAGGATTCCATCAAGGAAGAGGCTGAGCGTTGCGGTCAGTACTACATCAACTATCGTTGGTTAGGCGGTACTCTTACAAACTTCGTTACTATCAAGAAGAGAGTAGCAAGACTTGAAGAGTTAAGAGCAATGGAGAAGGATGGTTCTTTCGACCTTCGTACAAAGAAGGAAGTTGCTAAGCTTAAGCTTGAGATGACAAAGCTCGAGCAGAACTTAGGCGGTATCGTAGGAATGAACAAGCTCCCTGCAGCTCTCTTCATCGTTGATACAAAGAAGGAGCACAATGCAGTTGCAGAGGCTAAGAGACTTAACATCCCGATCATTGCTATCGTTGATACGAACTGTGATCCTGATGAAGTAGATTACGTAATCCCCGGTAACGACGATGCTATCCGTGCAGTTAAGCTCATCACAGGTAAGATGGCTGATGCTGTTATCGAAGCTCATCAGGGTGAAGACGGAAGCGCTGAGGGTGCTGACATCGAGTCTGCAGCAGCTCAGGCTGAGACAGCAGCTGCTGCTCAGGATCAGGCAGAGGCAGCTTCTGAAGAGAAAACAATCGAAGAGATCGCTTCTGAATCTTAATTAATAACGGAGGAAATATACATGGCAGTAACAGCTCAACAGGTTAAAGAACTTCGTGATCTTACAGATTGCGGAATCATGGACTGCAAGAAGGCACTTATCGAGTGCAACGGTGATATAGAGGCTGCTAAGGCTTGGCTTCGTGAGAAGGGTATGGCTAAGGCAGAGAAGAAGTCTGCAAGAGTTGCAGCTGAGGGCGCAGTTATCGCTAAGATCTCTGACGACCAGAAGACAGGTGTTCTCGTTGAGATCAACATCGAGACAGACTTCGCAGCTCAGACAGATAAGTTCAAGAACTTCTCCAATGCAGTTGTAGAGCACATCCTCGCTAAGAAGCCTGCTACTCTTGAAGAGCTCATGGCTCAGCCTTTCTATGCTGATGAGTCCAAGACAGTTGAGGTTTTCCAGAAGGAAGCTATCGCTGATATCGGAGAGAACACATCTATCAGAAGATTCGTTATCTATAACGTAGAGGGCAACGGCGCAGTTACTTCTTACATCCACATGGGTGGTAAGGTTGGCGTTTTCGCTGAGATCTGTGTTGGTGACGATTCCGTTATCACAAACGAGAAGTTTGCAGAGCTCGGCAAGAGCCTCGGCATGCAGATCGCTGCTTTCAGACCTAACTGGATCGACGAAGCAGGCGTTCCTCAGGAAGAGATCGACAAGGAGCTCGCTATCCTTAAGAACAAGGCATTAGAGGAAGGCAAGCCTGAGAAGGTTATCGATGAGAGGATCCTCCCCGGCCAGAAGAAGAACTTCCTTAAGATGAACTGCCTCATGCTCCAGGAATTCGTCAAGGACGATTCCATCGATGTTCAGACTTATGTAAACGGCATCGCTAAGGAGCTCGGAACAGAAGTTTCCGTAGTTCGTTTCACAAGATTCGGTCTTGGTGAAGGTATCGAGAAGAAGGTTGATGACTTTGCTGAAGAAGTTAGAAAGCAGGCAGGTCTCTGATCTTTATAAGATCTGACTTCAAATCCCCGCAGTAACCTGTGGGGATTTTTTTTGCCACAATAACCCGAAAATGAATTTACACATCGCATCATTATCGGTAAAATTTAGAGGATAAATATTTGGAGGGATTAATATGAGCTCAACTAAGTATAAGAGAGTACTGCTTAAGATCTCAGGCGAGGCTTTGGCAGGTGATGCAAAGATTGGTATTAACGATGAAGTCCTTAAGGAGATCTCATCGAACATCAAGGCTGTTGCAGACTTAGGCGTTCAGGTTGCGATCGTAGTAGGCGGAGGCAACTTCTGGAGAGGAAGATCTTCAGAGAAGATGGACAGAGTAACAGCAGACCATATGGGAATGCTCGCAACTCTTATGAATTCACTCGCACTCTCAGATGCTTTGGAGCAGCAGGGCGCAGTAACAAGAGTCCTCTCTGCCATCGAAGTAAGACAGATGGCTGAGCCTTATATCAGGAAGAGAGCCGTAAGACACTTGGAGAAGGGCAGGATCGTTATCTTTGCATGCGGTACAGGTAATCCTTACTTCTCAACGGATACCGGTGCAGCTCTTAGAGCTACCGAGATCGGTGCGGATGTATTCCTCAAGGCTACTATGGTAGACGGCGTATACGATAAGGATCCCAATAAATATCCTGATGCCGTTAAATATGATAAGATATCTCATGACGAAGTCTTGAGATTGAACCTCAAGGTAATGGATGCTACGGCAGCTGCTCTTTGCAGAGACAATCACACAAGGATCCTCGTATTCTCTATGAAGGACCCTTCGAATATCGTCAGGATCGCTGAAGGCGAGAACCTCGGTACTATCGTTGAATAAAGATTAAAGGAGATTATTACCATGGCTATGATCGAGATTACTAAGCAGGATTACGACAAGGTTGAAGAGAAGATGCGTAAGTCCATCGACAACCTTCAGGAGAATCTTAATGCTATAAGAGCAGGAAGAGCTAATCCCCATGTTTTGGATAAGATCACCGTAGATTACTATGGTGCTCCCTCTCAGCTTAATGCTGTTGCAAATATCCAGGTGCCCGAAGCTCGTATGATCACCCTCACACCCTGGGATCCTTCAATGCTCAAGGAGATCGAGAAGGCTATCCAGTCTTCAGACCTCGGCATCAATCCTACAAATGACGGTAAGATGATCAGACTCGTATTCCCTATGCTCACTGAGGAGAGACGTAAGGAACTCGTTAAGCAGGTTAAGGTATACGGCGAAGAAGCCAAGGTGGTCGTTCGTAATACAAGACGAGACTACATCGATAAGATGCGTGCCTGCGGCAAGAGGAAGGAAGTCACTGAAGACGCCCTCAAGGAATACGAGGAGAAGGTTCAGAAGATCACAGACAAGTTCATCGCTGAAGTAGACGATGTCTGCAATAAGAAAGATAAGGAACTGATGGAGATCTGATGGCTTTAGGCAATAACAAAATCGAGAAGACATACGACACCGACGGCCTCAAGGTCCCGGTGTCGCTTGGCGTTATAATGGATGGTAACGGCAGATGGGCGAAGAAGAGACTTCTGCCCAGAACGGCAGGTCACAGAGCCGGTGCCGAGAATCTCAAGGAACTCTGCCGCAACTGCGGTAACTACGGAGTTAAGTATCTCACGGTCTATGCATTCTCCACAGAGAACTGGATAAGACCTGCTGACGAAGTCAATGCTCTCATGAAGTTATTCGTGGAGTTCTTCAATAAGTACGATCCCGAGCTTGAAGAAGAGGGCATCAGAGTAAGATTTACAGGCGATATAGAGGCACTTCCTCCCGAGCTCCAAAAGGTTTGCCGCGACGGTGAAGAGAGGTCCAAGGACCGTCCTAAGATGCAACTTATCGTCGCTTTCAATTACGGCGGCAGAAGAGAGATCGTTCAGTCCGTTCAGAAGATCGCACAGGAAGTAAAGCAGGGCAGATTAAACCCTGAAGATATAACTGAGGATACACTTTCAAACAACATGTATCTTCCCGACGTACCCGATCCGGAACTCATCATAAGACCTTCCGGCGAGATGCGTCTTTCAAATTTTCTCTTATGGGAGAGTGCATATTCCGAGTTCTGGGTATCAGATACCCTGTGGCCTGATTTCGGCTACGAGGACCTGACTCAGGCGTTCAGGGATTATGCACGCCGCGACAGAAGGTTCGGCGGTCTGTCTTCCAAAGATTCAGAAGAAGGTCGTAAATAATGAGACAAAGAATTATTACCGGTGTTTTGTTTACGCTGGGAGTTGCTGCGTTTGTTGTTCCGTCACTATGGTTTCCACTTATAATCTGCGCTATGGCGCTTATTGTAGGCGGCGTCGTTGTCCACGAGCTTATAAAGGCAACGAGGACGGGTAATTACTCTCCGTCTGCCGGGCTTATCCTAACGGGCTTTGTCTTTTCCTTCGTGCTTTTCGCAATTTCATATGCGCTTAAGCTCTCATGCGAAGCGGCTATAGCTCTTTATGTTCTGGTCATCGGCTCGTACAGTGTGGCATGCGGCATCCTTGTGCCTGTAATGAGGACATACGATCAGGATGCATTAAGGAACGGTCTTATCACCGGCGGCATCGTATTCTATGTTACATTCCCCCTTTATTGTCTCTGTGCGGGAATGAACCTCATTGAGAACGGCTGGTACTATATGCTTATAGGCCTTTGCGCTTCCTGGATATCCGATGTGTTCGCATACTTTGTAGGCGTCACCATCGGCAAACACAAGCTCATTCCCCATATATCCCCCAAGAAGACTTGGGAGGGCTTCATCGGCGGAGCAGTAGGCTGCGCTGTCGTTGTAGCTTTATATAGCTTCCTCGTTATCTATAGAGTCTGCGACATCAATATAGGCGGGGTCTTATTCCTCGTGATCACTTTTATCCTCGGATTTATGATCTCTCTTATGTCACAGCTCGGCGACTGGTTTGCATCAGTCATTAAGAGAAAGGTCGGTATCAAGGATTACGGCAACATCTTCCCGGGACACGGCGGAATGCTCGACAGATTCGACAGCGCATTCTTCACCTTGCCCTTCGGTGTGCTTCTTGCTTTTGTTATCAACCTGTTCTGATTAGGAGCATTTATGAGAGTTTTATCGGTATTAGGTTCGACAGGTTCAATAGGAACCCAGACTCTTGAAGTCGTACGCAATAATCCTGAAGACTTCAAGGTAACAGGTTTAAGCTGCGGCTCAGACATTGAGACGCTCTATAGTCAGATCAAGGAATTCAGGCCCGAAGCAGTATCCGTATCCAATGAAGAAAAGGCATTAGAGCTCGAGCGCCGCTTAAGAAGCGAGGGAGATAATACTCCGGTCCTTGCGGGAGCGGCATCGAGCACGGACATCGCAACCCTTGATTCCGCCGACACTGTATTAGGCGCTATCGTCGGCGTTGCGGGACTCGTCCCCATATATAATGCGATCTTGAAGGGCAAGGACATTGCTCTTGCAAATAAGGAGACATTGGTCGCAGGCGGCGACTTCATCATGCCGCTCGTAGAAGAGAAGGGCGTAAGCCTTCTTCCCGTAGACAGTGAGCATTGCGCGATCTGGCAGTGCCTCTGGGGCGAGAAGAAGCAGAACTTAGACCGCATCCTGATCACGGCATCAGGCGGCCCCTTCAGAGGCTGGTCAAGAGAGCAGCTGGGGGGCGTCACTCTCGAAAAGGCTCTCAACCATCCCACATGGAAGATGGGCGGTAAGATCACGATAGATTCCTCCACGATGATGAACAAAGGACTTGAGGTCATCGAGGCTCACCATCTATTCGGCGTAAGCGTTGATAAGATCGACATCGTCGTACATCCGCAGAGCGTTATCCATTCCATGATAAGATTAAGGGACGGCTCAGTCTTAGGACAGATGGGCAAGCCCTCTATGATCCTTCCCATTATGGTAGCTCTTTACTATCCTGACAGAGGCCCGAGGCTCTTGGAGGAGTTCGATCCCTTCGATCCGAAGTGCTGCGATCTTACATTCGAAAAGTGTGACACAGACGTATTCGGTCTTGTTTCCGTCGCATACGATGCAGGCAGGAAGGGCGGTATCCTTCCCGCGGTAATGAATGCCGCAAATGAAGTTGCCGTTAACGCTTTCTTAGAAGGCAAGACGGGCTTTACCGATATCGAGAGGATAGTAAGATCCGTTTATTCGGATTTCGAAGGAAGAAACATAGCAAAAGTCGATCTTGATACAGTGCTTCAGGCAGATAAGGAAGCAAGGATCAAGGCAGGAGAATTGATAGTTTAATGGATATAGTTTGGAGCATTGTCGTTGTTATCCTGATGCTGGGCGTTCTTGTAACGATCCACGAGTTAGGACACTTCTGGGTAGCATCCCTTCTCGGTATCAAGGCATACGAGGTATCTATCTTCGTAGGGCCCAAGCTCATCCACTGGACAAGGAACGGCGTCGAATACAGCATAAGGGCAATCCCCTTAGGTGCATATGTAAGATTTACCGATCTGGATGAAGAAGGTAACGTCATTGAGAGCGACGATCCGTCATTGCTCATAAACAATCCCAGATGGAAGAGACTGATAGTTGCTCTTGCAGGACCTTTTATGAACGTCTTATTGGGCGTCATCATATTCATGGGTCTTTATTGCTGGACCGGCTTCCAGTCACTTGACATCAACTACGCACCTAACGGATCACAGCTCGCTCAGACCGATTATGTTCCCGGTGATACGGTAGTTAAGGTCAACGGCAAGTATGTCTATACGGCAATGGATTTCTTCGTGGACACTCAGATGATAATCCCCGAGACAGAGCCTGTAACGCTTACGATCAAGAGCAGACAGACGGGTGACCTCTACGATGTAGAGCTCGTACCGGAGCTTACCACAAGACCGATGCTCGGCATCACCTGTTATCAGGATACCGACAACAAATATAACGGCTGGGAGATCGTAAGTTCTTACGATTCCCAGAATAACGGCAATCCCATCTTGAAGAGCGGCGATTACCTCGTCACGGTAGAAGGTAAGAGTGTAGCAGATCCCGATTTCCTCGAGTATCTCGATACACTTGCGGAAGGTGACACTATGACCTACGGTTTCTACCGTAACGGCGAATACATGGAAGAAGAGTGCATCATCTCTCTTACCACTTTTGCAAATGACAGAGGCGTATACCTCTTGGCATACAGGGTATCTGATCTTAAGAGCTTCATGAGAGGTTTGGGATATGCCTGCAAGATGCCGCTTACGACATTCAACATAACCGTCAAATCCTTATCTCTTGTATTTAGCGGAGAGGAAGAAGTCTATAATATGGTATCCGGTCCCGTCGGAGTAACGGTTGCGGTTTCCGATGTAGTAGGTGATGTTGATGATACCTTCGTCCAGAAGACCAAGACTCTTATCATGATGGCAGGTCTTATCTCGATAGGCCTCATGATCACAAACCTTCTTCCCATCCCGGGACTCGACGGTAACCAGATCGTCCTCATCCTGATAGAGATGGTAATAGGCAGGAAGATATCGAAGAAAGCCGAAGATGCGATCAATGTTGTTGGCTTCTTCGCACTGATCGCGCTTGTGCTATTCGCATTTGCATCAGATATTATAAGAATTTTTATGGAATAAAGGTACAAATTTATACTTTCTCTTATGATAGTATATTTTTACCGCAATAAATGAATAAGCAGATCCTTTGGGTCTGCTTATTAAAGCAAAGGACAGCATATGACACGTAAAGTTTTGATCGGTAATGTAGAAGTAGGTGGCGGATCTTCGGTTAAGATCCAGTCAATGAACAACACGGATACCCGTGATGCCAAGGCAACCTTAGAGCAGATCGCAAAGCTCAAGGAGGCAGGCTGTGACATTACAAGAGTTGCAGTTCCCGACTTTGAAGCAGCCCGGGCCCTCAAGGAGATCACAAAGGATTCTCCAATCCCGGTAGTAGCTGACATACATTTCGATTACAGACTTGCGATCGAATCTGCCAGGAACGGCGCTGCCAAGATCAGGATCAATCCCGGTAATATCGGCGGACCCGAGAAGATCAAGGCAGTAGTAGATGTCTGCAAGGAGAGGAACATCCCCATAAGAGTCGGTGTAAATTCCGGCTCCATCTCAAGAGAGATCCTTGCTAAATACGGCGAAGTCAACGCCGAGGCCATGACAGAGAGCGCATTAGGAGCAGTTAAGCTCCTCGAGGATGCAAACTTTGAGGATATGGTAATCTCCATCAAGTCATCTTCGCCCAAGCTCACGATTGATACATATCAGATCCTGTCAAAGGCCTGTGACTATCCTCTTCATGTAGGTGTTACCGAGGCAGGTACTGTCAAGGAAGGTGTCATCAAGTCTGCTGTCGGTATTGGTGCGCTGCTTGCAATGGGTATCGGAGATACTATAAGAGTATCGCTTACCGGTGACCCTGTAGACGAGGTTTATGCGGCCAAGAGTATCCTTAAGGCTTTAGACTTAAGAGACGGCGGGATCACATTCATTTCCTGTCCGACATGCGGAAGGACCCAGGTGCCTCTTATAGAGCTTGCCGGGCAGATTGAGGAGAGAGTATCCAAGCTTCCTTATAATCTTAAAGTTGCCGTAATGGGCTGTATCGTTAACGGCCCCGGCGAAGCCAGAGGCTGCGACATCGGACTTGCAGGCGGCAAGGACGAATTCCTTCTTTTTGAGAAGGGCGAGCCTGTCAGGAAGATCCCTGCGGAAACTGCGGTTGAAGAATTTGTTAAGGAAGTGATCAGAATTGGAGAAGCCAAGAATAACAAAACTGACTGAGTTAGCTGACTTCGATTGCAGCGGATACGAAGGTCTTGAAGGAATAATAGTCGAATCTGTAGATCTTTATAAGGAGAGAGGCGTTGCTGCCATCTTGTGCAAAGGTTCGGATTCAGTAAGCGATGCATCTGTTCTGGTGGATTTTATCAAGCGTTTGAGCAAATCTTTCAGAGTAACTATAAGACTCGGTTTTGACGATATATCTTTAGAAGATCTCTCAGACCGTGTTTCTAAATTGTGGGAGCTTATTGCTTACGATTATTATGTCGTAAACAGCAAGTCTTTGGATAGCCAGGTCTCCTTCGGAGATAAGGATGGTATCACATTTGAGATCCTTGTCCCTTCCTCCTGGAGCAAGTTATACGAGCAGTCTCAGCTTACTACATTCAAAGAGGAGCTCATGAATGCCATCGGGGCATGTACATATGTAGATCCTGAGACAGAAGGTGATGTTACCATCCGGTTCGCAGGTGCAGAGAAGGCTGAGCTTTTGGGCGCAGAAGAGCTCATAGACAAAGCCATCCGTGAAGGTAACTTCATCGATATCGTACCTGAAGATCTTCCCAAGAAGAACGGCAAGAAGACCGAAGGTCAGAGCGATAAGGCTCCTTCCAAGGAACCTGATAAGGAAGAAGGAACTCAAGATAAGAATTCCTGGGCATACAAGGCCAAGCAGCAGCTCAAGGAAGCTAAGATAGAGGAGAAGGCCAAGCCTGACTATAAGCACAATATGAAAGCTGAAGGCGCTATCTTCGGCAGGGTCAAGATGGACGGCAGACTCCTTAAGATCAAGGATGCAATGATCGGTGACAGAGACATCAATCTCATTGGTGATGTTACCATTACTGACGATCTTCGTCTTACCAAGAGTTGTAAGAGCGTTATTGCCAAGTTCCTTCTTATGGACGATACGGATGCGATATCCTGTATCGCTTTCCTCAAGCCTAATGAAGCAGATATCTTCCAGAAGACATTCAAGAAGGGCGGCTTTGCCGGCTTCCAGGGCGACATCGAGACAGATACATTTACAGGAGATAAGCAGCTTAGGGTGTCCGGTGCTTTCCCTGCGGATAAGCCTGCTCCCAGAAGGGACAATGCTTCCCGCAAGAGAGTAGAGCTTCATGTCCACACCAAGATGAGCGACAACGATGCTACTACAGAACCTGCTGATCTCGTAAGCCTTGCTGCAAGCTTCGGTCACACGGCATGTGCCGTTACGGATCACGGCGTTGTACAGGCGTTCCCGCATGTTTTCGAGAAGGCTAATAAGATCAACAAGGGCAAAGCTGAAGGGGAGACTCCCTTCAAGTGTATCTTAGGATGCGAGGGCTATCTCGTAGATGACGGCCCAACTGTCTTCTATAACCTTCCATACGATGCTGATACGGACGATAAGCTTCAATCCAAAGCTGCGCCCGGAACGGAAGATGCTGCGCTTAACTTCATAAACAAGGCTAAGCCTGTCGGTTCATTTGTTGCCATAACGATCAGAAGAAACGGCAAGGATGCCTTAAGGGATACTTTCACTGCGGTCGCAGCATCCAAATTCCGTCTTAAGGGATTTAAGTATGCAAAGACTGTTATGGAAGGTGAGTCTGACGAAGATGCTATGGAATTCGCATCTCACGATATCGACAAGTCGATCTGGAATATGTCAGAGCTCCCCCCTGAGCTCTCCGATGAGAGTATCGCCATACCTCCCAAGCCCGAGCACGATAAGTATGGCCGTATCTATAACAAGGATCTGGATATAGACGGCGAATATGCAGAAGACTATGTTATCCCCGGGGATATCGTATTTGAACATGTAGCGGATTTCTATGCCGAGTTTGAGGACAGTATCTATCCCGGCAAGGGTGAGCCTTGCCAGTCTTACTTCGCAATGGGTGAGCTCCTTGAATTCATCGGGGATTCCTATATCACGGGCCCTGATATATTTACTACCTTAGCCTTCCTCAGAAGGGCAGGATACGGTATCAATATCGAAGATCAGGTCTACTACAGACATAAGTTCCTTATGCCTGCAACAAGCGACGAAGATATCCTCAAGACTTATTATGAGGGCAAATATAAAGACTGCGACGAGCTTCTCCGTGACAAGGGTTTGGAATTTGTCATCAAGAGGACAGAGACCGGTGCAGATGAGCTCTTAGAGCAATGCTATATCTCTGCTGATGTCCTTATAGCAATGCTTAAGGATGCAGGTAAGGTCGATCCTCTTGCGATCAACTACGATAAGGGTCACTTTACGACATCACGCATTAAGTCGCACAAGAAGATCAACGGCTTTTATGAGTCTCCGACATACCATATCATCTATCTTGCAAGATCCAATATGGGACTTTACAACATGTACCGTCTCGTATCTGAAGCACATATCCATTACTTCTCTATGCGTCCGAGGACACCTAAGAGCCTTCTTAAGTACTATTCCTCCGGAATGATCGTAGGCGGTGCTTGTGAGCGGGGAGAGATCTATAGATTCGTCATAAGAAGCTACAAAGAGCATGGCAAGGACAGGAATCTTACAAGAGAGTTCCTCAAGACTTCGCCCGAGTTTGCCGAGATCTTAAGCCTCTACGACTATGTTGAGATCCAGCCTCTTTGCAACAATGTCTTCCTTACAAGACAGGATCCTCAGAAGTCTGATACCGGTAATGTAGCGGTAGACGAGATGGATATACAGATCGTAAATGAGCTTCTCGTTGAGACTGCAGACGATCACGGCATGCCTTGCTGCGCCACGACGGACTCTCACTTCCTTAACAAGGAAGACGGCAGATTCCGTAAGACTCTTCTCATGGGTATGGGCTTCAGCGATGCAGAGCTTCAGTCAGACCTTTATTTCAGAACGACTGAAGAGATGCTGGGTGAATTTGCATACTTAGGTGAGAAGAAGGCCGAAGAAGTCGTTATAGACAACACCAACATGATCGCAGACCTCATCGAGTTCGGCATCAAGCCTTTCCCGGCAGGTTCTTATCCTCCGCAGATCGCAAGAGCTGCAGCGGATGTAAGAGATATTGCATATACAAGAGCAAATAAGCTCTACAGACATAACGGAGTGCTCGATCCTCTCGTTAAGGCAAGACTCGATAAGGAGCTTATCTCCATTATCTCCAACGGTTATGCCATCATGTACTACATTGCATACAGACTCGTTAAGAAGTCAAATAACGACGGTTATATCGTAGGTTCCCGAGGTTCAGTAGGCTCTTCCTTTGCTGCAACGATGTGCGGTATATCTGAAGTTAATCCCTTGCCTCCGCATCACAGATGCCCGAAGTGCAACTATGCAAGATTCGACTCGACCGGTAACTACGGTTCAGGATACGATCTTCCCGAAGAAGTCTGTCCGGAGTGCGGAACCAAGATGATCCGTGACGGTCAGGATATCCCTTTCGAGACCTTCTTAGGCTTCAAGGGAGACAAGCAGCCTGATATCGATCTTAACTTCTCCGGTGAATACCAGCCGAGAGCGCATGCATATGTTGGCGTTCTCTTCGGCGGCACACATACCTTCAAGGCAGGCACTATCGGTGCTTACCAGGATAAGAACGCTTATGGCGTTTGCCGTAAGATCTTAGAGGAGAAGGGCGAAGTATGTACGCAGGCACATCTTGCTTATATGTCCAGGGACATCATCGGTGTCAAGAGGACAACCTCACAGCACCCGGGCGGCATCGTCGTTATCGCAAAGGAGATGGATGTATATGAGTTTACTCCCATCCAGTTCCCGGCAAATAAGACTGATTGCGGCATCATAACGACGCACTTCGACTTCCGTGCGATGCATGACACCATCCTGAAGCTCGATATCTTAGGTCATGCGGATCCTACCGTGCTCCGTATGCTCCACGAGATAACGGATGTAAACATAACAGATATCCCGATCCCTGACGATAAGGTCATGGCTCTTCTTAAGGGCACCGACGTGTTGGGCTTCCCCGTTGAAGCTACCGATGCGGGATCTGCAACATTAGGTCTGTCAGAGCTCGGCACCAATATGGCGCGAGGCATGATCAAGGAGACAAAACCTACGAGGTTCTACGATCTCGTTCAGCTCATGGGTTTATCTCACGGCACTGACGTCTGGACCGGTAACGCTCAGGATCTGATAAGAGAAGGTATCTGCGACATCAATTCCGTAATCGGATGCCGTGACTCCATCATGACAAGGCTCATCTATTGGGGACTTCCCAACAAGGATGCCTTCGACATCATGGAGGCAGTGCGTAAGGGTAAAGTTGCAAAGGGCGAGGAGCCCAGATGGCCTCAGTTCAAGGAGGAGATGAAGGAGTGCGGCGTACCTGACTGGTATATCGATTCATGCAATAAGATCAAATACATGTTCCCTAAGGCACATGCAGCTGCTTATTCGATCTCCACTCTCAGAGTTGCCTGGTTTAAGGTCTACTATCCCGAGGAATACTATTGCGCATTCTTCACGATAAGAGGTGAAGGTTTCGATGCCGAGACAATGTGCTTCGGTCCCGAGAAGGTCAAGAAGAAGAGACTTGAGCTCCAGGAGAAGATGAGGACATCAGACAACCCCAACACCAAGAACGAATACTATCTCTGCGAGCTCGTCGAGGAGATGTATGCAAGAGGTATAACATTTGCTCCAATATCCCTTACTGAATCTGACGGTAAGAGGTTTAAGAAGGTCAGCAAGGGCGTGATAATCCCGCCTTTCAGTGCGATCGATTCCGTTTCCGAAGGTAACGGCAAGGCGATCTGCGAGGCAAGGGAAGAAGGACCTTTTAAGAACCGTGAGGATTTTATGCTCAGGACTGGTGTAGGTCAGGCCGTAACCCAGAAACTCTTATCTTATGGCGGCATCTTGGATGACCTGCCGGAGAGTGCGCAGATAGATCTGTTTTCTTTATTAGACGGCAACTGATATGGATATATGCAGCGTCTTGATAAGAGGTGCCGTAAGGCAGACCGATAAGCCCTTTACTTATCTTATCCCGGAAGAACTCAAGGGTAAGATATTGCCGGGCTCATTCGTAAGGATACCTTTTGGCAGGGCCAATAAGCTTAGCTCGGCTGTCGTAATAGGTACATCAGATCAGGATGTGGACACTTCCAAGACCAAGTCTGTTGACTCTCTCATATCAGAGCTTCCCGTAATGAACGAAGACCAGTTAAAGCTCATAGACATGATCTCTATGAGATTTAACTGCACCAAGGGTGATGCCATAGAGCTTATGGTGCCTTCCTGCGTTGAGCAGCACAAGGATCCCGAGTTGACCTATGTTAAGATAGCTGATGCAAATGTTGCTGAAGCAGTCCTTACAGCAGGTTCCTTAAGATCTCAAGCTCATATAAATATCCTGGAATATCTGCTTTCTTCCGGTGATACCGAGAGGAGCATGCTGATAGCATCTTTAGGCGTATCTCCCACTCAGCTCAAAGCCGTTATAGATAAGGGACTTGTAACTGCCTACAAGAAAAAGGCTGAAGCATCTGTTTCAGATACTTCATTGGTAGATAAGGACAGCTTAGATGAGAAGTTCGTCATGACCTTCGATCTTAATGATGAACAGAAGGCCGCTGTAAGGGACATAAGCAGCGATGATCCGGCAAGTGTATATCTTCTGTTCGGCATAACGGGTTCAGGCAAGACCGAAGTCTATCTTAACTGCGCTCAGGAATGCCTAAACAAAGGACGCAATGTCTTATACTTAGTCCCCGAGATATCCCTTACTCCTCAGACCATAAACTGGATCGTTGGCCGCTTGGGCGAGAGGGTGGCAGTGCTTCACAGCCGCCTTACTCCGAGACAGAGATACGAGCAGTGGGACAGGATCAGAAGAGGCGTTGCAAGAGTAGTGGTAGCGCCGAGAAGCGGGATCTTTGCGCCAGTAAAGGATCTCGGACTGATCATCATCGATGAGGAACACGATTCCTCTTATAAGTCCGAGACTCATCCGAGGTATAACACCAAGGATGTCGCCAGGATGAGACAGGGCCTTACAGGAGCCAAGATAATCTTGGGCTCTGCTACCCCTTCGGTAGAGAGCTTCTATGCGGCAAAGAAGAATGTCTATAAGCTCATAACTCTCAAGGAACGCGCGCACGGCGAAGCAAAGCTTCCCGAGATAATCCCCGTTGACATGAAGGAGCAGCTTAAGCTCGGCGCAGGCGAGATGCTCTCGGTCCCTCTAAGGCAGGCAATGGCAAGAGCCTTCTCTCAGAAGAAACAGGTAATGCTCTTCCTTAACAGGAGAGGCTACTCCAGGACCTTGGTATGCGGTGATTGCGGTACCACGGTAAACTGCGTCAACTGCTCCGTCGCCATGACCTTGCATAACAATAAGAGGACTGGCGGCAAGAGCCTCGTATGCCATTACTGCGGATATACCATCCCCGTCAGTGAAGCAAGATGCACCGGGTGCGGCGGCACCAATTTTACAAGGGCAGGCTTCGGCACGCAGCAGCTCGAAGAGCTTCTCAAAGAGCTCTATCCCTGCGAGAAGATACTTCGTATGGATCAGGATACGACGATGTCTCCCGACGCTCACAGCGAGATTATAAGCAAGTTTGCAAAGAAGGAAGCATCCGTACTCATAGGAACGCAGATGATCGCAAAGGGACTCGATTTCCCCGATGTTACCGTCGTAGGAATACTTGGTGCAGACCTCATGCTGATGTCGTCTAACTACATGGCATCAGAGCGCGCCTTCCAGCTTATAACCCAGGCCGCCGGCAGAGCGGGCAGGGGAGACTATCCGGGCGAGGTATATATCCAGAGCTACAGGCCCGAGCTTCCCTTATTCAGATATGCCTGCACCCAGGACTATCTGTCTTTCTTCGATTCTGAGATCGAATATCGCGAAAAGGTTAAGCTCCCGCCATTCAAGGCTATAGGAGAGCTCGTCGTATCCTCCGCAGATGAAGATGATGTCATAACCAAATCGAATATCCTGGCAGATTACTTAAGACAGTTCCTCGAGGTACAGGATCCCAAGTACGGCTTTGAGCTCTATGGTCCTATCCCCGATGTGTTATATGAGCTTCGAGGTAAGTTCCGTATGGATATCGTTATCAAGGCTTCCAACAAGTCTGCGATCAATGCGGTCTTCAGACAGGTGGCCTCGGATTTCGATCCCAAGATATACCAGATAGGTGTCAATAACGACGCTTCAGGCTGAGGTTGTACGCCCCTTATATACAAATGTGCGCGCAGTAAGTATAAATTGATTATTGGCTTTTGGAATGATAAAATCTTGCATGGCATATTATTTTTAAATTAAGGAGGTATCCTTATGTCAAAGCTTGTTTTCGAGGGCGCCGCTGTTGCGATCGTTACTCCTTTTTTTGAGAATGGTGGAATTAATTTCGAAGAACTCGGTAAGATGATCGAGTTTGAGATCGCAAACAAGATCGACAGTATCGTTATCTGCGGATCTACAGGTGAAGCTGCTACGATGACTGATAAAGAGCATATCGATGCTATCAAGTTCGCCGTTGATACAGTTGCAGGCAGGGTTCCCGTAATCGCAGGAACAGGATCCAACGACACGGCTTATTGCCTCGATCTTACAAAGCGCGCTTCTGCTTTGGGTATCGATGCTGCTCTGCTCGTTACTCCTTACTATAACAAGTGCACACAGGAAGGTCTGTATCGTCACTATAAGGCAGTCGCTGCTGCAGTCGATTGTCCTATCATCCTTTACAACGTACCTTCAAGGACTAATGTTAATATCAGCCCCGAGCTCTTATACAGACTTGCGGAATTCGAGAATATCGTAGGCGTTAAGGAGTGCAACCTCGATCAGGTTCCCACTACTTTCTCCCTTTGCGGTGACAGATTCGCAATGTATTCCGGTGAGGACGCTCTGGCTGTTCCCATGTGCTCTCTTGGCGGTAAGGGTGTTATCTCTGTTATTGCTAACATCATCCCCGAGACCACATCCAAGATGATCCACAGCTTCCTTGACGGCGATATCGAGACTGCAAGAAGACTTCAGATCGAAGTAGTACCGCTCGTTAAGGCTATGTTCTGTGAAGTCAACCCGATCCCCGTAAAGGATGCAATGAATATCCTCGGCTGGAACGCAGGTCCTTGCAGACTTCCTCTTTGCGAATTAAGCGAAGCAGGCAGAGCTAAGGTCATCGAGACACTTGCAAAGTACGACACATCGGCAATGAATGCATTTATCAACAAATAATAGGAGTAGTGATATGGTAAAGATTTTTCTTAATGGTTGTTGCGGAAGAATGGGACATGCTATAGCTGATCTGTGTTCTCACAGTGATGACTATGTAATCGTCGCAGGTAGCGACGTAGCTAAGTACGACGGTTATTCATTCCCCGTATATCAGAATCCCGCTGATTCAACAGAGGACTTCGATGTAATAATCGATTTCTCCAATGCGATGGCAGTTCCTACGATCCTTAACTTTGCTCTTGCAAAGAAGAAGCCCTTCATCTGCTGCACAACGGCACTTGACGATGCTACCATAGCAGAGATCCTCAAGGCTTCCGAAGAGATCGCAGTGTTCAAGTCAGCTAACATGAGCGTAGGTATCAACCTTATGCTCGAGCTCGTAAAGAATGCTACCAAGGCTCTTTATCCCGATTACGATATCGAGATCGTTGAAGCACATCACAACCGCAAGGTGGATGCTCCTTCCGGAACAGCAATGATGCTCGCTGCCGCAGTTCAGCAGGAAGCTCCCGACACACTCGATTATGTCTATGACAGACATTCCGTAAGTGAACCCAGGAAGAAGAATCAGATAGGTATATCTTCAATAAGAGGCGGTAACATCATCGGTGAGCATCAGGTTATGTTCGTCGGCGACGAAGAAGTAGTAACTATCAGCCACAGCGCTCAGTCACGCGATGTATTCGCAAAGGGTGCGCTCAAGGCTGCAGAATTTATGTGCGGTAAGCAGTCCGGCTATTTTACAATGGCTGATTGCATTGCCGAGCTGATCAAAGAATAAGAAACCAAAGGAGTAATTTTATTAATGGATAATTTATTGGTAATCGGTGCATCAACAGGTGACACACTCACAAATAACGACATGATGGGATCTATCTATTCCATAGGTCTTCTCGTTATCATGTTTGTTGTCTTCTACTTCGTCCTTATCAGACCTCAGAGGAAGAGAGATAAGGAACTCAAGCAACAGATGGAGAAGCTCTCTGTAGGTGATAAGGTTGCAACGATCGGCGGTCTCGTTGGTTTTGTAGCTCAGATCAAGGATAACGAAGTAACTATCGCAACATCCGCGGCAAATACTCTTGTTACTTTTACAAAGAGCTCCATCCAGACTGTTATTAAGCGTGAGAACCTCAATCCTGACGGTTCCGTTAAGCCTGCTGCTTCTGAGAAGAAGGGACTTTTCGGCAAGTCTAAGACAACTGAAGAGTAAGCCTAAACTACAATCAGTATTCAATAGGCCCGGCGCAATAACCGGGCCTTATATGGTAATAAACGGGAGAAATATGGGAAGGATACCAGACAGCGTTATAGCAGAAGTACTTAACAGAGCCGATATCGTTGATGTCGTCGGCAGTTATGTCTCGCTCAAGCCCAAGGGCGGTAACTATTGGGCCTGCTGTCCTTTCCACGGAGAGAAGACTCCTTCCTTCAGTGTTAATCCCGCAAGAGGCATCTTTAAGTGCTTCGGCTGCAACAAGGGCGGTAATGCGATCGGCTTCATCATGGAGATGGAGCGTCTTAATTATCCCGAAGCGATAAGATTCCTGGCAGACAAATACGGTGTTAATATCCCCGATACAGGTTACGATGACGGTGATGACCTTCTGCGCAAGAAGAAGGAGAGAGTCTCCGGCATCCTGAAGGAAGCCTGCAAGTATTTCTACTACAGCCTCTATGACGAAGAGGTCGGCAGGCAGGGCATGCAGTATGCAAGGGCAAGAGGCTTTGACGACAACACATTGAAGCACTTTGGTATAGGCTTTGCCCCCGACCAGTGGGAAGGACTTTATAACACGGTAAGGGCCCTGGGCTATACCGATGAAGAGATGATGGAGTCCGGTCTGTTTACAAGGACCAAGAAGGGCAATGTCATTGACCTTTTCAGGAACAGACTGATGTTCCCGATATTCGATGTTAGAGACAACATCATCGCCTTCGGCGGCAGGGCGATCACACCCGTCGAGGAGAGAAAGTATATCAATTCTCCCGACTCTCTCGTATATAACAAGCAGAAGCATCTTTATGCTTTAAACTGGGCCAAGAAGGAGAAGAGTAATCAGCTCATAATCGTTGAAGGCTATATGGATGCGATATCGATGCACAGAGCAGGCTTCAGGAATACCGTAGCATCTTTGGGTACGGCATTTACCGCAGACCAGCTTAAGCTCTGCGCGAGATATACCACCAACGGTGAGGTAGTATTCTTTTTCGATGCCGACAGCGCAGGACAGAGCGCTGCCATGAGGGCTATCCCCATGATGTGCGATTTCCTTCGCAAGAACGAGAAGAGCCACATAAGGATCAAGATAGCCAAGGTGCCGGACGGCAAGGACCCCGATGAATTCATCAAGGTGAACGGAGCCGGGGCTTTCGCTGATGTCGTAAGGAATGCTTACTATGTGGAAGACTATCTTCTTGACAGAGCATATTCGGATAACTTCGATAAGAAGAGCGGACTTGATACGGGCAAGTATCAGGAAGATGTCTGCCTCTACGGTTCCTGGATGAACGATGAGATCGCAAAGTCCAAGATGGCCAACGCCGCTGCAAACAAGCTCGGTGCCAACAGCGATATAGTCTTAAGGCAGATGATAAGCATTGCCGAGCGCAAGGCTTCTGATGAGGATCTGTCAAGATCAAGAGAAGCAAGCAGGGCAAAGCAGGCTGATATGGAGAGCCGCAACAGAGAACTCCCCACAGAGGGCTCCGAGATAACCGAAGAAGCAAATAATGTAGCCGTATCGGATCAGGCAACTAACGATGAGATCATGCTCTTTGCTTTTGCAATGTCATTGCAGGAGAGCCTTACGGATCAGGCAATGCTAAGTAAGACTGACATAATAAGACCTTCTGACTTCGCAGGCGATACCATGAAGACCATAGTATCCAGATTCTTTGAACTCTACGACCCCGAATTCGGGGCATCCTTTGCCCGCATGATGGAGACCTTCATGGGTCTTACCATTAACGGCGAGGCTGCTGAAGATGTAATGGCAAGAGCATACGACAAGGCGTGCGCTTCAGGCTCCATACAGACCAGAAGAGATATGTATCTCGGGTATCTGTTCAGGATAAGGATCAAGGCTCTCGAAGAGAAGGAGCGCTATCTCATTGACAGTTATAAATTTGCAAGCGAAGAAGACAGAGCAAAGATCCAGGAGAATCTCAGGAAGATCACTCAGTATAAGCAGCAGCTCATGAAGGCAGGAGAGAATCTCTGATGACAGATCTTCCCGTAAGACTTGATACGATATTCCATGAGGTTTGCAATGCAAGGGGTGATCTGGGACCCGGCAGAGTCTTGGATGTCGGATCAGACCACGGACTCTTATCGCTTAAATGCCTTGAAGAAGATATGGCAACAAATGTCATATGCACGGACATAAGGCCTGACCCCGCATCAAAGAGCAAGCTCTTATTAGAGCAGAGCGGATATAAGACAAGATCCGAGGTTAAGGTAACAGACGGCCTTAACGGCGTTAGTGTAAGAGCAGGCGATGTTATCGTCATTGCCGGTATGGGCGGCCTTAACATCATCGATATACTTACCAGAGCTATGGGAGGACTTGCTGAAGATATAAAGAGCAACATAGAGCTCATCCTTCAGCCTCAGAAGTCAACGGATCTGGTAAGGCGTTATCTTGCTGATAACGGCTTTGAATTCCTTGATGAAACAGTTTGTAAAGACCGCGATATTTTCTATAATGTATTAAGACTCAGATTTACGGGGCAAAGCTATAGCCTGGAGCTTAGGCAGGTCTACTATGGCCCTAAGAATCTCGAGCGCAAGGGGAAGGATAGTTTAACAGATGAATACCTTGAGCATCTTACGGAGGTATTCACGGTAAGGAGCAGGGGCAACGACGAGATAAGAGCCATGCTTCAGGGAGGATAGCGATGCAGATCAAAGATGTTACAGATTATTTGGATGAAGTCTTTCCGAGACAGAATGCTTTGGATTACGATAACCCGGGACTTATGGCAGGTGACAGTTCTGCTTATCTCTCAGGTATCGTACTGTCTTTGGATTGTACAAATAAGGCTATCGATACGGCAGTAAAGAACGGATGCAATCTTCTTATAACTCACCATCCGATAATCTTCGGCGGTATCGATACCGTCTGCGTTGATACGGTAACAGGCAAGCTCTTATCGAGGCTCATAAAGACCGACATAGCTTGCTTTGCCTGCCACACGAATCTTGACCTTACGGATGAGTTCGGCAATCAGGCAATATGCGAAGCAATAGGTGCTCCGGTATCAGACAGGCTTGAGGGCGCCGTTTGCGGCAGCGTATTTGAGCTTGAAGAAGAGAGCAATATCCTCTCATTCAGACAGAAGGTCTCCGAAGGTCTTAAGACCAGCGGGATAATAACCATCAATCCTATGGATTCCAAGGTCAAGAAGGTGTTTGTCCAGGGTGGAGCCTTCGATGAGGATTCCATCGATGCGATCGTTAAGGCAGGCATCGATACGGTTATCTCAGGCGAGATCAAGCACCACATCACGGTGATGCTCGCTGAGCTCGGGATCAACACTCTTATCGCAGGTCATTCGGCCACAGAGCAGATATACCTGCCCAAACTTGAGAAATTGCTTCAATTAAAGTTCCCTCAGATCAAATTCATTGTTAACTATAATGATGAAGGTGCATCTGTACTTTAATTGCCTTTTTAATTAAAATAAGTATGTTTTTCGGGCAGACCGAGACGATCGCGGGCACCGACCGGGCGAAAGCCCTGTGTGCATGAGGAAAGTCCGGGCTCCACAGGACAGGGTGCCGGGCAGTTCCCGGTGAAGGCAACTTTAAGGAAAGTGCAACAGAAAAGAAAACCGCCCGCAAGGGTAAGGATGAAAAGGCGAGGTAAGAGCTCACCGGCGGTATGGAGACATACCGGCCTTGTAAACCCCATCCGGAGCAACGTCGTGGGTGAGACATAACCGTTGTCCGCGGGTCTCAGGAGACGGCTTGAGGTCTAAAGAGATTTAGATCCTAGATAGATGATCGTCATATACAGAACCCGGCTTACCGGTCTGCACGGAAAACTTATAAAGATAACGGAGGAAGAATCATGGCAGCGGAATCGTATTTGAGCAGAGGCGTATCTCCTACAAAGGATGATGTAAAGGCAGCAGTAAAGAATCAGTCAAAGGGTGTTTTCCCCGGTGCTTTCTGCAAGCTTATAGAAGATGTTGCAGGTGATGAGGATTACTGCACGGCTATCCATGCTGACGGCGCAGGAACAAAATCTTCCGTCGCTTATCTCATGTATAAGGAAACAGGCAACTACGATTGGTTCAAGGGTCTTGCCCAGGATTCACTCGTAATGAATACTGATGACCTCGCTTGCGCAGGCGTTACAAAGAACCTCATGCTCTCAAATACCATCGGCAGAAATGCTCACTTGGTTGACGGCAAGGCTATAGCAAAGGTCATCGAAGGATACGACGAAGTCATAGCAAAGCTCAAGGACATGGGCATCGACATCAAGATGTGCGGCGGCGAGACAGCTGACGTGGGAGACCTCGTAAGGACTCTCATCGTTGATTCGACACTCGTTGCAAGAGCTAAGCGCTCAGATGTTGTCAATGCAGCTAACATCAAGCCCGGCAATGTTATCGTAGGTCTTGCTTCTTCAGGTAAGGCTTCTTACGAAGACAGATACAATTCAGGTATCTCTTCAAACGGACTTACTGCTGCAAGACATCTCCTCCTGTCTAAGTACTACTACGAGAACTATAAGGAGTCTTTCTCTGATACCATCTCAGAAGATAAGGCTTATTGCGGCAAGTTCCGCCTTACGGATAATCTTCCCGGTACTGACATCACTGTAGGTGAGGGAATCTTATCACCCACAAGAACATTCCTTCCCGTGATCTCCAAGGTGCTTGAGATGCACAAGGAAGAGATCTACGGCATCATCCACTGCACAGGCGGCGGACAGGCAAAGTGCAGGGATTTCGGCAGCGGACTTCGCTATGTTAAGGACAATATGTTCGAGCTTCCCCCGATCTTCAAGGCTATCTATGAATCAGGCGATATCCCCATGAAGGAGATGTTCCAGGTATTCAACTGCGGTCACAGGATCGAGTTCTACTGCGATGAATCTGCAGCAGCAGACATCATCGCCATCGCTGATTCCTTCGATATCGAAGCTAAGGTCGTCGGCCATGTCGAAAAGTCTTCAGACGGTAACAATAATGAAGTTATCGTGAAATATTGCGGTGAGGAATTTCTGTATAATTAAATTACGGTAATTACCGAATACAGAAAGAAGGTGGGTTTTATGGGTTCTATTAAGAAGTACATAGCCGAATTCATCGGAACATTCACACTCGTACTCATTGGTTGCGGTACTGCTATGCTCGTAGGCTGCGATTCGAAGGCAGGTTGCGGTTATATCCTTACAGCGTTTGCTTTTGGTCTTGTTATCGTAGGTATGGCTTATGCCGTAGGCAATATTTCAGGATGCCACATCAATCCGGCTGTTTCATTAGGTGTATTGATCACAGGCGGCATCAAGGCAGCTGACTTCGTTGGTTACGTTGTTGCTCAGATCTTAGGTGCTACTGCAGGTGCAGCTTGCCTTAAGCTTATCTTCAGCCTCGGTGGTGTTACGGATCAGACAGGCGGTCTCGGATCTAACGGTCTTGCAGGCGTAAATGGCAGCGCGGTTGCCGGCCTCATCGTTGAGATCCTCCTTACATTCGTCTTTGTATTCGTTATCTTAGGTGTAACAGATTCCAAGTTCGGTCATGGTTCCTTCGGCGGCATCATCATCGGTTTCACACTCGTTCTCGTTCACATCTTAGGTATCGGTCTTACAGGTACATCAGTTAACCCTGCAAGATCATTCGGTCCTGCGCTCTTCGCAGGCGCTGAGAGCCTCAAGGTTCTCTGGGTATTCATCGTCGGACCTTTCATCGGAAGCGCTATCGCAGCTTTCTGCTATAAGTTCCTTGCATCAAACAAGGACGCTTGATCAGCCGATTTTCACCCGATCAATTATAATAAAGGGCTGCAGGCAATGCTTGTAGCCTTTTAAATTGCAAATAAAAAACCGGATCGAAAGATCCGGTTTCCGTATTAATCATTCTAATTCTGATCTGCGCTATCAGACCTGATTGTCGCAGTAGATCTTGTACTTCTCCTTGAGAGTCTTCATAGTCTGCTTCATCTCAAGCTGGTGACGGGATGTCTCTTCCCAATCCTTTGCTTCGATAGCCTTCTTGATGGAAGTGAAGATGCATTCCTGTGAATCTGTATCCTTGGCAAGCTTTGTCTTGAGAGAATCGATCTCATCCCAGAGCTTGCTGTCATATGCGTTGCCATCATCCTTCCTTACGAAGCTCCTGATGGTTGAGAGGTTAGCAGGGATGATCTTCTCTAAGAGCTCCATCTCCCAACGGGCGAGCATTGCCATGTAGTAGGAATCGAGGATCATCTTGCTGAATACATCGCCCTTGCAGAGGATGGTGTCAGCATCTTCGGAATCCTTGATGGCACTTATGGAATAGAATACGTTAGCGGCAGGCTTGCCGAAGAGTCTGTCGCGCTCTTCAGAAGTCATGTCCTCGAAGATATCCTCCTCGCATCTGTAGAGCTTGTTCTGCTCTAAGTAGTCGCTCGGTGTGCCGTAAGGCTTGATGAATTCCTCTTCAAGCTGCTTTGAATCCTTGCCGGATGCAAGCGCATAGTCAAGACCGTCGAGCATTGCCTGATAGATGGCTGCGAGGCAGAGGTATGTGTTTGTATGCGGGTTAGGTGCACGAAGCTCGAATCTTGTCGCATACTTGTTGTTCTCTGATCTTACGACGCCAAGAAGTACTGATCTGTTTCTTGAGGGTGTGAGCACATCCATACCGATGGAAGCTACGCAGTGTGTGGGTGCTTCGAAGCCGGGTGTAAGTCTCTCGAATGCATCTGTTGTAGCAGATACGAAGGAGTTAACTATATCGTAGTGGCGCATTATGCCGAAGAGGCAGCCCCAGCCGATCTTGCTCAGGTAATCCTTCTTCATGTCCTCAGGTGCGAAAAGATTGATCTTCTTGCCATTCTTAAGGTAAGCTACCGCATTAACATGTGTGTGCTCACCTGAACCTGCAACACCTGCAAGAGGCTTGGCATCGAAGCTTACATCGAGACCGTGGAGTCTGAAGATCTCCTTGATGAGTATTCTTGCGATAAGCTCGTAATCTGCGCCCTGAAGTGCATCTGAATACTTCCAGTCAACCTCGAGCTGCTCCATGATGAAGTGGAACTCACCGGAGGAATTAAGAGATGCCTTAACGCCGCCGACTTCTTTATGACCCATCTCAGGGTTGAAGCCGTACTGCTCGAGGACCATGATGACCTGCTCTAATGCAGTCCTTACAACGCCCTTTGTACGCTTCCAGTAAGATTCCTTGAGTTCCTGTGAGATAGTAAGCTGCTCTGTGCTGATGATCTCGTCAGGGGAGTTTACCCAGAACTCAAGCTCTGTGGCTGTTATAAGTGTTATGGTATCAAGATCGTCGGGCTCGAAACCGAATTCCTCGCAAAGCTCGGGATTGTTCTTGAATACGTCCTTGATCTTGGCTTCGAAATACTGAGCGCTCTTCTTAAGTACAGATCTTGAGCATACAGCGTCGTCGTTGTGCTTTAAGAATGAGGGGATACGGAGTGTTCCTACGGGAAGTCCGGTTGCCTGATCGATGTGCTCCTGGTTGTAATCGATGTACCAGATTACATCGGGGTCGGGGATAAGATCTACCTTACCGTCGTTTAATGTTGCGATACCGGGAAGGACAACCGAGGATCCGTCAGTCTGAACGGCCTTGCCTTCGAGGTAATCTTCTATGTTCTCCTTGAAGTCTGAGATCGGGATCTTCTCGTCTGTATCGTTGCCCATAAGGTCAACGGCTGCAAGGGATACGAATTTGATCTCAGGATGCTGTGAAAGGATCTTTCTGATGTCAGAAGCTGAATGGTTCTCTACGGGAATAACGCAGAGAAGATCAGGAATTACATGGAAATCTGTCATATTAAACACCGCTCTCTAAATAATATAGAGGATTTTATCACAATTTTCAGGAGAATATATTATAATTTTTGCACGGAGGTTAGCATGCAATTCAGATATAGTCCGTTCAGAATATACATAAGGCTCCTCGATATTGAGAATAAGGATAATCCCTGGCCGATGCGAATAGCCTTTGTCTTACTCACACTTCTTAATGCCGCTGCATATCTAAACCCCTGGATCGATACCGATTTCGGACCGCTCCTTGCCTGGTATGATACGGTAGGTCAGGTAACAGATCCTTCCCAGCTTACTCCCGAGATGATGAACGCCCCCATGACTATGGGTAATTACTTGGCGCTCCTGCTTCCCGTGGCAGCCGAGATAATCACATTCATTGCGATCCTCATATACACCGGGCACAGGATCAGAGCTTCGCGTCTGGACAATATCGATTACTATCTGAACGAATATGGTGAGGAGGACGAGCAAGAAGAAAAGGAATTAAAGGCTATGGGTTTTGGGATCGAGAAACCCACACTTCTGGCCCCTCCTTCGGTATCCAAGGTTGTAGGAAGGATATTGCTCCTTCTTCTTATCCTGGCAGTTCTCGCTTTGCCTCTTGCGGCGATGATGTTCATATTCTTTATACTCATTATCGTAGCGCTCCCCATCGTAGTCGCATTGCCGGCAGCGTTTATTGCAGGAGACCTTAAGGTATCTGAGGTATTGCCCTTCCTCATAAGGAGAGCCAAGAATGTGTACGGCTTTAATTTCAGGCGTTTTGCGTTTGTGTTGCTCGCTGATCTTATCGCTGGTTTTATAGTCGGGATATTAAGTTATATCGATGTTTTGGAGCCTGCTTTCTATGTTCTTAATGCTGCCGTATATACCTGGTTTGCTTTTTGCTATGCGAATCTGGGCCTTGATACCTACAGCATAATGGCGGGACTGCAATTCAAAAGCACTCCCCTGAACATATATGACCAAATAATGAGCAAAAAAAACAGCAAAGATGAGTAACATTTATTGCTTTTCAAAGGTTGTAATTTGATTAGGCTTTAATTATTATACTAACGAAATTATTTTTTGGAGGTAATTCAAAATGACAAATGATGAGAAGGCTATGCAAATGCATGAGCAGTGGGGCGGTAAGATCGAAGTAATCGCTACAGCACCCGTAGGCACAAAGGAAGAACTTGCGATCGCATATACTCCCGGCGTTGCAGCACCTTGTCTTGCAATCCAGAAGGATGTCGATCTTTCATATACATTAACAAGAAGACACAATCTCGTAGCTGTTGTTACAGACGGTACGGCAGTCTTAGGTCTCGGTGATATCGGACCTGAAGCAGGTATGCCTGTTATGGAAGGTAAGTGCGCACTCTTCAAGGCATTCGGTGATGTTGACGCATTCCCTCTCTGCATCCGTTCCAAGGATGTTGACGAGATCGTTAACACAGTTGCTCTTCTCGCAGGTTCCTTCGGTGGTGTAAAC
This sequence comes from Saccharofermentans sp., assembly GCA_024685135.1. Classification (GTDB taxonomy): domain Bacteria; phylum Bacillota; class Clostridia; order Saccharofermentanales; family Saccharofermentanaceae; genus Saccharofermentans. The sequence goes on from JAIKWA010000090.1 coordinate 43,910, forward strand.
CTCGAGGATATCTCAGCACCCAGATGCTTCGAGATCGAGAAGAAGCTCAAGGAGAGATGTGACATCCCGATCTTCCACGACGACCAGCACGGTACAGCAGTTATCACTCTTGCAGGTCTTACAAATGCTCTTAAGATCGTTGGCAAGAAGATGGAAGATATCCACGTTGTAGTTAACGGCGCAGGCGCTGCAGCTACAGCTATCACAAAGCTCCTCATCTCAAGAGGACTTAAGAACGTTATCCTCTGCGACCGTAAGGGCGCTATCTATGAGGGCAGAGAAGGTCTCAACCCCGCTAAGGAAGAGATGAGCAAGATCACAAACCCTGAGAAGAAGGCAGGCACACTCGCTGAGGTTATCGTAGGCGCTGACGTATTCATCGGTGTTTCCGCTCCCGGCGTTCTTACAGCAGATATGGTTGCTACAATGGCAAAGGATCCTGTTGTATTCGCATGTGCTAACCCTACACCTGAGATCCTCCCTGATGAGGCTAAGAAGGCAGGCGTTGCAGTTATGGCAACAGGCAGATCTGACTTCCCGAACCAGGTTAACAACGTTCTCGCATTCCCCGGAATCTTCCGTGGTGCTCTCGATGTAAGAGCTTCTGACATCAACGACGAGATGAAGATCGCTGCTGCAAACGCAATCGCAGGCATCGTATCTGACGAAGAACTCAATCCTGAATACATCCTTCCTAACGCTTTCGATGAGAGAGTCGGTAAGGCTGTTGCTGCTGCAGTTGCTCAGGCTGCACGTGATACCGGAGTTGCAAGAATATGATTGACGATATCGAGCTTTTGAGACTTATCGAGAATAACAGCAGACTCTCTTATGAGGAGATCGCTACCATGCTCGGCACTTCAGCTTCTGAGGTAGAGCAGGAGATCACAAGACTCAAGGAAGAGAATGTAATCCTCGGCTATACAACGATCATTAACTGGGAGAAGAAAGCTCCCGATAACTGTATCGGTATGATCGAGGTAAGGATCACACCTGTAAAGAACAAGGGTTACGATCACTTGGCTCAGGTGTTATCCAAGTACGATAAGGTCACGGCTTGTTATCTGATGTCCGGCGGATTTGATCTCATGATCATCTACGAGGACAAGACATTAAGAGATATAGCAACTTTCGTTACAGAGAAGATCGCTACGCAAGAAGGCGTTTTATCTACTACAACGCATTTCATCCTTAAGAAATATAAGGCTAGTGGCGTCATTTACGATAATCCTGAGAGAGATGACAGGCAGGCTATTATTTTATGAGCATTGATTACAATGACAAGATCTCCAAGGCGGTACAACAAGTACCGCCTTCGGCAATTAGAAGGTTCTTTGATGTCGCAGCCGAGATGAAGGGACATGTTATATCCCTTTCCATCGGTGAACCTGACTTTGTTACGCCCTGGCAGATAAGAGAAGCGGGTATAAATTCACTTATCGAAGGATATACCCACTATTCTCCGAATGCAGGATATACGGATTCAAGGCAGGCGATCTGCGACTATCTTAAGCGCAGATACGGCGTAAGCTACGACTATAAGCACGAGCTCCTCATAACCGTAGGCGGCAGTGAAGGACTCGATCTTGCCGCGAGAGCACTTATAAATCCCGGTGATGAGGTCATCATCGTCGAGCCTTGCTTTGTCGCTTATAAGGCGACGGTCCTGTTTGCACACGGCGTTCCTGTCGTAGTTGAGACCAAGCCTGAGAATAATTATAAGCTCATGCCCGAAGAACTCGAAGCAGCTATTACGGATAAGACCAAGTACATCATAATCGGTTACCCCAACAATCCTACGGGCGCCGTCATGACACTCGAAGACTATGCTAAGATCCGTGATGTATTGCTCAAGTATCCTGACATCGTCGTGCTCTCAGATGAGCTTTATTGCGAGCTCAACTATCTCGATTCAAGACCTGCTTCACTTACGCAGTTCAGTGAATTAAGAGACAGGGTAGTTATGGTAAACGGCTTTTCGAAGTCTTATGCCATGACAGGCTTCAGGATCGGTTATGTTGCGGGTCCATCTGAGCTTATCGCACCTATGGTCAAGATACATCAATACTGTATAATGAGTGCACCTTCTACGGCGCAGTTCTGTGCTATCGAGGCTGCGGCAAATGCCGACGCTGAAGTAGCGAAGATGAGGGAAGAATACAACCACAGGAGAAGAGTCATAATCAAGGGACTCGAGGATGCAGGTCTCAGCTGTTTTACTCCTTACGGTGCTTTCTATGCATTCCCTTGCATCAAGTCAACGGGTCTCACATCAGAGGAATTCTGCGAGAGATTCCTTATCGAAAAGCACGTGGCTATCGTTCCCGGTAATGCCTTCGGCGCTTGCGGAGAAGGCTTTGTACGTATCAGTTATGCTGCATCCATGGAAGACATAAAGGAAGCTATGCAGCTTCTCAAAGAATTTGTTGAAGAACTTAAGAAAGGTTAATCTAAATGCTCGAATTCGATAATATCAGACTCGAACTTGAATCCTTCGAAGAGCCTATGGCTAAGCTCAAGGATGCTCTTCACATCGACCGTACTTCAGATGAGATCTCAGAGCTTGAACAGCGTACCTCTGAGCCGGATTTCTGGAATGACGCTGCCAAGGCACAGGAATTGCAGCAGAAGTTAGGAAGACTCAAGAAGAAGGTGGATAACTACAATTCCCTCTCTGCCGAGAGAGAAGACCTTCTTGCTTTATGCGAGCTCGCAAACGAAGAAGAGGATCTTGATTCTCTTCCCGAGCTTAGGGACAGCCTTGCAGTATTTAAGGAAGACTACGAGAAGATGCGTCTTGAGACGCTCTTAACAGGCCAGTACGATGCCAATAACGCAACCTTGTCACTTCACGCAGGTGCAGGCGGTACAGAGGCTATGGACTGGTGCTCGATGCTCTACAGAATGTATAGAAGATGGGCAGAAGAGAAGGGCTTTACCTGCGAGGAATTAGACTTCGTTGAAGGCGATGAGGCAGGTATCCAGTCTGTATCCATGAAGATAACAGGCGATAACGCATACGGTTTCCTGAGATCCGAGATCGGCGTACACCGTCTCGTAAGGATCTCTCCTTTTGACGCGGCAGGCAGAAGACATACATCCTTCGCATCCTGCGAGGTCATCCCGGAACTTGACCAGGCAACAGAAGACGATATCAAGATCGATATGTCCGATGTCCGTGTAGATACTTACAGATCAACAGGTAAGGGTGGTCAGCACATCAATAAGACCGATACGGCTGTCCGTATGACACATAATCCTACAGGTATCGTTGTATCCTGCCAGGCTGAGCGTTCACAGCTCCAGAATAAAGAGAGCTGTCTTAGAATGCTCAAAGCTAAGCTCTTTGCTCTTGCAAGAGCATCCGAGATGGAGAAGATCGAAGACCTTAAGGGTAATCAGATGGAGATCGCCTGGGGTTCACAGATCAGAAATTATATATTCTGTCCCTATACTCTTGTTAAGGACAACAGAACCGGATACGAGGAAGTTGACGTCGATTCCGTTATGGACGGTAATCTCGACGGCTTTATCTTCGCTTTCTTATCGGGCATGAAGAACGAGAAATAATCAGAGCGCTTCGGGGTAAGGCTTTCTTCCTTTGAAGTAATAAGTCTCCTTTATCCCGAAGGATCTGAGATACTCTATCGCTTCACCGTAGCAGACACCGAGACATGAGCTCTGGTGCGAATCGGAACCGAGTGTGATCAGCTTGCCGCCCATATCGAGATATCTTCTTATTATCTCAGGGTCGGGCATAGTCCTGGTAAATCCCAATTCCTTATGCTTCTGGATCGATTTGGTATTGATCTCCAAAGCTTTTTCCTTGGATATTATTGCCTCGAAGAATCTGTCGAATTCTTCGGGGCAATCTTTATAAAGTACGAAGTTCTCGCGGTTAGGTGTGTATCTGTTTATGTAATCGTAATGAGCAGCTACATCGAAGTTATCGCAATTCTCGCACATCTCGGCCATTACACCGATATATTCCTTGTGAAGCTCGGTCTTGGGAAGCTCGTAGCAATCCCTGAATTCGTAGAAATCCTTGCCTCTGAACAAGTGATTGCTCAGAAGGACGACGTCGAAGGGAATAAGGGATGCGGTCTTATCAATATCCTTTGCAACATGTGTCTGGTAGCCGAATTCAACGCCCATTAAGAGCTCTAACTCAGGTCCTGCCATAGTCTTCCATGTCTTAAAGGTCCTATTGTATTCATTAAGATCGAACATCCAGTCGAGACCGTCCTCGGGGAAGTCGATCTCATAGTGCTCGGTTATTGAAACCCTGTTAAAACCCTTATTCTTAGCAGAAGCGATAAGCTCTTCTATCGATTGATCTGCGTCAGGGGAGAAATGCTTTGTGTGGTTGTGTCCGTCAGTTATCATAAAGGCCTCTTATCTATATGTATGAACAATTTATCTGAAATAATGTTATCATAAATCGAATAAATAATTTGAGGTGATTTCTATGGCAAATAAGAAAGAGAACAAGACTGCAGAGCTTTTTGCGGACTATCCGAACCTGTACAAGACAGCTTCATCAGACGACCTTAAGGCAGCCTTTGCTTTTGCAGAAGAGTATAAGGCTTTCCTCGACGCTTCCAAGACTGAGAGGGAGTTTGCTTCAAATGCAGTAAGCTCAGCTAAGGAATTGGGCTACAAGGACATAGCAGATGTTACAAAGCTCAAGGCGGGCGATAAGGTCTATACATCCGTTAAGGGCAAGGGTTTTGCAGCTGCAGTTATAGGTAAGCGTCCGGTAGCAGAAGGCTTCAATATCTTAGGAGCTCATATCGATTCTCCGAGACTTGATCTTAAGCCCAATCCCATCTACGAGGACAGGGAGACAGTCTACTTCAAGACTCACTACTACGGCGGCATCAAGAAGTACCAGTGGACAACGATCCCTCTTGCTATCCACGGAGTGGTTTTCACAAAGGACGGCAAGATGCATGAGATCTGCATCGGCGAGAAGGAATCTGATCCCGTATTCTACATAACGGATCTTCTCCCGCACCTCGGTGGTGACCAGATGAGCAAGAAGGCATCTGATTTTGTACCCGCGGAAGATCTCAATGTAGTCATCGGCGGAATCCCCGTTAAGGACAAGGATACAAAGGAGCCTTACAAGGCAGCTGTCTTAAAGCTTCTTCACAAGGAATATAAGATCACGGAGAAGGACTTCGTATCCGCAGAGATCGAGATCGTTCCTGCTACAAAGGCAAGAGACTTAGGCTTTGACAGAGCTTATATCGCAGCATACGGTCACGACGACAAGGTATGCGCTTTCCCCGCATTAAGAGCTCTCCTCGCACAGGCTAAGCCCGAGAGGACATGCGTTACTTTTCTTACGGATAAGGAAGAGATCGGCTCTTATGCTAATTCCGGCGCTCAGTCCGTTCTTTACGAGAACTTCCTCATGGAGATCCTTGCAAAGAGCATGGGCGGCGAGGACAAGTTCAATATGCTCACATTCAGGAAGGCATTAGCAGGCACAAAGATGCTCTCAACTGATGTAACAACCGCATTCGATCCCAAGTACGGCAATGTCTTCGAGGAGAGAAATACGGCCTTCATGTCTCACGGCATCAAGCTTGAGAAGTACACGGGCGCAAGAGGTAAGTCAGGAAGCTCAGAAGCAACCGGTGACTTTATCGCTCAGATCACGGATATCTTCTCCCAGAATTCCATCCCGTGGCAGACAGGTGAGCTCGGTAAGATCGACGCAGGCGGCGGCGGAACCATCTCATGCTTCATGGCTAAGTACGGCATGGATGTAATCGACTGCGGCATTCCCGTATGGTCTATGCACGCTCCCATAGAGGTCATCTCCAAGATCGATCTTTACTATCTCTATATCGCATACAAGGCATTTATCGAGAACATCAAGTAAGGGGTATTTATGTCTGTAAGATTTTACAATGCTTTGATCCTCACCATGGAAACGGATTCCGTAATCGGCGGTGAGATCTGGACAGATAACGACAAGATAAGTTATGTAGGTCCTGCTAAGGACACTCAAGGCATCAGCTTCGACCGTGAGATTGATTGCAAAGGTAATCTGCTCATGCCCGGTCTTAAGGATGCACATACACATACCGCAATGGTCTTTGCAAGATCTCTTGCTGACGATCTTACCTTGGACGACTGGCTCCACAAGGCTATCTTTCCGAGGGAAGCAAAGCTCGGTGATGAGCATATCTATACCTTCAGCAAGCTCGGCTTTGCTGAATATCTTAAGGGCGGTATCACATCCTGCTTCGATATGTACTTCAATCCCGTATTTGCAAGTAAGGCTGCTATCGAGACAGGCTTCAGATATGTGTTCTGCGGCTCTGTAAATGATTTCGGCGGTATAGACAGACTCGAAGATGAATATATCAGATACAACAGCATAGATCCGCTCATATCCTATAAGCTCGGATTCCATGCTGAATACACGACATCCAAGGAGATAATGCAGACTATATCTGAGATCTCCCATAAGCACGAGGCACCTGTATTTGCTCATATATCGGAGACCAAGGCAGAGGTTGAAGGCTGCATTGCAAGATACGGCATGACACCTCCGAAGCTTTTCGATTCACTGGGTCTTTATGATTTCGGCGGCGGCGGATTCCACTGCGTATGGTTTGATGATGAGGATATGGAGATCTACAAGAACAGAGGCCTTTATGCTGTATTCAATGCATGCTCTAACTTGAAGCTCGCATCCGGTATCGCGCCCGTATCAAGATTCGAGAATATGGGAATACCCACGGCTATCGGCACTGACGGTGCAGGCTCTAATAACGCTCTTGATATGTTTAGAGAGATGTATCTGGATAATGTAATGAGTAATATCGCAGATAACAAGGCTTGCTCGATCCCTCCGTTTAAGACTCTCAAGGCGGCAACCTCTACCGGCGCTCTTTGTATGGGACTTGACGATTGCGATACCTTGAAGGAAGGCAAGCAGGCTGACATTATCATGATCGATATGAATTCTCCCTGCATGCAGCCCGTCAATAACATCCCTGCAAATCTCGTATATTCGGGTAATCCCGGTATCGTCTGCATGACCATGATCGCAGGCAGGATATTATATGAGGACGGCAATTTTACCACGATCGATATCGATGAGGTCATAAAAGACTCGAACAGACTCCTTAAGGAAATCCTCTGATAATGCGAAGCCTTTATAAGCACTTCAAAAAGCACAAGGCTTCGTGTCTTCTAAGCCCTCTGTTTAAGCTACTCGAAGCGTGCTTTGAGCTTATCGTGCCTCTTATTGTTGCAGGCATAATCGATAAGGGCATCATGACCGGTGATACGGCTTACATTAAGTCTAATGTAGTACTGCTCGGTGTATTTGCGGTAGTTGGTTTTGTAAGCGCGATAAGTGCTCAGTATTTTGCGGCTTACGCAGCAAGCGGGATCTCTTCTGCTTTGAGAAGAGAGCTCTTTGTTAAGCTTCAGTCCCTGGATATCGCAAGCTTTGAGAAGGCAGGTAAGTCAAATTTAGTAACCGCGCTCACCTCCGATGTAAATCAGATCTCATCCGGAATCAACTTGTTCCTGAGATTGCTCCTCAGATCTCCTTTTATCGTTGCGGGCGCATGCATAATGGCCTTTACGATAGATATCAAGATAGCTCTGGTATTCGTCATTACGGTAGCGCTCCTGTCCTGCTTTATCGCATTCAACTTAAAGAGTGCGATCCCGGCATATAAGAAGACCAGAAGAAGCTTAGACGATCTTATCCGAAGGACTGATAACAGCATATCTGGCGTAAGGGTCATAAGAGGCTATAACAGGACCGGGCGTGACACAGAAGCCTTTGAAGCGGCGAACCTCAACCTCAAGAAGTTCCAGCAGCATGCGGCAAACATCTCTTCCTGGCTTAATCCCGTAACCATAATGCTCGTAAACCTCGGCATATGCGCCCTCATCTATATGGGCGATGTTCATGTTAATGCAGGTACGCTTACGACAGGTGAAGTAGTAGCTTTATATAACTACATGTCCCAGATCTTAGTAGAGCTCGTTAAGCTCGCAAATCTTATCATCTCCGTATCGAGAGCCATAGCTTGCGTATCCAGATGTGAGGATATCTTAAAGATAGAGAACAAGCAGGATAAGGGCACAACTGTCTTGCCTTCGCCTAAGCAGGCACACGGCATAGAGTTCCGCGATGTATCCTTTACCTATGAAGGAAATTCCGAACCCTCGATCGAGAATATGAGCTTTGTTATAAAGCCCGGTGAGAGGATAGGGATAATCGGCAGGACCGGCTGCGGCAAATCGACTGCTGCTGCGCTTATGTCAGGCATGTACGATTGCGCCGAAGGTGACATCTTTATCGACGGCGTAAACATCAAGGATATATCGGTATCTTCGATGGCCGATTCCGTAGGCATGGCGCTTCAGAAGACCAGGATGTTTACATGCTCAATAAGAGACAACATCACAATGGGCAGGCAGGATCTGACAGACAACATGATAAAGTCTGCTACCGGTCTTTCTTGCGCAGACGATGTCATATCTTCCAAGAAGGACGGCTTCGACTATGTCGTATCTTCTCTCGGCACGGGCCTGTCAGGCGGTCAGAAGCAAAGGATAGGTATAGCAAGAGCTCTTGCATCAGACCCGGGACTTCTTATTTTCGACGATTCGACCTCGGCTCTCGATGCCGCGACAGAGAAGAGGTTTATCGCAAACCTCGATAAACTCACGAATAAACCTACGGTAGTATTCATATCCCAGAAGGTCAGTACGGTAAGAGACTGTGACAGGATCTTCCTCATAGAAGACGGTAAGCTAACTTATGCGGCTCCTCACGAAGAGCTTCTCAAGATCTCAGATACTTATAGATATTTCTGTTCTCTTCAGACAGTAGAGGAGGGCGCATGAATATAGATCTTATTAAGAAGTTCCTCGGCTATTCAAAGGGCTCCAAGCTGTCCGTTGCCATGTCTTTTGTATCTGGCATCCTCTATTCGGTATGCGCGATGGCTATCCCGTACTTTGCCGGTAAAGCGATTGACAGCATCGGTGTTGAAGGCGGATATAGATTGCTTATCAATAACCTTCTCATTATTTTAGTGCTGATAATCTTATCCTCCTTGTTCCAGCTCTTTCTCATGAGAGTTAATAACAAGATATCTTACGAGCTCGTCATGCAGCTTCGCAACGATTGCTACAGGAAGATCGGCAGGCTCAAGGTGTCTTATCTCGATATGGCACCTCAGGGCAAGGTGCAGAGCATGATAATAAGCGATACCGAGACCATAGCTGACGGTTTCCTGTTGTTCCTCAATCAGTTTATTGCAGGCATAATATCGATCCTCGTAACCCTCGTCATCATGTTCTATATCAACTGGAAGATAGCAGCGTTTGTCCTTGTATTTACTCCACTTTCCTTCATCGTGTCATACCTTATTGCCAAGGGCGCATTTAAGTCCTTCAGAAAGCAGACCGAGCAAAGGTCCACGCAGACCGGCTTTATCTCTGAGATGGCTTCAAACCACCGTGAGTGCAGGCTCCTCGATGTAAACAAAGTAAAATTGGATGACTTTGACGGGATAAACGAGACATACAGGAAGATCGCAACCAAGGCTACATTCCTGTCTTCGATAAGCAATCCTTCAACCAGATTCGTAAATGCGCTTATCTATGCGGGAGTTGTTCTCTGGGGCGCATTCCTCGGAATAGGCGGGGTTATCACCATCGGTGCATTATCTTCGCTCCTTGCTTATGCAAACCGCTTCATGAAGCCCTTCAACGATCTGTCAGCGGTATATACCGAGCTGTCAGATTCTTTTGCCTGCCTTGCGCGTATCTTCGAATTCTTAGATGAAGACGAGATCCCCAAGGAAGACTTTGAATATACTGATACCATCGATAAGTGTTCTAAGGTGGATATCGAGTTTAAGGATGTATGTTTCTCATATGTACCGGGCAATCCCGTCCTCAAGAACGTATCCTTCAAGATAGGAGCAGGTGAGTCTTATGCGATAGTAGGCCCCACGGGCTGTGGCAAGACTACGCTCATCAATCTCCTTATGAGGTACTACGAGCCTGATTCAGGCGATATCTTAGTCGGCGGTAAGTCCATAAAGGAGATCCCGAGGTCCAAGCTTCGTGAATATATAGGCTTCGTCACCCAGGATGCATGGCTTTATAACGGCAGCGTTATGGATAACATCAAGTTCTCCAATGAGGATATGAATGACGAGGATGCTATATCTGCTTCCAGGAGGAGCGGCAGTCATTCGTTCATAAGAAAGCTCCCGGGAGGTTATAACGAGAAGGTAGATAATGCAAGGGACGATATATCCGCAGGTCAAAAGCAGCTGCTTACGATCACGAGAGCAATGGCTTCAGATCCTGCGATAATGGTATTAGATGAAGCTACCTCGTCAGTGGACGTCGTTACCGAATTTAAGATCCAGCAGGCCGTAAAGGAACTCTTAGACGGCAGGACCGGAATAATTATCGCTCACAGACTTTCCACCATAACGGGTTGTGATAAGATAGTTGTGTTGATAAACGGCGAAGTCAAAGAACTCGGAAACCATGAGACACTCGTAGGGCAGGGAGGTTTCTATTCAGAGCTTTATGCTTCGTATATTTCTTGATCATATTACCATGGAGATGTGTTCAGAACACTTGTAAATGAACTCAAGTGATTTGACAAGGCTTTGTTTGTCTGTTAAATTGATTTCAATTGAATAGCATATGCGTTGAAGAGGAATAGTAATCCTTTGGGCGGACTTGCAGAGAACCGGGTTTGGTGCGAGCCGGGAGTCAGGCAAAAGAACGAACTCACCTCAGAGCATTCGGGTTGAACGTAATAGCAATTAGATCCGAACGTAGAGCTCCACGTTACAGGAGCAGGATATCGGCCCGTGGCCCGTATCCGTAAAGTGCACCGCAAGGTGAATTAGAGTGGTACCGCGAACACCCCTTCGTCTCTAAACAAGGCGAACGGGGTGTTTTTATTGGTATAAGGAGGGTTTGGCATGAAGACTATGAATTACAAGCGTTACGAGGCTTTGCCCGTAGTTAAGCTCGATGAGAGAACGTGGCCTTCAAACAAGATCACAAAGGCGCCTTTATGGTGTTCCGTCGATTTAAGAGACGGTAATCAGGCGCTCGAGGTTCCCATGGACTTAGACCAGAAGGTCGAGTTCTTTAAGTTCCTGTGTGAGACCGGCTTCAAGGAGATCGAGATAGGCTTTCCGGCAGCATCCGAGACGGACTATAACTTCTGCAGATATTTGATCGATAACGACCTCATACCGGGGGATGTAGCTATCCAGGTGCTCACTCAATCAAGACCTCACATTATCGAGAAGACTATGGAGGCCGTAAAAGGAGCCTCTAATGTCATCATTCACTTGTATAATTCCACGAGCACGCTGCAAAGGGATGTGGTATTCGGCTTCGGCCAAAAAGATTGCATAGACCTTGCTGTATCAGGCGCGCAGATGATCCGTGAATTTATCTTAAAGGATACCGGCGACACAAACTTCGTCCTCGAATATTCTCCCGAATCTTTCTCATCCACTGAGCCTGAATTCGCAGTGGAGATCTGTGATAAGGTATTGGATGTATGGCAGCCTACGCCTGATAAGAAGATAATAATCAATCTGCCTGAGACGGTCGAATATCAGACCGCCAATGTCTATGCTGACCAGGTTGAATACTTCTGCCGCAACACGAGATACAGGAATTCTATAATCGTCTCTTTGCATACTCATAACGACAGAGGAACGGCAGTAGCTTCGTCAGAGTTCGGCCTCATGGCAGGCGCTGACAGAGTAGAGGGAACATTATTCGGCAACGGCGAGAGGACCGGTAATGTCGATATCGTTACACTCGCTATCAATATGCTCATGACAGGCGTCGATCCCAACCTCGATTTTACCGACATGAATAAGACCATTGATGTCTACGAGGAATGCACCGGCATGAAGGTCGGTCCCAGACAGCCCTGGTCAGGCAAGCTCGTATTTACGGCTTTCTCAGGCTCGCATCAGGATGCTATCAATAAGGGACGTAATGCAATGAAGGAGAAAAAATCGGATGTATGGGCAGTTCCTTATCTGCCGATAGATCCTTCGGATGTCGGAAGAGATTACGAGCCCATCATCAGGATCAATTCCCAGTCGGGCAGGGGCGGCATCGCTTATGTCATGGACACATACTTCGGCGTACAGCTCCCGAAGAGCTTCCAGCGTGATTTCCTGCCTTATGTTAAGGCTGCCGCAGAAGAGAACGGCTCAGAGGTCGAATTGCTGCCTAAGCAGGTATTCGATCTGTTTGACGACAAGTTCATCAATGTGCTCGAGCCTTACGGCCTCAAGAAGTTCTCGGAAACTCAGAACAGCGAGCAGGAATCTACGGTTACTGCCATCATTACGGATAACGGCAAGGATGTATCCATCACAGGCTCAGGTAACGGTCTTCTCGATGCCTTTACAGATGCCTTCAAGAGATACACAGGCATTGACTTCATGATCGGCAACTACTCGGAGCACGCCATGAAGAGCGGTTCGGATTCAGCGGCTATCACGTTCATCGAGATCGTCAATGCAAATGACAAGAAGACATATGTCGGCGCAGGCGTATCAAGCTCTGTAACCAAGTCCTCTGTTCGTGCAGTCATCTGTGCCTTCAACAGAATGCTCGCACAGATAGAAGCAAGATAATATCAAGAACAGAACTAAGGAAACCGGATCTTAGAAATCAGTGCAAATATTTACAGCGTGCCTTTAAGCACGCTGTATTTGTTACTTACCGATTATGCCGCAGGCACCGCAGATCAGGACTATTATTCCAAGTATGATCCTGTACCAGCCGAACACACTGAAGTCGTGTTTCTTGATGAAGGCCATAAGACCTTTGATTACCAGGATGCTCACTATAAAGGCGGTTACCATGCCTATAACGAGAAGTCCTATCTCGTGACCTGTAACATCACCTTCGAACTTAAGTATCTTAAGAAGGCTTGCACCGAACATAACGGGGATCGCCAGGTAGAAGGTGAACTTTGCAGCAGCTTCTCTCTTGATGCCGATACCGACGGAACCTACTATGGTAGAACCTGATCTTGATGTACCGGGGAAGATAGCTGCAAGGAGCTGGAAAACACCGATGATGGCTGAATCAAACCAGCTTATCTCATCAACTGTCTTTACTCTGAACTCTCTGTTTTTAGCAAATCTCTCAACAACGATAAATGCGATACCGAAGATGATGAGGGCGAGAGCAACAACAACGTAGTTATAGAAGTGCTCGTCGAACCAGTCGTCGAAGAGGACACCGATTATCGCAGCAGGAATGCAGGCGATAAGGATCTTAAACCACATTATGAACTTGTCTTTCTTGATATATCTGCCGAAGCCTTCCTTTGCAAGCGGATGCTTGTTGTATTTGGTGCCGAAGGGCCAGATGTCCCACCAGAATATAAGGACGACGGCAAGGATCGCACCAAGCTGGATGACTACAAGATAGAGGCTGTAGAATTCCTCAGATACATTGAGCTTACAGAATTCGTTCAAGAGGATCATGTGTCCTGTTGAAGAGACCGGAAGCCATTCTGTAATGCCCTCAACTACACCGAATAGGAAGGCAACTAAGTAATCTAACATATATAAACTCCTGATTGTTGATTAGCGATTCTCGAAAGGGATATATTCCTGTCTGTCCTGAACGCTCCTGTAAGCAGGTCTTATGATCTTACCGTGACCGTTAAGCTCCTCGATCCTGTGAGCAGACCAACCGGAAATCCTTGCGATAGCGAAGAGGGGAGTATAGAGCTCCTTCGGAATGCCAAGCATAGAATATACAAAACCGCTGTAAAAGTCTATGTTAGCTGAAACGCCCTTGTAGATGTGGCGCTCAGCTGCGATAAGCTCTGCTGCAAGTCTCTCGACTCTCTCGTAGAACTCGTATTCCTTGACTCTGTTCTTCTCCTGGGAAAGGCTCTTAACATAGCCCTTGAAGATCTGTGCTCTCGGGTCTGATACGGAATATACCGCATGACCCATACCATAGATAACACCGGACTTATCGAAGGCTTCCTTATGCAGGATCTTCTCTAAGTAACGGAGGATCTCATCGTCGTCTTCCCAGTCGTTTATGTTCTTACCGAGTTCCTTGAACATATTTACTACCTGGATATTCGCGCCGCCGTGCTTAGGACCCTTAAGTGAGCATAAAGCAGCTGCTATTGCAGAATAAGTATCCGTACCTGAGCTTGTAACTACATGAGTTGTAAATGTTGAGTTGTTACCGCCGCCGTGCTCTGCATGAAGGATAAGCGCGATATCTAAGATCTTAGCTTCGAGCGGAGTATACTTGTTGTCCGGACGGAGCATATACAGGAAGTTCTCTGCAGTAGAAAGATCCGGCCTCGGTCTGTGAACCACAAGAGAATTCTTGTCGATGTAGTACTGCATTGCATCGTAGCTGTGAACAGCGAGCATAGGGAAGATGGATATAAGCTCCAGAGACTGTCTTAAGACATTCTCGATAGACAGATCCATAGGCTGTGCATCGTAAGCATAAAGGTTGAGTACACCTCTTGCGATATTGTTCATGAGGTCAGAAGAAGGCTTCTGCATTATTACGTCTCTGAAGAAGTTCTTAGGCATCTTGGATCTTGAATCAGCAAGTAGCTTCTTGAATTCATCGAGTTCGGTTATTGTAGGAAGCTTGCCAAAGAGCAAAAGATATGTAGCCTCTTCAAAGCCCCAGTGCATTTCTCTGGGCTGGCCTGCGATAAGCTCTTTTACATTGATTCCGCGATAGAATAATTCGCCGTCACAGGGTACGGACTTGCCGTCAACGATCTTGCTGGCATTGATCTCAGAGATCTTTGTGAGGCCGGTAAGAACGCCCTTACCGTTAACATCTCTCAAACCACGCTTAACATCGTATTTTGTGTAGAGTTCACCATCGATGGTGTTGCTCTTGCAGACTTCTGCGAGTCTCTCGATCTCGGGTGTGATCTTTGAATAGTTGTTCTTTGTCATTATGAATCCCCTTATACAAGTTATCTGTTAATTATATAAGATGGAATTTCTTATTTCAAATTAGTAACCCGCCGTTTACACCTATGATCTGTCCCGTAATGAAGGAAGAACTGTCTGAAGCGATGAAGTAAACAGTTTTTGCTATGTCGTCAGGAGTCCCTATTCTCTCGAGCGGAGTCTCTTCTCTGAGTGCGTCAATATCCTCTTCGGTATAAGAGGACATCATGTCTGTCATGACGACTCCCGGAGATACCGCATTGACTCTTATGCCGGAAGGGCCGAGTTCTTTAGCCAGGGCTTTGACATAGCTGTCTATGGCACCTTTGCTCGCAGAATATAAAGCTTCACAAGAAGCTCCGGTCTGGCCCCACATGGAAGAGATGGCGATTATTACACCTGATTTCCTGCTGACCATTCCGGGTATTACATTGCGCGCGAGGTTATATAGGCCTCCGAAGTTAGTATCCATAACGAGCCTGTATTCGTCCGTTCCGAAATCCGTTGCAAGACCGGTGAGGGATACTCCGGCATTGGATACGAGTACATCTATGGGTCCTGTGATCTTGCTTATCGCATCCTTAACACTTGAAGGATCTGATACGTCGCACTGTATATATTCGATACCATTCAGATCATATTCAGGTTTGCTCCTGCTTAAGACGGTTACATCGTATCCCTCTTTGCGAAAAAGAAGAGCGCATGCTTTGCCTATGCCTCTTGAGCCGCCTGAAATAACTATATGTGACATAATCTTCACCTCCGGATATTTTGTATTATAATATACATTCGGAAAGGCAGGAATAATATGGCTGACACAGAGATAAAAGATCAAACAAATGAAGTTGAAGAACTCGTATCAGACGAGGAATACCAAAAGGCCTTAGAGGCTCTTAATTCTTCCAAGTCCAAGAGAGTCAAGAAGATAAAGGAAGCAAAGAATACCGGTAAGCCGAAGGCAGAGGATACGGATACTACATCCTTCTTCGGCAAGATCAGACATGACCCTCTGATAATGGTATGCATTATCCTTGCAGTCGTATTTGTATTCGGTGCTGCTATCTATTTTATCCTGCCTTATGCAAGGAATCATTCTTTAGGCGTTACATACGATGAATTCTACGAGCAGTACAAGCAGACTGATATCTATGTAAACCTTCTGTCCAAGATCGGTACAACATTCCAGCAGCCTGAGTATTTTACTCCTGACGACGGCGCTAAGTCTGACCTCGATTACTTTACGACTCTCGTTGATTCCGGCTACGGCACGAGCATCATCGGCTCATCAAGGAAGGTAGACGGCGAGATCGTTGCGATAAGAGCTTATGCGCAGTACGGTAACGGTACGGAGAACTTTACTTTCCTTACATACTATTTTGCAAGCTTCTTCCAGACGATCTATCCCGGACTTACGACTGATGAAGCAGTAACGCTCTCAAACGGAGCTTTATCTACATTCGATACCTCAGGGCTCTTCATCATCAGAGGTGAGTATGCGTATAGAGTCATATACGATCAGTCTGATGACGGAACACCTTTCTTCGGTCTCGATATAGTCCATGCTTCTACATTGAAAGACGACCAGATAAAGACTGCCTGAGATTACAATTTGATTTCATTTTCAAAAACGGGCTTTAAACACAAAAACCGTCTGATTGTTATCAGACGGTTTTTAAATGGCAGGGGAGACACGATTCGAACGCGCAACCGGCGGTTTTGGAGACCGCTGCTCTACCGTTGAGCCACTCCCCTAAGGCACGAATTATTTTATTCGTTGGTTTGCACTCTGTCAAGTGTAATGTTAAACTACACGAACATTCTTATTATTTATTTATAAGGAGAGATCTAATGAGATTAGCAGTTATCGGTACAGGTAATATGGGAAGAGCCTTAATGGGCGGTTTTATCAGAGGCGGAATAATCAGTGCTTCTGATATCTATTGTTTTGACGTAATGCCTCAGGCTCTTGAAGCAGTTAAGTCAGAGCTTGGCGTAAATGCTGCATCAAGCGGCATAGAAGCGGTTACTGATGCAGATTATATCTTACTCGCAGTTAAGCCCCAGCACTTCGATGCTACGGTAAGAGAGCTCGCATCTTCTATCAAGAGCGGCGCTATAGTCTTATCCATTGCTGCTGCCGTTACTTGCGACAGGATCAAGGGACTTATCGGCGAAGGCACTAAGTTTGTCAGGATCATGCCCAATACACCCGCACAGGTTGGCTGCGGCGTTTCAGCTGTATGCCCCGTAGGTCTTACAGATGAAGAGACTGATTTTGTAAAGCAGCTCCTTGAGACATGCGGCGAGGTAATCCTCTGCGACGAGAAGACACTCGATGCTATCGGCTGCGTATCAGGAACAGGCCCTGCTTATGTTATGCTCTTTATAGAAGCTCTTGCTGATGCTGCTGTAAGCCTCGGTATCAGAAGAGACGATGCGCTTAAGATCGCAGCAGGCACCGTAATGGGCTCCGGCAAGTTATGCCTTGATACAGGTAAGAATCCTGCAGTCCTCAAGGATATGGTCTGCTCACCCGGAGGAACGACCATTGCAGGCGTTATGGCGCTCGAAGAGAATGGCTTCAGGAATGCGGCTATAAAGTCCGTTCTTGCTGCTTATAACAAGACATTGGAGATGCAGGGTAAGAAGTAATGCCGGATCTTAACGAAGTAACTATCTATACTGACGGCGCTTGTTCAGGTAATCCGGGTCCCGGGGGCTGGGCTGCTATCCTCATGGCAGGAGGCCATACCAAGGAGCTTTCGGGCGGAGAGCCTGATACCACCAATAACAGGATGGAATTAATGGGCGTTATCAGCGGGCTTAAGGCTCTTAAGTTCCCTTGTAAGGTTACCGTTTACAGTGACAGTGCTTATATAGTTAATGCCTTTAATCAGAACTGGATCGAGAAGTGGATCAGGAACGGATGGAAGAATTCCGCCAAGGCACCGGTAGCAAATACAGATCTTTGGAAGGAGCTTTTAAGCCTTACTGCAATCCACGAGGTTACGTTCAACAAGGTTAAGGGTCATGCGGACAACGAGTTCAATAACAGATGTGATGAACTCGCAGTCGAGCAATCTAACAGATACAAGTGAGCAATAACATATATGGGTCAGATCAATTGCAGTGAAGATTTGCTATACGAGAAGACTTTGTCTTCCGAGACTAAATTCGAGGGCAGGGTATTCAAGGTTATAGTTAAACAGGTTGAGCTTCCGTCAGGTAAGACTTCTTCCAGAGAGATAGTCCTTCACCACGGTGGTGCATGCATACTTCCCGTTGATACCGACATGAATGTTTACCTGATAAAGCAGTTTCGCTCGCCTTTTGAGAAGGTTATGCTCGAAGCTCCTGCAGGTAAGATAGAAGAAGGTGAGGCTCCCTTAGAATGTGCAACAAGAGAGATCACCGAAGAGACCGGATTTGTTGCCGGCAAGATTGAAGAAATAGGCAAGATGACTGCTACTCCCGGATACTGCTCCGAGACTATAAGCCTTTATCTTGCTACAGAGCTTGAATACAAGGGCGGCAATCCCGACGACGGAGAGTACCTGTCTCTTGTTAAGATGCCTCTTAAAGAGGCACTCGATATGGTCTTATCGGGTAAGATAGAAGATGCCAAGACGCAGCTGGTTATTAGCTTTGCTGCAAGGAGGTTTGGGATTTGAAGCGTTCTGAGGAACATAACGAGATAACCGCACTGGTATTGTTCTTTGTGGCAATACTCTTTGTGCTTATAGTATTTACCGATTGGGTAGGCGGCTTAGGCTCTGCCATAAGGTCTTTCCTTATGGGTCTTATCGGAAGCACAGCTTATGTCTTACCTTTATTCCTGCTTTATGCAGCTATAGACCTCTTCTTTGAGAAGAGACTCGGCGTATCAAAGATAAGGATCAAGTCTGTAGTAATGTTCCTTCTCGGAGTATCTGCATTCCTTGCAATCTGCTCTATGGATTTCACATATTTCGAGTCTTTGCTCTTCAGTCCCGAAGGTAAGATCAAGGCTACTGCAGCTTTGTCACTTCTTTATAAGTCAGGCTCTGATGCTTCGCTTATAACCAATGTAACTTCTTCAGCCAATTGTATCCCGGGCGGTCTTTTGGGAGGCGGCATAGCTGTTGCACTCGAGAATCTCATATCCAAGACCGGCGGCATTATACTTCTGGCTTTTTACCTTGTTCTTCTCGTAATAACCGTATTCCACATCTCTCTTAAGAAGACCGCAAAGGCTATAGGCGGCACGGCAAAGACGGTTTATACCAATGCACAGAAGACCAGAAGAAGACAGGCAGCAAACCGTTACAGAGTCTATTCCAATGAAGATACAAGAAGGCCTGCACCTGCAAGAAGATCGGCAGGACGCGGCACTACAGTAATAAGCTACGACAATAAGCAGCCTTCTCCTTTCGTTAATCCTGCGCCCGCGACAGGGCCTAATGCCAATGTCGATCCGTTCGGATCTACGCTTCCCATTGACAGGAGCACCGGTTTTACCGATCTTTCCTCGATGGGACTTGATACTCACTCAGGTACAAATCCGGGTACGATCACATACGATGAGAGAGAATATGCCGTTACCGATTCTCACCCCAAGGCTGACTTCGGTTATAAGACAGATCCTCTCAATATACCCAGAGCAAACAGACCCAAGCAGAAGACTTTGAGCTTCCTCGATAACACAAAAGAGGATTTTATCGATCTTACACCGGAGGCTGACAAGGTTATTGAGCCCGAAGAAGAGCCTGTACCTGAAGATCCTTATGAAGTAGATACCGAAGACTACAACGGTTCCGGCTACGACTACGACAGGAGTGTAAGAACGCCTTTTGTCGATCCTAATCTCTTTGGCGGTCAGCAGACTCCTGCGCCTATGCCGGTATCTGCACCTGCACCTGCACCTCAGCCTTCTGCTCCTGATGAGGAAGGTTACGACCAGTACGAAGGCAGGATACTTAAAGCAAACGATGCGCAGAAGCAGCCTGCCGGAGCAGATATAGATTACGAAGGCAAGACTATAAGAAGGAAGGCGGATAAGGCAAGGAATTATTACAGATATAAGCCTGCTCCGACAAGTCTTCTTGCTCCCGACAGCATAGAGAAGAAGGATCCTCAGATCCAGGAAGAGATCGAGAGAAATAAGAGGATCCTTATCGATACCTTGCAAAAGTTCGGTATCAATTCCGAGATATCTCATGTTACCCGTGGTCCTGTTATCACGAGATACGAGATAACTATAGATGCCGGAACCAAGGTTTCCAAGGTAACCGGTCTTCGCGACGATATTATGCTCGCTATGGCTGCTATCTCCGTAAGGATCGAAGCTCCCATCCCGGGTAAGAGTGCCATAGGTATCGAGATCCCCAACAAGAAGGCATCTGCCGTACAGCTCAGAAGCCTTGTCGAGACACCTGAATTCAGGAAATCCCCTCCGCTTAATGTTGCTATCGGAAGAGATATCCCGGGCAAGCCTATGTATTGTAATCTTGCCAAGATGCCTCACCTTATGATCGCAGGTTCTACGGGTTCAGGTAAGTCAGTATGTATTAATTCGATGCTGTCTAGCATTCTTGTACATTCTTCTCCTGCCGAAGTCAGGATGATCCTCATTGACCCCAAGGTCGTTGAGCTTTCCATGTATAACGGCATTCCTCACTTAATATCACCGGTAATCACGAACCCTAAGATGGCTGCCGGTTCATTAAGATGGGCAGTAGAAGAGATGGGCAGAAGATATAAGCTCTTCGAAGAAGCACAGGTAAGAGACATAACGGGCTTCAACGAGAAGTGCGATCAGTACAGGAGCAGTAACAATGCTGCTGCAAACGAGGTTGAGAAGCTTCCTTATATCCTGATAGTCATCGACGAGCTTGCTGAGCTCATGATGGTAGCGGCAAAAGAAGTTGAGGCTTATATCTCAAGACTTGCTGCTCTTGCAAGAGCCTGCGGTATCCATCTTCTCATAGCTACCCAGAGACCTTCCGTTGATGTCATCACAGGTGTTATCAAGGCAAATATCGGTTCGAGGATCGCTCTTGCGGTTTCATCTCAGGTCGATTCAAGGACTATCTTAGATAAGGTTGGTGCTGAGAACCTTCTCGGTAAGGGTGATATGCTCTATGCACCTATGACAGCCATGCATCCTACAAGAGGACAGGGTTCCTTCCTCAAGGATTCAGAGGTTGAAGCTCTTGTTGAATGGCTCAATAACAGATATGGCACAGACTACGATGAAGACATCATCAAGGAGATCAAGGAGGCTGCTTCAAGCGACGACAAGGGCAATTTGCCTGCTTCCTCATCAGGCGACGAAGCTAAGGGCGCATCTGCAGGAGATATCCTCTTTAATCAGGCTGTTGACGTAGTTCTTGAGAACAACGCTGCAAGCATCTCCATACTTCAGAGAAGACTCGGTATAGGTTATCCGAGAGCTGCAAGACTTGTCGATGAATTGGAGAAGAAGAAGATAATAGGACCACCTGAAGGCAGCAAGCCCAGGAAGATCCTTATAAACAGGACTGAATGGCTTGAGATACAGGCGAGAAGCGAGAATGAATAACATCTTGGAGACAGTTGAGCTTTTGAAGTCTAAGGGTCTTACGGTAGGTTTTGCAGAAAGTCTTACCGGAGGACTCATTTCTTCATCTATAGTAAATGTTCCCGGAGCATCAGCCGTTTTTAAGGGAAGCATTGTATCTTATACGAATAGTGTTAAAATTGGTGTTCTCGGCGTTGAGGAGGCTGTAATAGCTTCACATACCGAGGTATCTGAAGAATGCGCTATGCAGATGGCTTCAGGTGCAAGGAAAGTCTTGGGGACCGATCTTGCGGTATCCGTTACCGGTATTGCAGGACCTGACGGAGATCTTCCCGGCAAACCCGTTGGCACGGTCTATATGGGTGTTGCGTTTGGAGATACCGTAAAGGGCATGAGATTCAATTTCTCAGGCGACAGGCAATCGGTAAGGCAGCAGACCGCTGATATGGCTTTCCGGATAATACTCGAATTACTTGGTGCTCAAGATGGTTAAAAAGAAGAGTTATAAGAATAGTGTCATTTTTTCTACGATCCTGGTAATGATAGGTCTTGTCTTTACCAAGGGATCGGGCTTTTTAAGAGATATATTTGTAAGTATCAAATTTAGTGAGGATGTCTATAGAGACTCTTTTACATTGGCTTTTACCATACCGGATCTTTTCTATAATCTTCTTGTTGGCGGAGCGATCTTCTCAACGATCACACCTTATCTGTCAGGTCAGATAGCGATAGGTGAAGAGAAGAAGGGTATGAGGACTACCAGCATCTTTATCTCCGTTGTTTCGGTAGTAATGATCACGGTATGTACCTTAGGTACCATATTCTCCAAACCGATATATTCGCTCTATGCTCTTAAGGGGGGGATCGACGATCAGACATTAGATCTCGCTTCAAGCGCTTCCAAGATGCTCTTCCCGCAGATTTTCTTCATAATGCTTGCCGCATTATCAATAGGTATCCTTAATTCATATAAGAGATTCTCATCTACTGCATTTGCCCCTACGATCTATAACATCGCAGTTCTCATATCTATCCTTGTCTTTGCGGGCAATTCCAAGGAAAAGCTTGTCATGACCACAGGCGGTATACTTGTTGCATCCATAGTATATGCGGCATTCCAGTACCTTGTTGGAAGGGATAAGCTTAAGCAGATAAGGTTTATCTTCAAGCCGAGAGATCCCGATTTTATAGCACTTTTCAAAAGAGCGATCCCGATCCTCATCTCATCTTCTATCATTCAGATCAATGTTGTAATACTTAACTACTTTGCAGGCCAGTTCGATTCGGGCAGCATCTACGGTTTCAGAAATGCTTCCACCATCTGGCAGATCCCTTACGGTATATTTACTGTAGCTATCACTACCGTAATGACACCTACGCTTGCCGGATACCACGAATCCAAGCAGTACGAGGAAGCATCCAAACTCCTTTCCGCAAGGATCAAGAGTGCACTGTTCCTCATGATACCTTCGGCTTTCTTCATGGCGTTGATGAGCCTTGATGTAGTTAAGGCCATCTACCAGTGGACATCCTCTTATACGGATACAAATGCCAAGACCGCAAGTACATTCCTTCTTGGATTTACGACAGCGATAATCACGGCTTCCGTAGCTCACTTATTCAACCAGGCTTTCTATGCGATAGGTCAGACTAAGATCCCGCTCCTTGCAGGACTTATATCACTTGTTCTTAATCCCTGCTTCTGCCAGGTCTTGATATGGCTGGGAGTAGGACCTATGTCACTTTCCATCGCATACTCTATTACCAATGTTTGCCAGATGCTCATCCTTATATTCCTTTACTTCAGACGTAAGGAACTCGCACCGAGGCATATGGCAGGTGCCATCATCAAGTGTTTCGGCGCTGCTATTATAATGACAGCCATCGTATTTGCATTGGATAAGCTTATCCCCGCACAGGGCGGTAAGATCATGCAGCTTCTTATAATCACTCTTAAGGGTGTGGTTGCAGTAGTAGTTTATTTCTTATCTACGATATTCCTTAAGATGGAGGAAGCTACCTTCTGGATCTCAAGGTTCAAAGCCAAGCTTCCGGGCAGGAAATCTTAAGTCTGTACCATTAATTGTACACTCGCTTTTTATTGTCGATATTTGTTTGAATTTGTCTGATAATTTCTGTTGACAAAAGGGTATGATATTTATATGATTATTCCATAATAAGAACGAATGTTCGAACATTCAGCGGAGGTTAACATGGCTAAGAATAAGAATTCATCTAAGGGCGCAGTAACTCAGGTTCAGGATTCTGACGAACGTAAGAAGGCCCTTGATGCCGCAATGGCGCAGATAGAGAAGCAGTTCGGTCAGGGCGCCGTCATGAGGATGGGCGATAGGGCAGTTGCCGATATAGATACTATCCCCACAGGAGCTCTTACACTCGATATCGCATTAGGTATAGGCGGACTTCCCAGAGGAAGGATCATCGAGATATATGGACCTGAATCTTCAGGTAAGACTACTGTAGCGCTTCACTGTGTTGCCGAAGCTCAGAAGATGGGCGGTACCTGTGCATTTATCGATGCCGAGCATGCCCTTGATGCAGTCTATGCAGGCAATATCGGTGTTGATGTTGATAATCTCCTCCTCTCACAGCCTGACACAGGTGAGCAGGCTCTTGAGATCTGTGAGACACTCGTTCGAAGCGGATGCATCGATGTAGTCGTTATCGACTCCGTTGCAGCACTTGTACCGAGAGCCGAGATCGAAGGCGAGATGGGTGATTCCCATGTAGGTCTTCAGGCAAGACTCATGAGCCAGGCATTAAGGAAGCTTGCTCCCGTAGTATCCAAGTCCAACACTATCTGCATCTTTATCAACCAGCTCCGTGAGAAGGTCGGCATCATGTTCGGTAATCCCGAGACGACACCCGGCGGCCGTGCTCTTAAGTTCTATGCATCAGTAAGACTTGATGTCAGGAGAGTTGAGGCTCTTAAGAGCGGTACAGATGTTATCGGTAACCACACAAGAGTCAAGATCGTTAAGAATAAGGTCGCTCCTCCGTTCAAGGAAGCTGAGTTCGATATCCTTTACGGTAAGGGAGTATCTGCTGAAGGCTGCATCTTAGACCTCGCAGTTGAGAATAACATCATCGATAAGAGCGGTTCATGGTTTGCTTATAAGGGCAATAAGATCGCTCAGGGCAGAGATGCCGCTAAGACATATCTTGCAGAGAACCCCGAATTCAGGAATGAGATCGAGACTTTGGTCAGAGAATCTTATATGCCTGCAGATGACGATGAAGTCTCTGATGTTGCTGTTGCTGATACATCCGACGCATCTGATTCAGATGACGATATCTTAGGCATCGATGTCTGATATAGACAGCGCTGTTAATTGCGCGATCAAACATATTGGTATAGCTACTTATTCTTCGGGCAAGATCTTTGAGTATCTTGCCCGTAAGGGTTTTGATGAGGATATTTGCAATAAAGCTGTAGCCCATCTCGTATCCACCGGTTATATAGACGACATCAAGGCTTCAAGGAAGGTCCTGTTTAACAGGTCCGGTAAGAAGCAGGAGAGCAGGAACTATATATATAACAGGCTTATTGCTGCAGGTATTGCTCCGGATTGCGCTGACGAGGTCTTATCTACTCTTGATAGTGATGAAGTTACATGTCTTGCCATGATAAAGGCTAACTACGATTCCAAGGAGTCTGTCTCATACGAAGACTGCATTAAGCTTGCCATTAGAAGAGGCTATACGCTCGAGGTAGCAAGAAGATCATACGATCAGTGGGATTAGCCGTGGCTCAAATATTTATTTGTGCTATAATGCTTTGCTATGGATAACAAAGATATAAATATAACTCTTATAGCACTGGGTTGTTCCAAGAACCTCGTAGACTGTGAATGTATGTCTACGATCTTAAGAGACAGCGGATATAACGTAATTAACGATGTCCCTGCTTCTGATATCGTTGTTATCAATACATGCGGCTTTATCGAGTCAGCCAAGAGCGAAGCTATCAGCACTATCCTCGACTGTGCTGAATATAAGACTGCGGGAAGGCTCAAGTATCTTGTCGTAACAGGTTGCTTATCCCAGAGATATTCTGCTGATGTCTTAAATGAGATGCCTGAAGTTGATGCAGTTTTGGGAACAGGTCACTATCAGGATATAGCAGATGTAATATCTGATCTTTTATCCGGCAAGAAGGGCATCAACGATACTTCCGGAAGACCCGGCGGACTTGCACATATGTTAGTGTCAAGAGATATATCGACTTCGAGCTATGCATGGCTCAAGATCGGTGAGGGCTGCCTTCACAGATGCGCCTTCTGCGCTATCCCTTTGATCAGAGGAACTTTTATATCCCGTCCTTTTGAAGATATCTTAGCTGAAGCGAGAGATATTGCTTCCAAGGGATATAAGGAGATAATACTCGCAGCTCAGGATACTACTAATTACGGTATAGATCTTTATAAGAAGAGAAGACTCGCAGAGCTTTTGCGTGAGTTGTCTTCCATTCCCGGGATCGAGATCATCCGCGTTATGTACGGTTATATGGACGGCATCGATGATGAGCTCATAAGTGAGATCGCTTCCAACCCCAAGGTTGCTTCGTATCTTGATATCCCGATCCAGCACGGCTCTGATAAGATCCTTAAGTCCATGTTCAGGAAGGATAATGTAGAGCTCATTACTGACAGACTTAATAAGATCAGGGCAATGATACCTGATGTTATCGTAAGGACTACCGTCATGGTAGGATTTCCGGGAGAGACCGAAGAAGACTTTGAAGAGCTTAAGTCAAACCTTGCTAAATGGCAGTTTGACAGGCTCGGATGCTTTATCTTTTCGCCCGAGGAGGGCACGAAGGCATTTGATATGCCGGATCAGGTACCCGAAGACGTTAAGCAGAGAAGATATGAAGAGATCTATGCTCTTGCAGAAGAAATTTCAGCTCAGCGCGTAAAAGCACGTCTCGGATCTGAGATTAGTGTTATTATTGATGAGGTTTCCGATGACGGCATATTCTATGTCGGCAGGAGTTACGGAGAATCTCCCGAGGTCGACCCCAGGGTCTATGTGGCTGCGACCGAAGGCGAGCTTAATATCGGAGACATAGTTAAGGTTAAGATCGTCGATTGTACAGACGAATATGATATGACAGGAGTTACAATATGAACCTTCCAAACAAATTATCGCTTTTGAGGATAATCCTTGTTCCTTTTACATTGCTGTTTATGCTTCCTATCAGCATCTACGGCTTTGAGCCTGAGGGCTGGAACAACTTCATCAACACCAACGGAATGCTCGTTGCAGCAGCTATCTTTATCGTAGCTTCGCTCACTGATTATTTCGACGGACAGATCGCAAGAAAGCAGAATCTCATAACGGACCTCGGTAAGTTCCTTGACGCTCTTGCAGATAAGATACTCGTAATCAGCATCCTTCTCGGCTTCATCGCTTTAGGCAGAGTTTCCGCCTGGCTTGTAATGATAATCATCTTAAGAGAGTTTGCTGTATCCGGTCTCCGTATGATCGCAGCATCCAAGGGCGAGGTCATCGCAGCAAGGATGATAGGTAAGGCTAAGACCGTTACTCAGATGATCGCTATCATCTATCTGATGTTCGAGCCCCTTATCCTTAAGATCACAGGCCTCGGATTTGAGGGCTATCCCGTATCCGTAAATGCCGTAACAGTAATAGGTGACGTGCTCTTATATATCTGTGTTATCATGACACTTATATCCGGTATCGATTACCTTATTAAGGGCAAAGCATACTTAAAAGGATGAAAAAAACTTTGATTTTCAAAATAACCTATTGACAAAATCGAAGTATTACATTAAAAACAGGTTGTAGATTGCAAAATCCTACGGAGGTATTTATTTATGAAAAACGAAGAACTTTTTAACAGCATCAAGCAGATGATCGTAGATCAGCTCGGCGTAGACGAAGAGACAATCACTGAGGATTCTTCTTTTGTTGATGATCTTAACGCTGACTCTCTCGACATGGTTGAGCTCGTTATGGCAATGGAGCAGGAATTCGACATCGAGATCCCTGATGATGTTGCTGAGAAGGTTGTTACTGTTAAGGACGCTGTTGATTATATCGCAACACTTACAGAGAATTGATCTCGGCAAGCTTGATTAAGTAAAGTAAGCTGCGGCTGAATGTGTGTATGCATGCGTTCAGCCGTAATTTAATTTAAGACAATGCAAGATTATTCTGTTTTCGAGCAAAAGCTCGGATATGTATTTAAGGATAAGAGCCTTCTTGAGACGGCTTTTACTCATACGACTTATGTCTTTGAACATGGCGGCGGTCACTTCGAATCCAACCAGAGGCTGGAGTTTATAGGTGATGCCGTTATCGATCTGGTCGTAGGAGAGAAGCTTTACGCGTTAGCTCCCCGGGAAGGCGAAGGTTATCTTTCAAAGATGCGCGCTATCTCAGTCTGCGAGCAGTCTTTTGCAGAGGTTGCAAGAAGTCTCGGCATGGGAGACTATCTGCTTCTTGGCAAGGGCGAAGCTCAGAGCGGCGGCGCAGACAAGGATTCGACTCTTGCAGATTGCTTCGAAGCGGTCATAGCAGCGGTATATTTTGACGGCGGCTTCGAAGTTGCCCGCGATTGTATCTTGAACAATCTTTCCGGCACGATCAATAAGGCGGTAAACGGCGAGATTTTCCTGGATTACAAGAGCAGACTCTTAGAGCTTGCACAGATGAGGCAGGATAGGCATGTTATCCGTTTTGCAGTTACGGATGAGAGAGGACCTGCCCACCAAAGAGAATTTGAAGTCGAAGTTTATTGCGACGACGAGCCTTTGGCCAGGGCCACAGGGCATTCCAAGAAGGATGCCGAGCAGAAGGCCGCTCGTCTGGCAACTTCGGTTTACGAGAATCGTTTCCCTCACAAAAACCTGTGATATAATAAATCGTTATGTATCTGAAGAAATTGGAAATGCAGGGATTCAAATCCTTCCCTGAATATACTTCACTTGAGTTCGACAAGGGTATGACTGCCGTTGTCGGACCTAACGGCAGTGGTAAATCCAATGTAACTGATGCAGTAAGATGGGTATTAGGTGAGCAGAGCGTTAAGTCTTTGCGTGGCGGTAAGATGGAAGATGTCATCTTCAGCGGTACCGCTACCCGTAAGGCAATGAACTATGCGGAAGTTACTATCACCTTCGATAACTCTACCCACTTCTTAAATTACGATTTCCCTGAGATCCAGGTTACAAGAAGACTCTATAGATCCGGAGAGTCCGAATATCAGATCAATAAAGTCAATTGCAGACTTAAGGATGTAACCCAGTTGTTCCTCGATACAGGTCTTGGTAAGGACGGTTATTCCATCGTAGGACAGGGCAGAGTAGGAGATATCCTCTCTACAAAGTCTGAAGACCGAAGGAAGGTCATTGAGGAAGCATCCGGTATCGTTAAATACAAGATCAGGAAGGAAGAGGCTGAGCGCAAGCTCAAGTCCACGGACGATAATCTCGTAAGGATCAACGATATCTTAGGAGAATTAGAGGACCGCAAGGGTCCTCTCGAAGAGCAGTCCATAAAGGCCAGGGAATACCACAAGGCTTACGATGAGATGAGGCAGTCCGAGATCGATCTGTTAGTCCACAGGATCACTGAGGCAACTAATGCCATAGGCGATTCCGCGAGTGTCAAAGACCAGCTCGAGAAGGAGATCAAGGAGCAGGAAGACAGATACTTAGAACTCAGGAAATCCAATCAAGAGATCTTAAACAGGAGCGAAGCTCTTGAAGGCGATATCGAAGATAACAGACAGCTCTTATCTGACCTTACAGAGAAGGAGCACGACCTTCTTACCGAGAAGAAACTCTCCTTTGAGCGACAGAATCAGACGCAGCAGAAGATAACTGCCGGTGAAGCAGAGATCGCCCTTTTGGAAGAGCAGAAGGCTGAACTCGAAGCTGATATGGCAACTAAGAAGCAAAAGAGTGATGAAGTCCTCAGACAGGCCGATGAATTCAAGAAGCTTGCTGACGATCTGTCTTTGCAAAAAGAAGAGATCACAAAGCAGTTCGAGCAGACCGAGAAGGACAGATCTAAGCTTAATTCCGATGTACAGGGCATAACTGATAAGCTCTACGAAGCAAGGAATAAGAAGGTAGAAGCTTCTGCCAAGGTTGAATCTCTTGAATCCAAGATAAGGGAATTGCAGGAGCAGATCGCTTCAGGCAAGGATTCTGCCAAAGAGCTTGAAGAAGAGCTTGCTGCCAAAGACGCTGCATGGCACGACATGGCAGCTAAGAAGAATGAAGTCCTGTCTGATATCGACAAGCGCAATACCAAGCTCGAAGAAGCAAGAGGCAAGCAGGTAAAGCTCAATCAGGCCTTCGATACAAATAACAGAGAACTCCTGTCTCAGGAATCCAAGCTCAGGACACTCAAAGACCTGGAGCGCCGTAAGGCCGGATATGCAGAGTCTGTTCAAAGGCTCCTTTCTGCTGCAGAAGACGATAAGAGTACTTCATCCAAGATCTATGGCGTGCTAGGCGATCTTATCAACACGGATACCAAGTATCAGACGGCTATCGAGATCGCTTTAGGCAATGCTATACACAATGTCGTAACAAGAACGGAAGAGGATGCTTCTGACCTTATCGATGTCCTCAAGCAAAAGAGGCTCGGCCGTGTTACGTTCCTTCCTATCGAGAATATCGGTCCCCGTTATATAGATGAGGACTTCTTGAGATATGCAAGCGGTGATCCCGGCTTTATCGGCATCGCATCCGATCTCGTTAAGTGCGATAAAAAGCTTAAGGATATTATCTCTAATCTCTTAGGCAAGATAATCGTATCTGACGACCTCGATTCCGCAAGAAGGATCGCATCCAAGGTCAAGCATAAGGTCAAGGTAATATCTCTTGCAGGTGACTCCGTTAACCCCGGCGGTTCTCTTACAGGCGGTAGCGTTAAGAAGGATGGCGTAGGGATCTTAGGAAGAGCATCCGAGATCACCAGACTCGAAGAATCTGTAGCAAAGCTCGATGCAAAACTCTCTGAATCCGAGTCCCAAAGGCAGGAAGTTGACGATACGATAGGAACTCTTAAGAGAGAGCTTGCTATGCTCGGTGAGCAGCTCAAGTTCTTCCAGCTTGAAGAAGTCAAGGCTGAATCAGAGTACCGCAATATAGAGACTAAGCTCAAGGAAGTATCTGAGAGCAGGACTTCCGTTGAGGAGAACATCAATACATGCTCCAAGGATAAGATCAGGCTTGAAGAAGACATAGACGAACTCACGAGGATCGAAGAGGAGATCGCAGATCAGCTCGAGGAATACCGTGAGAGCATCGAGGAAGGCGATGTAGCTCTTAAGGAGTTCAACGCAAAGATCGACAAGATCCGTCAGCAGATAAATGACGCTGTATCTTCTGCGGAGCGTAAGATAGCTGAACGCAACGGTATATTAGAGCTTGCTAAGCATATCCAGGGTCAGATCGAAGGTTGCGATTCATCCATTAAGGACAGACTCTCAGATATCGAAGAGAATAAGACAGTATCAGCAAACCTCGGCAAAGAGGTTGTTAGCTACGATAAGCAGCTTGCTGAGGTCGAGAAGGAAGAGCAGGTATACGAAGAAAAGATAGCTGCTCTTACAAAGGAGCGTGAGGAAGTAAGCTCAAAGATCGCTTCCTTCAGCGACAGACTCGCGTCGAGCTCTGATGCCATAAATGCTCTCCAGACCAAGCTCAATAACCTTACAGCTAAGTACGACAAGTACTTTGCTGAGATTGATACGGATAAGAACAAGCTTTGGGAAGACTACGAAGTCACATACGACAATGTTAAGGATTCCTGCAACCCGGTCGAGAAGCCCGGCGAGCAGCAAAAGCGCATACAGACTCTCAAGAACAAGATCAAGCAGCTGGGTCCTGTTAACCTTAATTCCATAGAGGAGTTTAAGGAACTGTCTGAGAGGCTCGAATTCATGTCCGGTCAAAGAGACGATATCCTTGCTGCCAAGAAGGATCTCGAGAAGGTTATTAACGAACTCTTAGGTGAGATGAAGACTCAGTTGGTCGAGCACTTCGAGACCATCAATAACAACTTTAAGGAAGTATTTGCCAACCTCTTCGGCGGTGGTACTTGTGAACTTTGCTTTGAGAACGACGATGTGCTTAACTGCGCTATCGAGATCAAGGCTCAGCCCCCGGGAAAGAAGCTTCAGAATCTGTTGCTCCTCTCCGGTGGTGAGAGATGTCTTACTGCCATAGCCTTGCTCTTTGCTATCCTGCAGCTCAAGCCTTCACCGTTCGTTATCTTGGACGAGGTCGATGCGGCATTGGACGATGTCAACGTATCCACATATGCTGACTTCGTTCGCAGATACAGCGTCAAGTCACAGTTCATCATCGTTACTCACCGTAAGGGTACGATGGAAGCCTGCGATCAGATGTACGGTGTTACCATGGCTGAGCGAGGCGTTTCAAAGATACTTTCAATGGAGCTTAGATAATGGGATTATTTGACGCATTCAAAAGAGGACTTGAGAATACACGTAAGTTCTTCGGCAACGGTTTTACAAAGATCGCTGCAGGTACCGGTCATTTCGACGACGATATGTTAGATGAGCTTGAAGAGCTCATGGTTAGAGCCGACTGCGGTGTTCCCGCAAGTGTCGACATAATAGAGCACGTCAAATCTGATATCAAGAAGACCGGTGACGACAGCAGGGAAGCTGTATTAGCTTCCGTTACCACCCGTATGTGCGAGATCTTAGGAGACAAGCAGGTAATAGAACTTGAAGACGGCAAGCTCAACATCCTCATAATGGTCGGCGTTAACGGTACAGGTAAGACTACGACGGCAGGTAAGCTCGCTTTAAGATACAAGAAGGAAGGCAAGAAGGTCATCCTCGCTGCAGCAGATACTTTCAGAGCAGCAGCAGTTGAGCAGCTCAAGGCTTGGGGTG
Source organism: Saccharofermentans sp. (assembly GCA_024685135.1). Classification (GTDB taxonomy): domain Bacteria; phylum Bacillota; class Clostridia; order Saccharofermentanales; family Saccharofermentanaceae; genus Saccharofermentans. Next base: position 76,398 of record JAIKWA010000090.1, read on the forward strand.
AGAAGACCTCTACAACTGTCATATCCCAGGGCTCGGACGGAGCAGATCCTGCAGCTGTTGTTTTCGATGCCGTACATGCTGCTGTTGCAAGGAAGGCAGACCTTCTTATCGTCGATACTGCAGGAAGACTCCACAACAAGAAGAATCTCATGGACGAGCTGTCAAAGATCTACAGGATAATCGGCAGGGAAGCGCCCGATGCTTCGATTAAGTCTCTTCTCATAATAGATTCCACGACAGGCCAGAATGCCGTCATCCAGGCAGAGAGCTTCGGTGAGGCAGTTGACCTCGATTATATCGGCATAACAAAGCTCGACGGAAGCGCTAAGGGAGGCGTTGCGATCGCAACTGCATATGTCTCTCACAAACCCATCGTTCTTGCGGGTTTGGGAGAGAGCGCAGAAGATCTCGTTGACTTCGATCCGGAGTATTTTGTTAAGTCTCTCATAGAAGAGTAAACTGCTTATTTTCTTTTGCTTTACAAGTTAATAATTTTTACCTCCGACAATAAATATTTTGATTGCCAAACAATTGCATTATGGTTATAATCTCAATGTTTGTGCAAAATTAATTTTATTAATAAAGGAGGAGGGACCAATTATGCCTACAATGACATCTTGGTTAATCGTACTTGGTGTAGTCATCCTTACGATGTTCTATATCGGTTACAACTACTTCCGCATTAAGAAGATGCCTGAGGGAACAGCTGACATGATCGAATTGTCAGGTATCATCCGTTCAGGAGCTCAGACTTTTCTTAAGACGGAATTTAAGAGTATCGGCATGGTAGTTGCCTGCGTTGCTATCGTCTTCACATTATTCGTTGAGAAGACTTCCGGTATCACATTCATTCTCGGTGCTTTGATGAGCTCCATCGTTTGTGTACTCGGTATGCAGAGCGCAACTTATGCTAATGTTCGTACTTCAAACAAGGCCAGAGAGAGCCTTTCCATCGGAGAGACCGTTAAGGTAGCTCTTTGCGGCGGTTCTATAAGCGGACTTGCTGTTCAGGCTTTCGGTATGTTCGGATTCCTTATCGTTCTTCTCGTATTCGGAGACATTAACCATGATGCGGTAAGCTCAGGATTCTTCCTTGGTCTCAAGTGTAATCCTTTCATCATGAGAATATCCACATATTCTCTCGGCTGCTCCATCGTTGCTATGTTTAACCGTGTTGCAGGCGGTAACTACACAAAGGCAGCTGACATCTCTTCAGATATCTTAGGTAAGCTCCGTCACGATCTCCCTGAGGATGACTCAAGAATCCCCAACACGATCGCTGACTTCATCGGTGATAACGTAAACGACATCGCAGGTAACTGCTCTGACCTTCTCGAGTCATTCGTTGCTACAATGTCTGCTTCCGTTATGATCGCAGTAACTTTATATCAGACACACAACGCAAGTGTTTCTGAGGCTGCTTTCAAGGCTACAACACTTTTCCCGATCCTCCTCGCAGGTTCAGGTCTCGTTGGCTGCCTTATCGGTCTCGGCCTTGCTAACATCAAGAAGATGAGCGACAACCCCTCCAAGGAGCTCGACCTCTCTACTTGGATCTCCGCAGGATGCACGATCGTATTCGGCGGCGTTATCTCTTACTTCGTATTCAAGAATGTACCCGCAGCTGACTTCGAACTCTATGGCTTCAAGCTCGGTTGGGCTTCTCCCTGGGTTTCTTCAGTAATGGGTATCATCGCAGGTGTAGCTATCGGCGTAATCACAGAGTACTACACATCAACAGATCACAAGCCTACAAGAGAGCTTGCTGAGATGTGCACAGAGGGTGAAGCTTTCGTAGTAACAAAGGGTGACGCTGTCGGTTCAAGATCAGTTCTTCTCCCTGTATTCGTTATCATCGTAGCTCTTATCGTATCCGGTGTTATCGGTTCTTCATACGGTATCGCTATCGCAGCTCTCGGTATGCTCGCATTCGTTGGTGCTACGGTTTCCATCGATGCTTTCGGTCCTATCGCAGACAACGCAGGCGGACTTGCAGAAGCATGCCACCTCGATCCTGATGTACGTAAGATCACAGATAAGCTCGATGCAGTTGGTAACACAACAGCAGCTATCGGTAAGGGTTTTGCTATCGGTTCTGCAGCATTCGCTACAGTTTCCCTCATCATGGCATTCGTTGGTAACTACACAGATACAGCAGCTGAGGGCTTCACTGAGCTCTCACTCAACTTCGCTTCATTCTTCGTTGTTGCAGGCGGTATCTTAGGCGGCGCTCTCGTAGAGTACTTCAGCGCTATGCTTACAGATAACACCATTGACTCTGCAAAGATCATGGCTGATGTCGGCGACAAGCAGATGACACAGGAAGTATTGGACGGTAAGGCTAAGCCTGACTACAACATGATGATCGAGATGGCAGCTAAGGAAGCTATCCGCAAGATGGTTCTTCCTTCACTTCTGGCTCTCCTCATCCCTGTAATCGGCGGCTTCATCTTAGGACCTGAATTCGTCGGCGGTATCCTTGTTGGTGCTACGATCGTTGCTATCCCGAGAGCTATCTTCATGGGTAACTCCGGCGGTGCGTTCGACAACGCTAAGAAGTACATCGAGCAGGGTATGCTCGAGGGCCACGGCAAGGGTTCTCCCGCGCACAAGGCTTCCGTTACGGGTGATACGATCGGTGATACACGTAAGGACGTTGTAGGCGTTGCTCTTGATATCTTCATCAAGCTCATGTCTACAGTAGCTAACACAATAGCTCCTATCATCAACAGATATCACATCATCAAGTAATCTTATTACCCCGAAAACAGTGCGCCCGGCAAACCCGGGCGCATTTACTTTACAAAACAAAACCCAAATGCTATTATATGCGGGTTGCCCACAACGCAGATCTTGGAGTCTTCCGACCTTTATCTTCGTTCCGGGTGTATTAAATTATCAGGAGGAATGCTTATGTCAGCAGTAAAATTCGACAAGCAGGCAATCATCAAGGAGTATCAGCTCGCAGAGGGCGATACAGGTTCACCGGAGGTTCAGGTAGCTCTCCTTACATACAGGATCAACCACCTCACAGAACATCTCAAGTCCCACAAGGGTGACCACCACAGCAGAAGAGGTCTTCTCATGATGGTTGGTAAGAGAAGAAACATTCTTGATTACCTCGCATCTATCGATATCGAGCGTTACAGAACACTTATCGCAAAGCTTGGTATCAGAAAGTAATCTTAATCGATTATTTGACCTTAAGAGTTGTCTCATACGAGACAACTCTTTTATTTTGAACTTTTTAAGCAAAAACACTTCTTATGTTTTATAATTAAGTATCAAATTAATATGTGGAGTTTAATATGCTTGACGGTTTTATAAGAGTAGGCGCTGCCAGCCCGATGCTGAAAGTAGCTGATGTCGATTACAATATATCCCGGATAATCTCATGTGCAAAGGAAGCAGCAGATAGTTCCTGCTCTCTTTTGGTATTTCCTGAGCTTTCAATAACAGGTTATACCTGCGCGGATCTGTTTAGCCAGAATGCGCTTCTTGCCAAGGCCAAGAAGGGTATGTACGAGATCGCAGAGCAGACTAAGGATATCAATACCATAATCGTCGCAGGTCTGCCCCTGGTAGTATCCGATAAGCTCTACAATTGTGCTTGCGTCATCTACAAGGGTGATGTAATAGGTATCGTGCCCAAGACTAATATCCCCAATTACAACGAGTTCTACGAGATGAGGCATTTTACTCCTTATGAGGATAAGGGCCTTATCTATATAGATGACGAGATCTGCTTCGGAAGATCCGTATTTAACTGTTCGGGCCTTTCTTTTGCAGTCGAGATCTGTGAGGATCTCTGGGTTCCTTCAAGCCCTTCTGTTGACTATGTTAAGCACGGGGCCAAGATCATATGCAACCTGTCTTGCTCAGATGAGATCATCGGCAAGGCAAGATTCAGAAGAGACCTCGTCAAGATGCAGTCAGCCAAGCTCATGGCAGCTTATATCTATGCTGATTCAGGCATCGGTGAATCCACGCAGGATCTCGTGTTTGCAGGTCACGATCTCATCGCAGAGAACGGCCAGCTCCTTGCTGAATCCAAGAGATTTGCAGGCGGCACTCAAGATGATGTCATCATCTACTCGGATATCGACCTTGAGAGGCTCGATTCCGACAGGAGAAGGGCAAATACTTATATAACAGATGTAGCAGGAGACGACTATATAAACTCTCTTACATTTACGGCAGATCTTCCTGACATTAAACCCGACAGGAAGATAAGCCCAACTCCGTTCGTCCCTAGAAGCGATAAGGATCTTGAAGCAAGATGTGAAGACATCCTCAATATGCAGGCTGCAGGCCTTCTTACAAGACTTAAGGCCATCAATTGCAGTAAGGCTGTCATCGGTCTGTCAGGCGGTCTCGATTCGACTCTCGCTCTTATCGTTACCATCCATGCCTTCGATAGATTAGGTTTAGGCCGCAAGGGCATAATCACTGTTAATATGCCGGGATTCGGTACTACGAGCAGGACCAGGAACAATGCCATGAGCCTTGCTGCTGAATACGGCTGCACATTAAAGGAGATATCCATCTCCGATTCCGTCATGCAGCACTTTAAGGATATCGAGCACGATCCTGATGTAACTGACATTACATACGAGAACTCCCAGGCAAGAGAGAGGACACAGATCCTCATGGATATCGCAAACCAGGAGGGCGGCCTTGTAATAGGCACCGGCGATATGTCCGAGCTCGCTCTGGGCTGGGCTACATATAACGGCGATCACATGTCGATGTACGGCGTTAACTGCTCTATCCCCAAGACCTTGGTAAGATACTTGGTATCCTACGAAGCGCAGAGAACAAAGAGCATAAGCGAGAGCCTGTCAACGGCGCTTGCAGACATAGTCGACACACCTGTATCTCCCGAGCTTTTACCTCCAACGGAAGACGGCAAGATCTCACAGAAGACTGAAGAGCAGGTGGGTCCTTACGAACTTCACGATTTCTTCCTTTATTACTTTATCAGGTTCGGTTTTACCCCTTCCAAGATCTATCGTCTCGCACTCATTGCCTTTGACGGCAAGTACGACAGCGATACTATCTACAAGTGGGAAGAGGTATTCATCCGCAGGTTCTTTGCTCAGCAGTTCAAGCGTTCCTGCGTTCCCGACGGCCCTAAGGTCGGTACTGTAAGCTTATCTCCGAGAGGCGACTGGAGAATGCCTACGGATGCAAAGCGCGACCTCTGGCTCGAAGACCTTAAGAGCGTTAAGGCTTAAATTTAAAGCGGTATAATATTTTTTCGAGAAGGAGAAGTGTGCAACTATGAGAATCAGCTGCGTAAAAGAGATCAAGAACAACGAATTCCGTGTCGGTATCACACCTGACAATGCCAAGGAATATGTTAGGGCAGGTCATGAGGTCTACATCGAAGCGGGTGCGGGCGAAGGTTCCGGCTTTACGGACGAAGAGTATAAGGAAGCGGGAGCTATCCTTACAGATGCCAAGACTTGCTGGGATAAGGCAGAGATGATGGTCAAGGTTAAAGAACCCCTTCCGTCTGAATATCCTCTCTTCCACGACGGCCTCATCCTCTATACATATCTTCATCTTGCTGCCAACAGACAGCAGACAGATGCCCTTTTAAACGGCAAGGTAAAGGGAGTTGCATACGAGACATTGCTCGAGACAAATAACTCTCTGCCTCTGCTCATCCCCATGAGCCAGATCGCAGGAAGACTCAGCATCCAGGAAGGCGCAAAATACTTAGAGAAGCGTTTCGGCGGCGAGGGCGTCCTGCTTGCAGGTGTTCCGGGCACCCCCAAGGCTAATGTAGTAATAATCGGTGCCGGTACAGTAGGCGCTAATGCCTGCAAGATCGCAGTCGGTATGGGCGCTAATGTAACAGTCATCGACATCAACTTAAGAAGACTCGAGCAGTTAGACGACCAGTACGGCTCATCCATCCAGACTCTCGTATCTACAGATACAAATATCGAGAGGGCAGTTAAGACGGCAGACCTCGTTATCGGTTCCGTTCTTATCCCCGGTAAGGCTGCTCCCAAGCTCTTCAAGAAGAAGTATCTCAAGGAGATGAAGCCCGGCGCTGTTTTCGTTGACGTTGCAGTAGATCAGGGCGGCTGCGGTGAGACAACAAAGGAAACGACACATGACGATCCTATCTTCGTAGAAGACGGCGTCGTACATTACTGTGTAGGCAATATGCCGGGTGCTGTTCCGAGAACCTCAACCATCGCACTCACAAATGCGACGGTTAAGTACGGTCTTCAGATCGCAGCATCAGGACTTGAAGAAGCCTGCAAGAAGAATCCCGTCATCTACTCGGCTATCAACACATACGACGGCAAGCTCACTTGCAAGAACGTCGCAGACAGCTTCGAGGATTGTGAATACACGGACATCAAGTCATTGTTCTGACAGATCTGATCGGGTGATAGCGATATCACCCGATTTTCTTTTATTTACAGATTTGCCTTTAATTTTTATTAGTATATAATTAAGAAGTTTAGCAAGGAGTGTAGTGTGTAGATTGGATGCCCGGGCACTTTGTCGGGACACCGAATCTACGTTCTACCTCCTTAAGAATTTAATAAAGGAGACGTCTTTATGGAAAAGATTTTCAAGACTGAGATTGCCGGCAGACCGTTAGTTGTCGAGACCGGTAAGATCGCACAGTTCGCAAACGGTTCAGCTCTCGTAAAGTACGGTGACACAACAGTTCTTTCAACTGTTACTGCATCCAAGAGCCCCCGTGACGGCATCGATTTCTTCCCGCTTTCTGTTGATTACGAGGAGAAGATGTACGCAGTAGGTAAGATCCCCGGCGGATTTTTAAAGAGAGAGGGAAGACCCGGAGAGAAGGCGATCCTCACATCACGTGTTATTGACCGTCCTGTCCGTCCTTTGTTCCCTAAGGATCTGAGAAACGATGTTTGCGTTAATAACCTCGTTATGTCAGTAGATCCCGATTGCTCACCTGAGATCACAGCAATGCTCGGTACATCTATTGCTATCGCTATCTCCGATATCCCGTGGAAGGGACCTATCGGCGGCGTTGTATTAGGCCTCATCGATAACAAGACTGTTATCAACCCTACATTAGAGCAGCGTCAGGAATCACAGATGTATGTTACCCTCGCAGGTACCCTCACAAAGATCTGCATGGTTGAGGCTGGCGCTAACGAAGTACCTGATGACATCATGCTCAATGCTATTGCTGAAGGTCACGAGGTGATCAAGCAGATCTGCGCATTCATCAACGAGATCGTAAGCGAGATCGGTAAGCCCAAGTTCGAATATGAGAGCGCTGATGTTCCCGAAGAGATCTTCGAGGCAGTTAAGGCTTTCGGTTGGGACAAGATGAGACAGGCAGTTCTCTCCAAGGATAAGGAAGTAAGAGATGCTAACGTTGATGCACTTCAGGAAGAAGTTGCAGCAATGCTCGAGGAGAAGGAAGAAGGCCTTTCCAAGTGGGCCGGCGATGCTATCTACAAGCTCGAGAAGAAGGTCGTAAGAGATTATCTCTTCCGTGAGCATGTACGTGTTGACGGCAGAGCATTAGACGAGATCAGACCTCTGTCCTGCGCTGTTGACGTAGTTCCGAGAGTTCACGGTTCCGCACTCTTCCAGAGAGGTCAGACACAGGTAATGAACATCTGTACTTTGGCTCCTCTTGCTGAAGCTCAGAAGCTCGAAGGCCTCGATGAGCAGGAATATAAGAGATATATCCACCACTATAACTTCCCCGGTTATTCAACAGGTGAAGCTAAGCCTTCAAGAAGCCCCGGAAGAAGAGAGATCGGTCACGGTGCTCTCGCTGAGAGATCACTCATCCCCGTACTTCCTTCTGAAGAAGAGTTCCCTTATGCGATCAGAACAGTATCTGAGATCACAATGAGTAACGGTTCCACATCACAGGGTTCCGTTTGTGCTTCAACACTCTCACTCATGGCTGCAGGTGTCCCTCTTAAGAGACCTGTTGCAGGTATCTCATCCGGTCTTATCACAGATCCCGACAATGAGGATAACTTCCTCGTATTCATGGATATCCAGGGTATCGAGGATTTCTTCGGCGACATGGACTTCAAGGTTGCAGGTACAACAGAAGGTATCACATCCATCCAGGTCGACATCAAGGTCGAGGGTCTCACATTAGACATCATCAAGGCTGCTTTCGAGATGACACATAAGGGAAGACTCCAGATCATCAACGATGTCATCCTTCCCCGTATCCCGGCACCCCGTGCTGAGCTTAACAAGTGGGCTCCGAGGATCATCTCCATGCAGGTACCTGTTGACAAGATCAGAGAGGTCATCGGTTCAGGCGGAAAGGTCATCAACAAGATCATTGCTGACACAGGCGCTCAGATCAACATCAACGATGACGGTATGGTATACATCTCTTCACCTGACCTCGAGGCTGCCGACAAGGCAAAGACCATCATCACAGGCATCGTTTCCGATCCTGAGGTAGGTACAGAGTACGACGGTACAGTTACGAGACTTATGGATTTCGGCGCTTTCGTTGAATTCCTCCCCGGTAAGGAAGGCCTCGTACACATTTCCAAGATGGCCTGGAACAGAGTTGAGAAGGTCGAAGACGTTCTCCACGAGGGCGACAAGGTTCACGTCAAGCTCATCGAGATCGATTCACAGGGCAGACTCAATCTCTCCATCAGGGACTGCCTCCCGAAGCCTGAGGGCTTTGTAGAGGAAGAACCCAGGAGACGTGAGAACCGTCCTAACCGCGAGCGCCGCGGCGGTTTCGGAGGAAGGAACAATAACAACTCCGGCCGTGACAACGACTTCGGCGGCGAAGAAAGAAAGGGAAGAAGAAGGGAATTCTGATTTCCGTTAATTGAGGACTACTTAGGAGGGCCCGTGCATGACAGCTCTGATCATTTTGGAGACAGCGCGGGCCTTTCATATTTAAGGAACTGGACAAGTGAGTATTGAAGGCACGACATTTCGTAAGATAGCTTTTACGGCTGGTTTCCTGGTAACGGCTTCTGTTTTCGCAGGCTGCGCTTTTAACAGTCTGTCCGTGGGCCTTGGCAATGCGGTACCGGTTGACGCGGAGCTGTTTGTCCCGGCGGCAAATGCTCCGGAATATGTTGCTTATGATGAGACCACTCCTGCTGCTTCCGATGAGACCACCCCCGCTGAGACTTCCGGTGAAACCACTGCGGAAGCCACAACTTCCGGGACGGCGGCTTCAGAGACTTCAACTGAAGAGACTGCAACTGAGGAGACTGCGGAAAACACTGCCACTCCCACACCTTTGAGCGTTAAGGTTTCTTTTGCAGGTGACACGACCCTTTGTTCTGATGCGCGTACTTACAAGCATTTCGATTCTGTCGTTAAGAAAAGATGGGATTATCCTTTCAAGAAGTGCAAGCAGTATTTCCAGAATGATGACCTTACTCTGGTAAACTGCGAAATGGCTATCACGAACAACAAATCATATAGAAAGAAGGCATTCGTCTTTGCGATGAAGCCTGAGGGTATCAAGTACTTTAAGCGTGGCGGTATCGAAGCGGTCAATCTCGCAAACAATCACACTCTGGATTTCGGACAGTCAGGCCTCAAGGATACACGCAAGAATCTTACCAAGGCAGGCATACTGTGGAGCGACACATCCAACTATTCGATCTTTACCGCAAAGAACGGCATTAAGATCGGTATGTGCGGATACACATCAACAGGCGGTCTGAGCAGGACATATAAGCTCATCAAGACTTTGAGGAGCAAAGGATGTCAGATAGTAATAGTCTCCTGCCACTGGGGTATAGAGGCTACTTACAAGCAGACTAAGAGCCAGACCAAGAGAGGCCGCGCGCTCATCAATCACGGAGCTGACATCGTCGTAGGAACACATCCTCACAGACTCCAGCCTATCGAGGTCTACAAGGGAAAATACATTCTCTACAGCATCGGAAATTTCTGCTTTGGCGGACACACTAATCCCAGCGATCCCGATTCCGTCATCATCCAGTGCACTTTCGTAATGGATGAGACCGGCAAGAAGGTTGCGGATTACAGGCTTAATGTCATTCCGTATTCCTTAAGGAGCAGCAAGAGGGGAAATGACTATTGCCCGAAGCCCTATGCATTTGAAAGCAAAGCTTATGACAGAGTAATGTCGCGTCTCAACTGGGCTCAGGGAGACGAGTGATAAAAGGAGGAGAGGTTAATATGGCAGCAGGAAAAGTATTGGTTATCATGGGATCTGATTCTGACTTTCCGGTAATGGAAGGTTGCTTCAAGATGCTGAATAAGTTTGGCGTTGAGTTTGAGGCAGACGTCGCATCCGCACACAGGACACCCGACCGTGCGCACGAGCTTGCGTCTACCGCTGAAGAAAGAGGATTCAAGGTCATCATCGCTGCTGCAGGACTTGCAGCTCATCTGGCAGGTGTTCTTGCCGCTAATACGACTCTTCCCGTAATCGGAGTTCCCTGCAAAGGCGGTGCTCTTAACGGTGTTGATGCTCTTTACGCAACGGTCCAGATGCCTACAGGCATTCCGGTCGCTACTGTTGCGATCGACGGCGGATCCAATGCCGCCATTCTCGCATGCCAGATCCTCGCGCTTTCCGATAAGGATCTGAGCGATGCTCTCAAGGCTTACAAGAAGAGTCTTGCTGATTCTGTTGCCGAGCGTGATGCAAGGCTTAAGCAGAAGATAGCCGATATGGACAAATAATCAAATCATTCATACAAAGGACGGAACAAAATGAGCGGAATTTTCGGAACTTATGACATTAAGGGTCAGGCGCAGGATGTAGCAAAAGATGCTTATTACGGCATTTTTTCACTTCAGCACAGAGGTCAGGAATGTGCAGGTATCGCCGTAAACGACAACGGTACTTTCCTCGTACATAAAGCAATTGGACTAGTTACCGATGTTTTCGATGAAGTTACATTATCTGCATTGCAGGGTACATGCGCCATTGCTCACTGCAAGGGCGGTTCTCCACGTGAGAACGGACCTGAAGCGATCCAACCCATATCGATCAAGTCAAGAGTTGGAAGCATTGCTCTCACTTCTGATTCTGTGATCATGAATGCCAATAAGGTCAGAGACGAACTCAAGGATCAGGGTGCCATCTTCCAGACTAATACTGATTCCGAGATCATCCTTTCACTGTTCTCCAGAAACAGGATCAGAACAGAGGACTGTGAGCATGCCATCCTCGAGACAATGAAGCAGATCCACGGCGTTTATGCCATGATCTTCATGACGGAAGACAAGCTCATCGGCGTAAGGGATCCTTACGGATTAAGACCGCTCATCCTCGGAAAGAAAGATGACAGATACTATATCTCATCAGAGTCCTGCGCTCTCGACGCAATCGGATGCGAGACGGTAAGAGACTTCCTGCCCGGCGAGATCATTACTATTTCAAAAGACGGCATGAGCTCACTTCTCTATAACGAAGCAACAGAGAAGAAGGATACAAAGGTCTGCGTTTTCGAGTATGTATACGTTGCAAGACCTGACTCTGTGATCGACAAGATGTCCATTTTCGATTCAAGATACAGAGTAGGTATGGCTCTTGCAAAGGAGAGCCCTGCTGATGTTGACCTTGTAATCGGCGCTCCCGACTCAGGCAACGCTGCTGCAGAAGGTTATGCGGCAGGCCTTGGCGTTTCATACGGATCAGGACTTCTCAAGAACAGATACGTAGGCAGAACATTCATCAAGAGCACACAGCAGCAGAGAGAACTCGCAGTAAGAATGAAGTTCGCAGCTCTCAAGACTGCCATCAAGGACAAGAAGATCGCTATCGTTGATGACTCTCTTGTAAGAGGTACAACGACAAAGCACATAATTTCATTCCTCAGGGAGAACGGTGCAAAAGAAGTACATGTAAGACTTGCATCTCCGCCGGTTAAGTTCGGCTGCTGCTATGGCGTCAATGCTTCTTCTGAGACTGAGCTTCCCGCAAGCACAAAGACAATAGAAGAGATCCGCGACATGATCGGTGCTGACTCGCTTGCTTATATCAGCCTTGAGTCTTTGAAGGCATCGCTTAACACGATCGACTGCGGCGTTTGTTCCGCATGCTTCGACGGTGACTTCGTTGCCGGAAAGCCCGAGGATGGCGAAGCTTAAGAAATATCAGGTATTGTTTGAGGATAAACGATGAAGATAGCAGTATTCGTATCAGGAGGCGGAACAAATCTCCAGGCGATAATCGACAACACTAAGACAGGGATCCTGAAAGACATTGAGATCGTTCTCGTCCTTTCATCATCACCTTCAGCATATGCGCTGACACGTGCTTCAGAGAACGGAATACCTTCCGTTGTAATGAGGGCTTCAGACTATCCTTCAAGGGAGCAGTGGGACAGCGAAATGGCTGAGTGTGTTAAGAAGTCAGGCGCTGAACTTATTGTTCTCGCAGGTTATCTTTCGCTTCTGGGATCCAAGACGGTTTCGATGTATTCCAACCGCATAATCAACATTCATCCGTCACTGATCCCTTCTTTCTGCGGAGAGGGCATGTACGGCATCAAGCCGCATAAAGCAGCACTTGCAAGAGGAGTAAAGGTATCAGGCGCGACGGTTCATTTCGTAAACGAGAATTACGATGAAGGTCCGATCCTTTTGCAGAAATCGGCAGAAGTACTTCCCGGCGACACGCCTGAAGTGCTTCAGAAGAGGATCATGCAGGAGTGCGAATGGAAGATACTTCCCAAAGCCATAAGGCTTATCGCAGACGGCAAGGTTTCTATCGAAAACAACATAGCATACGTAACAGAATAACAGTTGGAGGTGCAGAAAAATGAAAACAGCAGATCTCGGAGAATTACTTAAGTCCAATGCTTACCCCGGAAGAGGAATCGTAATTGGAAGAAGTGAGGACGGCAGCAAGGCCGTTACCGCTTATTTCATCATGGGAAGAAGCGTAAACTCACGCAACCGTGTTTTCACAGAGACATCAGACGGAATCAAGACAGAGGCTTTCGATCCTTCAAAGCTTTCCGATCCGCATCTCATCATATATTCACCTGTCAGGGTTCTCGGCAACAAGACGATCGTTACAAACGGAGATCAGACAGATACCATCTATGAACTCATGGACAGACAGTACACATTTGAGCAGTCTTTAAGGGACAGGGAGTTCGAGGATGATGCTCCGAACTATACTCCCCGTATATCAGGCATCATGCGTGTTGAGAACGGCACATACAACTTTGCAATGTCGATCTTAAAGAGCGCAGACGGCAATCCCGAGTCCTGCGAGAGACATACTTACACATATTCAAATCCGCTTGACGGAACAGGAAGATTCATCCATACATACATGGGTGACGGCAACCCGCTTCCTTCTTTTGAAGGCGAGCCTGAAAAGGTTGCTATCAGCGGCGATATCGATTCATTTACAAAGAATGTCTGGGAGTCTCTCAACGAGGAGAACAAGGTATCGCTTTTCGTAAGATTCATCAATATCGCTGACGGTACATACGAGACAAGGATCGTCAACAAGAACGTTAGATAATCCCGCTTTTAGCGGCAACAGGAGGAAACATATATGTCCAGTGAAATGGCACTTAAGTACGGCTGCAACCCCAATCAGAAGCCGTCCCGCATCTTTATGGAAAACGGTTCCGAACTTCCTATCGAAGTATTGAACGGTAAGCCCGGATACATCAATCTGCTCGACGCTTTCAATGCGTGGCAGCTTGTTAAAGAACTCAAGGCAGCAACAGGAATGCCGGCTGCAGCTTCTTTCAAGCATGTTTCACCTGCAGGAGCAGCAGTAGGAAGACCTCTTTCCGATACTGAAGCAAAGATCTATTTCGTTGATGATCTTGGAGAGCTTTCTCCGATCGCATGCGCATATGCAAGAGCAAGAGGCGCTGACAGAATGTCTTCTTACGGCGATTTCGCAGCTCTTTCAGATACATGCGATGCAGTTACTGCAAATATGCTCAAGCGCGAAGTCAGCGACGGCGTCATCGCTCCCGACTACACACCGGAGGCTCTTGAGATCCTCCAGACAAAGCGTAAGGGAACATATAACGTCATCAGGATCGATCCTTCATATAAGCCTGATCCGATCGAGCGCAAGCAGGTCTTTGGCGTAACATTCGAGCAGGGAAGAAACGAGCTTGATATCAACAAGGCTCTTCTCGAGAACATTGTAACAGTCAACAAGGATATTCCTGATGACAAGAAGGAAGATCTTCTCATCTCCCTCATCACTCTAAAGTACACTCAGAGCAACTCCGTTTGCTACGTAAAGGACGGTCAGTGTATTGGTATCGGCGCTGGACAGCAGTCCAGGATCCACTGCACAAGACTTGCAGGAAACAAGGCTGATATCTGGTGGCTCAGACAGCATCCGAAGGTCATGGGTCTGCAGTTTGTTGATGACATCAGCCGTCCAGTACGTGACAACACCATCGATGTTTATATTTCCGAAGAGCATGACGACGTCTTAAGAGACGGCGTATGGCAGACGCTTTTCAAGGTTAAGCCGGAAGTTCTGACCATGGAAGAGAAGAAGGAGTGGATCGCAAAGAACACCAATGTTTCAATCGGTTCTGACGCTTTCTTCCCGTTCGGCGATAACATCGAGCGCGCTTACAAGAGCGGCGTTAAGTACATTGCAGAACCCGGCGGATCCATCCGTGACGACAACGTCATCGAGACATGCGACAAGTACGGCATGGCAATGGCATTCACGGGGATCAGACTTTTCCATCATTAATTTCAAAAGAAGGTTTTGCTCGCTAAGGTCCTCCGCGCGGGCATAGCCCGCTTGTGCGGAAATCGCTCGCAAAGCCTTCTTTTTCTTGGGTTTTACGAAATATAAATGAACGGAGTGAGTGAAGTTGAGATATACTTCGCTCACTCTTTTTATTTCACATATTGCGGATGTCATGGTAAAACTAATATATCTTTCGTTTAACTCTTAACAAGATCAGGGGGACAGGAAAATGGCTGAAAATGAAGAGATCAAGGCTCTGGAAGAAAAGACTGAAGTAACAGAAACAACTGAAGCAACAGAAGAGGCCGTTGAGAATAAGCCCATAGAGAATAAGCCCGTTGAAGATTCCGGTTCCAAAAAGAATGGTGATCTTTCCGTTTTGAGTGACCGCGAACTCCTGATCGAACTGCTGAAAGAGCAGAAGAAGGCAAGTAAGCGTTCACTTATAACTGCCGTATCGCTTGTGGCGATCTGCCTGATTTTCGGTGCGGCTGTGCTGATCATAGTTCCAAAGGTCAATGCGACTCTCAATAATGCGTATCAGGCGATCGACAACATCGAGGCTGTTGTTGCCAATGCAGATAAAGCCATTGGATCTGTTGAGAAGTCACTCGACGGCATAGACAAGATGGTTAAGAACGTGGATAAGGTCGTTGTCGACAATACAGATTCCGTAAGCAAGACGGTAGAGAGAATGAGTTCCATCGATATAACGGCACTCAACAAGTCGATCAAGGATCTGAGCGACATAATAGAGCCCCTGGCGAAATTCTTCAGACGCTGATTAACTGATCAGGGATTATATTTCTGCACGGGTGCAGGAGGCTGCATCTTGCCGGAATCGAGGCGGTAACGTCTTATGTAGTAAGTGCGGCCGATTTCAGCTGCCCAGAATACATACTTGTTTGATACGCCGGTATCATAGCCTGAATGCCACATGTAATGACCGGGCTTCATGTCGATCTCTTTTTCGCCCTTTTTCTTGCCGTGGAAGTACTCGTATTCCTTTACCGAAGTCTGCTGTACACCTGAATAGATGCCGCAGTGGATCGGCTTCTTGTTTTTGTTATAGAAAACAAGGATGTCACCGGGTTTGCAGTGGTTCCTGATCCATGTATTAAACTCTTCTTCGTCGATCTTCTTTTCTTTTCTCTTCCAGGTCTTTTTTACCAGCTTTTTGAGCTTGGTCTTGTCAACAGGCCTGCATATAACGGTCTTGCCGTTGTTGTCCTTATAGGTGAAATTGCTGGAAAGCAGGGCTTCAAGAGCGCTGAGACCGATCCATTCGTTAAGTCTTGCGTACTTGCTTTTTTTGCTGGCTTTTCCGAGATCCGTGCCGAGCGCATCGACCAGACACTGAGCTACTAACGCATCGCACCTCATATCCTTATAAGGCGTGCGGTTATAGTACTTTGCGCGTTTGAGAACGGTAGAAGCGAAATTCTTGCCTGTTCCGATCTTCCATTCGCTGACACCGCTTGAGGAACTGGTAGAGACATAGCTGTAACCATAAGCGCTTCTGATATTTTTCAGGGCGCCGGGATTATTTCCGCCTTTCCTGACAAGAGTGATCTGGATACCGTCGATGCGTCTGCCTATGCCTCTTGAACCGGAGGGTTCTCCGTTCTTTGCCCACGAAAACCAGCCGAGTCCGCTGACATAAGTCCTGTAATAGATGTCATAGTGGTAAGCGACTTCGCCTGTAAGCCTTATCTCGATGGCTTCAAATCTTTTCTTTTTTGTAAGCTTCCCGCAAAGAAGGCCGTTGGATGACCAGTTCTGCCAGCCGCGGTCGCCTGAGATAAGTGCGCGGTACTGGATGCTGCCGGTATATTCATTGCTGCGAAGGGATAATTCGATCCCCTCGATCCTTTTGTTCTTGCCGGGCCTGCCGGAGACCAGTTTATTGTATTTCCAGGCCCTTTCCCATTTGGAAGTCTCAATGTAAGACCTGTAGGCAATGTTTGTTTCGCCGTTCATTCTGCTGCGTCTTACAAGCATAACCCTGATCTGCTCGATCCTTCTGCCTTCGGCAGCGCTTCCGGCTACGGCCTCATCGCAAACCCAGCCTTGCTGTCCGTTATGAATATCTGTCCATGCCGAGTACCAGATGCCATACGCATCAGCAAGCGCGCCGGTCAGTCTCATTTGGATGGCGGTAATGAAGGTCCTGTTGGTAAGTCCGGTTGTCTTGCCGCTATCTGTCCATTCCTGCCATCCCTGTTTGCTTACGCAGATACGGTACTGAAGAGAACCCGGGAAGTTCTTGTCAATCATATCAAGTCTGATGTTGACGGATTTGATGTTCTTTCCGGAATCCGCTTTGCCTATGGTCAGGATGCCGGATTCAAAAGAAGCTATGGAGTGGCCTTCGCCATTGATGACGGATGTGCCTGATAAGACATACGGATAGCCGTCAGCGAAAGCAACGGCAGGGAAGCATGGGATTAACAATGCTGCAGATAAGAGCATTGTAAAACAGAAGAGAACCGATTTTTTTAAAAGCGGCTTTATCAAGCAAACTCCTATAAAAATGCCCCGGAGTCCTGATGTCCGGGGCTGAACCTTGGAGCCAATGGTGGGAATCGAACCCACGACCTATTCATTACGAGTGAATTGCTCTACCCCTGAGCCACATTGGCATACTTAAAGAAATATACTTGTTCAACCAATTTATGTCAAGTAAATCTATTTTATTATAGTTTTTATTAATTGAGTTATAATTAAACTGTATTGGAGGTGTCAAACGTGAATTTGAAAAAGATCTGCGCAACGTCTTTAGCTTTGTGTATGACACTGCTTTTGGGCGCATGCCGCAGGGAATCTGAAGACTTCCCGTCATTTAAGGAAGCCCCTTCCAATACGAAGCAGGTTGAGACCGAGCCGTCTTCCAAAGAAAAGAATACTTCCGACGGTATCAGGAACCTGAAAGTAGCTCTTCCTTATTCGGATGAGACCATCAGGTGCCTTTCTGCCATGTTTTATTCCAAAAACAACGGGACCTGGGATAACACTGTTTCGGGTGCCGATGTAAACATAGATGCGCTTTCCGCAACCGCGACCAATTATGTAATCAAGAACACCGGTGTCAGCAATGACGGCGCAAGCCTCGAAAACCTTAAGGGAATGAGAGAATCGGGAAATGAACCGGATCTGTTCCTGGCAGCGGATTTCCAGTCTGCCGCGGATTCTGGACTTGCCACTGACATCAGTTTGTATGCCTCACGCACGCAGTATATTGACGGAGCTAAGATCTATGCGGGATCAATGTCGAGCCAGTTAGTGGACGGCAAGCTTTTCGGACTGCCGCACTATTGTGCTGCCACCGTGATCTTCGGCAACAGGGACTATGTTCCGAAAGACGGTCGCATACAGGCGAAGTACACTACTGAAGACTTTACCAAGTATCTTGAACAGACATACAGTACGTACAAGTGCATTCCTCTTGCATCCGGATATGAGCTGATGCCTTATCTCGGATCCTGTTTCTCAAACGACAGGGCAGTATCTTACATGATGCGCAATGAATATCTGGCTAATAAGGAATCGGCTGAAACCATTATAAATGCAGCTTCCGGCTACTTAAGGAAACTCTATGACTCCAAGATGTCCGCCAATGCCGATAAGGATGGCGCTGATCCCGTGTTCTCCAGAAATGCGGCTCTCTGGGTCGATTCTTCAGCAAGCTGCAGGACCTGGGAGGAATACTATCCTGAAAAACTATATTTCCTGCAGCTGCCGTGCAGCAGCACGTCAAATGCGGGCGTTCCTTATCTCAGGGCATATTCGCTTTGCGTCTCGCAGAAGTGCGAGGACATGCAGTTTGCGGTAGATTTCGCTTCTTTCATCTCATATGACGAGGATGCCCAGCTCCTGATATACAGGATGGAGAACATGGAGGGACTCATGCCTCTCGTGCGTTCCGGAAAAGTGTGGACCATGGCCGCAAATGAAGGCGTTTTTGGTACGATGGTAAATGAACTCCGACAGACGATGGATAATGCGGTTTACTGCCCGGGAAGCTACGACAACAGGATCTACCGCAAGACCAACGAATACACGATCCTTTATTTCGGCGTCAGCAATGACAGATTCAATCCGGAGGCATGCTATGGGGTCTATGATTGAGCTTCGCAGTATCCATATCAGAGACAGCGCGGTACTTCGTTCGCGCGGTCTTATGGTGGGCACGCTGTCGCTCATCGAAGATGACATCAGATCATTCGGAAAAGGAAGTTCAGGCGAGGCACTGATCGCGCTGAAGAATGACGAGATCTACGCCATGATCAAGCTGTTCAGGCCTGACAGAAGGAAATGCAGGGCCCATCTCGAATTCGTTTTCACCAAAGATGCCAATGCTGATACCCAGAGTGCCGTCGTTGACAGACTCCTGCACTATTGTTTCTTGGAGGAGTTCTATCACAAGGTCACCGTAATAGTCGACCACGGAAACGAAGGGATCGAAAGGATAATCACAGGCGCTGGCTTCGTTCAGGAAGCCGTCCTGAGGGACGAGGTGAGGAGAAAGACCGGATTTGCGGATTCAGGGCTTTTCTCGATGCTCTCTTATGAATATCCGGCATATAACGTCTGTTTCGTGCCTTTTGAGCGCGGAGTTGCCATGATCGGAGGCGGAAAAGACTATATCGACAGAGTTAAGCTCTTCCATTACGGCCAAAAGATCGAAAACGACAAGTTCGCAGAGAATGTAGCGTGTGGCCTGGGGCTTCTGGAGGAGTCAGGCGGACTGGCCCGCAACGACGGCAGATATGCGATAGATGCCGAGCAGATGGAGTATCTTCCCGAAGAGGTCGGAAGAGCAACACTCGAGCTTGCAGAATACTTTTCGAGCAGCAGGTCGGGCTTCGACATTAATGTTAAGTTCAATCAGGGTACGGATTTCCAGCGTGAAGTCTGGAAGGCCCTTTGCAGCATACCCTATGGGGCAACCAGGAGCTATGAGGATATCGCTCTGAAGCTTACCGGCGGGGATAAGACAAAAGCTAGAAAGATAACCAGGGCAGTTGGCGCCGCGTGCGGTGACAACCCGGTTGCCGTTATAGTACCGTGCCACCGCGTAATCGGAAAGGACGGCAGCATCGTAGGATATTCGGCAGGTATCGACATAAAGGACTATCTGCTGCTCCATGAGAGCTTTACGGCGGTTACACCCCTCGGTTTCAAGGAGGCATGACATATGGCAAAACACGATAAGAGTCCGGTTGGCATTTCAACGATATTGAATCCCGTACCGGTCGTAATGGTCTCATGCGCCGGAAAAGACATTTCCTATGCAGCTCAGAGACCTAACATAATGACGGTTGCCTGGGCGGGAACCGTCAATTCCGAGCCGCCGATGGTATCAGTTAGCATCCGTAAGTCGAGGCATTCACATAAGCTTATTTCCGAAACGGGCGAATTCGTTATTAGCCTCGTCTCCAAGTCGCTTTGCAAGCCCTGCGATTACTGCGGCGTCAGGTCGGGAGCAGATGAGGACAAGTTTGCGAAATGCGGCCTTACACCAGTTAAGGCTGAAGGCCTTGAATATGCATATGCCATCAAGGAAGCGCCCGTCTCGATATCCTGCAAGGTGAAGAGCGTGACAGAGCTTGGCTCTCACGACATGTTCATAGGCGAGATCGTCGCAGTTACGGCGGATTCCTATCTTACCGATGATAACGGAAGGCTTTGCCTGGACAATGCAAAGCTCGTTGCTTACAACCACGGGGAATACTTCCTTCTGGGCGACAAGCTCGGGTTCTTCGGATATTCTGTGGCATCACCCGACGTATTAAAGAAAAGGATGGGCAATAAATGAAGTTCAAGGGAATAAGCAAGGCCTTTGCAGGTAAGTTCATCACGTTTTACAAAGCCGAATACGAGACAGAGAAGGGCAATCCGAAGATCTATGAGATGGTATCCCGTGACAGCAACATCACAGGTCTTGAGAACGGTATCAGGAACGATAAGTGCGACGCGGTAATACTGATAATCACTTCGGTCGACGGAACTAAGATCCTTTTAAATAAGGAATTCCGCATGGCCGTAGGCGATTTTGCCTACAATTTCCCGGCAGGACTCATAGATCCGGGCGAGAGCCTTGAGGAAGCAGCGAGAAGGGAACTCTGGGAAGAAACTGGCCTTAAGCTCGAAAAGATCGAGGAAGTGCTTCCCGTAAGCTTTTCGGCGGTAGGCATCACGAACGAGAAGAGCTGCTGCGTCATCGGAACGGCAGCGGGAGAATTTGCTCCGAGCACTTCTGACGAAGAGGAGATCGAGGCTGCCTGGTATGACAAAGAGCAGGTAAAAGAGCTCCTTAAGGGCAGCTCTTTTGCCGCGAGAACGCAGGCTTACTGCTGGTGGTGGGCCAAGCAGGTCTGAACTTGCTTTTCGCAAAGAAGATTGACTAATGTTTAACCCGAAAAGCATTTACTTTTCGGGTTAAATTATCTATTATTCTAATGTTTGTTAAATCTATACTTAAAGGAGTGTAATTATGGATATTTCACCGCTTCAGAAAGCCAGATACGAGTACCAGCCCAAGCTTCCGGGTATGCTCAGAAACGGCATTGCAGAGATCTCTGTTCAGGAAGGCGCTGCTACACAGAGTGTTGCAGATCAGGACCAGATCAAGGCTCTTTTCCCTAACACATACGGTAAGCCCGAGATCACATTCGTTAAGGGCGCTAACACATCAGCTGCTAAGAAGCAGGTTGTAGGCGTTATCCTTTCAGGCGGCCAGGCTCCGGGCGGACACAACGTCATCTCCGGCCTCTATGACGCTCTTAAGGCTACAAACCCTGAGAACAAGCTCCTCGGCTTCAAGAAGGGACCTGACGGACTTCTTAAGAACGACTATGTTGAGTTCGACGACAAGTTCATCGACGCATACAGAAATACAGGCGGTTTCGACATCATCGGTTCCGGCAGAACAAAGCTCGAGACAGAAGAGCAGTTCAACACTGTTGCTGAATATGCAAAAGAGAACGGCCTTACAGCTATCGTAATCATCGGCGGCGACGACTCCAACACAAACGCTGCTACTCTTGCTGAGTACATGGCTGCAAAGAACACAGGCATCCAGGTTATCGGCTGCCCTAAGACCATCGACGGTGACCTCAAGAACGAGGACATCGAGGCATCTTTCGGTTTCGACACTGCTACAAAGACATATTCCGAGCTCATCGGCAACATCGAGCGTGACGCTAACTCCGCTAAGAAGTATTGGCACTTCATCAAGGTCATGGGACGTTCTGCTTCCCACGTTGCCCTTGAGTGCGCTCTTGAGACACAGCCTAACATCTGCCTCATCGGTGAGGAAGTTGCAGCTAAGAAGATGTCACTTGCTGACATCACAAACCAGATCGCTGATTCCGTTGAGAAGAGAGCTGCTAACGGCGACAACTTCGGCGTTGCCATCATCCCCGAGGGTATCGTAGAGTTCGTTCCCGAGTTCTCCGCTCTCATCGCTGAGATCAACGAGCTGTTAGCAGGCGAAAAGACAGCTCAGTTCAACGCTCTTCCTGACTGGAACGCAAAGTACGAGTTCATCAAGGCAGGCCTTTCCGCTGATGCTTTCAAGGTTTTCGATATCCTTCCCCAGGGCATCCAGCAGCAGCTCTTCCTCGAGAGAGACCCTCACGGCAACGTTCAGGTTTCCCTCATCGAGTCCGAGAAGCTCTTCTCCGAGATGGTCAAGAAC